>NZ_JBFBFU010000007.1:66360-281418 GCF_040684355.1 Kitasatospora sp. NPDC091276 | reverse complement strand
CGCAAGGTCGACAAGGCCTGGCTCGACCGCGTCGTCGACACCGTCGGCCTCTCCGGCCGCCTCAGCCACCGCCCCTCCCAGCTCTCCGGCGGCCAACAGCAACGCGTCGCCTGCGCCCGCGCCCTCGCCGGCAAGCCCGACATCATCTTCGCCGACGAACCCACCGGAAACCTCGACTCCCGCTCCGGCGCCGAGATCCTCTCCTTCCTGCGCAACTCCGTCCGCGAACTCGGCCAGACCGTCGTCATGGTCACCCACGACCCCGTCGCCGCCTCCTACGCCGACCGCGTCGTCTTCCTCGCCGACGGCCGCATCGTCGACGAACTCCACCACCCCACCGCCGACACCGTCCTGGACCGCATGCGCCGCTTCGACGCCAAGGGCCGCACCAGCTAGAGCCACCACCAGCCAGGGCCCGCCAGCCCAGCCGCCGCCCCTACGCGAAACCCAGGACACCCCATGTACCGCACCGCACTGCGCAACGTGCTGGCCCACAAGGGCCGACTCCTCATGACGGCGCTGGCCGTCATGCTCGGCACCGCCTTCGTCGCCGGCACCATGGTCTTCTCCGACACCTTCGGCAAGGCCATGCGGGACAACAACTCCAAGAGCTACTCGGACGTCTCGGTCCAGGTCGTGGACTACTCGGCCGGCTCCCGCGCCAGCACCAAGGTGAAGAGCGAGAGCGGCAACGCCTCGCTCACCGACGCCACCGTCCAGCAGCTGGCCGCCCTGCCGGGCACCGCCAACGCCCGCGGCGTGGTCAGCGGCTTCACCGGGGTCGCCGACCGGAGCGGCAACCTGATCGGCCAGTTCTGGGCCGCCAAGGGCGCCAACTTCGCCCCGGCCGCGGACGGCAAGGACCCGCGCTACCCGATGGCCGAGGGCCAGGGCCCGAAGAACGGCAAGGAGATCGCCCTCGACCGCAAGACCGCCGACAAGGCCGGCTACAGGATCGGCGACACCGTCCGGATCGCCATCAACGGCCCGGTGATCGAGGCGAAGCTCACCGGCGTCTTCACCACCGACGACCCGGTGGTGAACAGCGGCGGCACCCTCACCCTGTTCGACCGCGCCACCGCCCAGCAGCTGCTGCTGGAGCCCGGCCACTTCAGCAGCATCGTGCTCACCGCCAAGCCCGGCACCAGCGAGGACGCGCTGCTCGCCCAGGTCCAGCCCAAGGTGCCGTCCGACCAGCACTTCGACGTCGAGACGGGCGCCAAGCTCAAGGCCGACGAGCAGGAGATGATCACCAAGGCCACCGACAGCATGCGCACCATGCTGCTGGTCTTCGCCGGGATCTCGCTCTTCGTCGGCATCTTCATCATCGCCAACACCTTCACCATGCTGGTCGCCCAGCGCACCAAGGAACTCGCGCTGCTGCGGGCGATCGGCGCCAGCCGCAAGCAGGTCACCCGCTCGGTGCTGGTCGAGGCCCTGGCGATCGGCACCGTCGCGGCGCTGGCCGGGCTGCTCGCCGGCATCGGGATCGGCGCCGGCATGCAGTCCCTGATGGGCCGGCTGAACGAGAACATGCCGCACGGCACGCTGGTCATCAAGCCGCTCACCATCGCGGTGACCCTGGCCGTCGGCGTCCTGGTGACGGTGCTGTCCGCCCTGCTGCCGGCCGTGCGCGCCGCCCGGATCGCCCCGGTGGCGGCGATGAGCAGCGGTGACCAGCCGGCCAGCCAGAAGAGCCTGCTGGTCCGCAACGCGATCGGCTCGGCGCTCACCGCCGGCGGCCTCGCGCTGATCGGCTTCGGCGCCTCCACCGGCAACGACAGCGGCCGCCTGCCGGTCGGCCTCGGCGCCCTGCTCGCCCTGATCGGCGTGTTCGTCCTGCTGCCGCTGCTCTCCCGCCCGGTGGTCGCGCTGATCGGCCCGCTGCTGCGCGGGCTCGGCGGCACCCCGGGCAAGCTCGCCCAGCAGAACGCGGTCCGCAACCCGCGCCGCACCGCGTCCACCGCCGCCGCGCTCACCATCGGCCTGACCCTGGTCAGCGGCCTCACCGTGATCGGTGCCTCGGTCGGCGGCGCGATCGACAAGGCCGTCACCAGCTCGATGAAGTCCGACTACATGGTCTCGGGCGCCAACCACATGAGCCTGTCCGAGCAGGTGCCCGGGCAGATCGCCAAGGCCCCCGGGGTGGCAGCCTCCTCCGCGGTGACGACCGCCAGCTGGAAGTTCGACGGCACCGGCGTGACGATCACCGGCATGGACGCCGGCTCCTTCGACCAGCTCGCCGAGGTCAAGCTGACCAGCGGCGCCACCGCCGCGCTCGGCCAGGGCAAGGTCCTGGTGGACCAGGACCTCGCCACCAAGCTCCACCTCACCGCCGGCTCGACGGTGGCGGTCTCCTACCCGGACCAGTCCACCGGTCAGCTCACCGTCGGCGGCGTGTACGAGAAGGGCGGCATGCTCGGCCCGGTCCTGCTGGCCAACAGCGAGGTCGCCAAGCACGAGCCGAAGCCCTACATCACCGACGTCCTGGTCAAGGGCAAGGACGGCGCCACCACCGCGCTCAAGCAGTCCCTCAAGGACGCCACCGGCGCCAACCCGGTGATCGACGTCAAGTCCAAGCAGGACGTCCGCGACGACTTCAGCCAGACCATCACCTTCGCGCTGAACCTGATGTACGGCCTGCTGGCGATGTCCGTGCTGGTCGCGATCCTGGGCGTGATCAACACGCTGGCGATGTCGGTCTTCGAGCGCAAGCGCGAGATCGGGATGCTGCGGGCGATCGGCCTGGACCGCCGGGGCATCAAGCGGATGGTCCGCCTGGAGTCCGTGGTGATCTCGTTGTTCGGCGCCGGCATCGGCCTGCTGCTCGGCTGCTTCATCGCCTGGGCGATCAACGGCACCCTGAAGTCCAGCCTGAGCGGCCTGACCACCGTCCTGCCGTTCGGCGAGCTGGCGCTGTTCCTGGCCCTGGCCGGGGTGGTCGGCCTGGTGGCCGCGATCTGGCCCGCCCGCCGGGCGTCCAAGCTGGACATCCTGGCGAGCATCAAGACCGACTGACCGCCCCTCACGGGCCCGCCCAGCGGGCGGACGACGAGAAAGGGCCCCTGCCGGAGGGTTTCGGCAGGGGCCCTTCTACTTCTGTACTCCGCCCGGTCGCACGGCCGGCTGAGCACCACGGAGGTCGTGGTCCGGCGACACTGCCGGGCGGAGGGCCTCCGACTCATACCCCGGTGCTCCCACACCGGGGTCTCAGTCGCTTACTTGCTGGCGAGTTCCTTCTCGGCGGCCGGCTTGGCGGCCTCCACGGGCTTCGTGGGCGCCGTGACCTCCTGGATCGGCAGGCGCGGCTGCTCCATCTGGGAGAGGCCGACCATCTCGCGCTTCAGGAACATGGCCAGCGTCCAGTCGGTGAAGACCCGGACCTTGCGGTTCATGGTCGGGACCATGGCGCCGTGGTACGCGCGGTGGAACCACCAGGCCAGACGGCCCTTCAGCTTGACCTTGCCGAAGAGGATCGCGACGCCCTTGTGCAGGCCCAGGCCGGCGACCGCACCGAGGTTCTTGTGCTCGTAGTTCTTCTGCGGGAAGCCCCGCATGCCCGAGATGACGTTGTCACCGAGGACGGCGGCCTGGCGCACGGCGTGCTGCGCGTTCGGCGGGCACCAGGCGCCCTCGCCGGAGGCGAGGTCCGGGACCTGGGCGTTGTCGCCGGCGGACCAGACGTAGTCGAAGCCCTGGACCTGGAGGGTCGGCGCGGTGTCGACGTGGCCGCGCGGGCCCAGCGGCAGGCCGAAGTTGGCCAGCACCGGGTTCGGCTTCACGCCGGCCGTCCACACGATGGTGGAGGCGTCCATCTCCAGGCCGTTCTTCAGCACCACGTGCTGGTCGACGCAGGAGTCCATCGAGGTCTCGATGTAGACCTCGATCTTCCGCTCCTCGAGCTTCTCCTTGGTCCACAGACCGAGGTCCGGGCCCATCTCCGGGAGGATGCGGTTGGCCGCCTCCACCAGGACGAAGCGCATGTCGTCACGGCTGACGGTCTTGTAGATCTTGGCGGCGTCGCGCGCCATGTCCTCGACCTCGGCGATCGTCTCGACACCGGCGAAGCCGCCGCCGATGACGACGAAGGTCAGGGCCTTGCGGCGGACCTCCTCGTCGGCGGTGGACTCGGCCTTGTCGAGCTGGGCCATGACGTGGTTGCGGAGGCTGATGGCCTCCTCCACCGTCTTCATGCCGATGCCGTGCTCCGCCAGACCCGGGATCGGGAAGGTGCGGGAGACCGAGCCGGTCGCGACGACCAGGTACTCGAAGGGCAGCTCGTAGCTGTCGCCGGCCGCGGGCTGGATGGTGGCGACCTTGCGGGCGTGGTCCACACCGGTGACCGCACCGGTGAGCACCTCCGCCTTCTTGAGGGCGCTGCGCAGCGGCGCGACGAGGTTGCGGGGCGCGACGTTGCCGCCGGCCGCCTCGGGGAGGAAGGGCAGGTACGTCATGTACGACCGCGGGTCCACGACCGTGACGGTCGCTTCGCCGTAACGCATCTTCTTGAGGATGCGCATCGCGGCATACAGGCCGACGTAACCACCGCCGACAATGAGGATGCGAGGACGCTCCGTGGTGCTCATATCCGAAAGTATCCAGCACCGTCCGGAGCAGCCTTCGTGAGCCCGGTCACAAGCTTCTGGACACCCCGTGCTACACTGCGCGGCCGCAAATCCGGGCCCGGCGCGCCGGCTCACGGCCTCGGGCGCCCCCTCGTGAGCGCACGCCGGAATACCACCCTGCTGAGCAGCAACGATCCGTACGGTGCCCGGGTTCCCGCTCGTGATTTCGATTTTCAAACCTCAACCGAGGCTTGACCTGCGATCCAGGGGTCGTCACGGCGAGCAGACCTTCGGTCCCACATTTCGGACGTAGCGGGCGAGCGGCTGCGACGAATGACTGGATCGCCATGTGAAGAAATTCACGAACTTTCCCGCACCGGTCCGGGCGCGCCCCGGCCCCGGACCCCCGAAAGGGGTGCCGGGGCCGGTCGGGTAAGGCTCGCAGGAGGTCAGGAGGCCATACTCCAGGCGATGCCGTCCAGGATGTCGTGCTCGCTCACGACCACCTCGGCCGCGCCCGTCCGCTCCATGATCTCCAGCAGCTCCAGCGCGCCGGCCGCGATCACGTCCACCCGGCCCGGGTGCATCGACGGGATGGCCGCGCGCTCGGCGTGGGTGGCACCCAGCAGCTCGCGGGCGATCCCGGCGACCCGCTCCCGGCCGATCCGCGAGTGGTGGATCGCCGCCGAATCGTAGGCCGGCAGGTCCTGGGCGATCGCGGACACCGTGGTGACCGTCCCGGCCAGGCCCACCAGGGTGGCCGCGCCGCGCAGCGGGACGACCTCCTCGGCCTTGTCCAGCTCGGCCCGCACGTGCGCCCGGGCCGTCTCGATCTGCTCCGGCGAGGGCAGCTCGGCGCCGCCGAAGTGCCGCTCGGTGAGCCGGACGCAGCCGATGTCCACCGAGCGCGCCGCCTGCACGTCCGCACCGCCCAGCACGAACTCGGTCGAGCCTCCGCCGAGGTCGAACACCAGGTACGGCGCCGGGAACTGGCCGCCGGTCAGCTCCTTGGTGGCGCCCACGAAGGACAGGTGCGCCTCCTCCTCGCCGCTCACCACCTCGGGCTCGACGCCCAGGATCGCGCGCACGCCCTCGACGTACTCGTCGCTGTTCTCGGCGTCCCGCGAGGCGCTGGTGGCGACGAAGCGGGTGCGCTCCGGGCCGACCCCGAACCCGGCGATGACCTCCCGGTACTCGCGGCAGGCCGCGAAGGTGCGGGCCAGCGCGTCCGGGTGCAGCCGGCCGGTCTGGTCCACGCCCTGGCCCAGCCGATTGATGATCATGCGGCGGTCGAGGTCGGTGATCTCCCCGGTGGCCGGGTCCAGGTCGGCGACCAGCAGCCGGATCGAGTTGGTGCCGCAGTCGATCGCGGCCACCCGGGTCATGCTCACGCGGACTCCCCGGCGTCGGACTCCTCGGCGGCCCGCTTCTTCGCGGCGCGCTCGGCGGCCTTCTGCTGCTTGGCCTCGATCACGGCCTGGTGGTCCTGGTCCTTGGCCCGGTTGCGGGCGACCCGCTCACCGGCGGCCTCGACCTCGGCCGGGGAGACGCAGGGGCCCTTGGCCCACCAGTCCTCCAGCAGGCCGATCGCCTCGTCGCCGAGCGGGTTGACGCCCTCGCCGGCCGCCAGCGAGTGGCCGACCAGCACGTGCAGGCACTTCACCCGGTCCGGCATGCCACCGGCGCTCGGGAAGCCCTCCAGCACCTCGATGGCATCGCGCCGGGCGATGTAGTCCTCGTGCGCCTTCTGGTAGGCGGCGGCCAGCTCCGGGTCCTCGGCGAGCCTGGCGGTCTGCTCCTTCATCACGCCGTCCGCCTCCAGGGTGCCGATCAGCGAGGCGGCCTTGGGGCAGGTCAGGTAGTACAGCGTCGGGAACGGCGTGCCGTCCGGCAGTCGGGGGGCCGTCTCCACGACGTCCGGGTTGCCGCAGGGGCAGCGGTGCGCCACGCCGCGCAGGCCGCGCGGCACCCGGCCGAGCTGGGCGGCGATGGCGGCGACGTCGGCGTCGGAGACGGCGGGGTGGTTCTCAGTGGTCATGGGGGGAGGTGTCTCCAGCGGGGGACGGTGGGAGCGGACGGGGGGAGGCGGGGGCCGGGGCGGCGGCGTCGGTGGTGTCGGCGGCGTCGACCGAGTCCCAGATGCTGGCGTACCAGGGCTTGGCGGCCCGCGCCGAGCCGCCTGGCGCGCCGTCGGAGGCGGCCGGGCCGGCGGCGGTGGCGGAACCGCCGGCGGACGCCGAGGGCCGGGCGGCGGCCGGACCGGCCGGATCCACCGCGATGTACGGGGTCTCCCCCGGCATCGCGTAGTGCAGCCGGGCACGGGCCTGCGCCTTGACGTACTCGGGGTCCTGCCAGCGGGCCTTCTCCCGGCGCAGCTGCTCGACCTGCTGGCGGGAGCGGTCGGCCTTCGCCTGCTGGGCGGAGATCTCGGCGCGCTGGGAGATGAACTGCCGCGTCGGGTAGGCGAGGATCGCCACCAGCGAGCAGAGCACCAGGACGAGGACGGTCGCCCGGCTCGTGAAGCGAGGCCGGGCCGCCAAGCCCGGGATCCTCCAGCCTGCCATCTCCCGTTCCCCTCCTGGTCGCGACGGTGCCCCGCCGTCCACCCTACGGGGTGAACGGCGGGGCACCGGTCAGGCGTGCTCACCGGTCGGCGGAGCGACCGTGCTCGCCGCTCCGAGGAGCGGCTGAGCCTGCTGCTCCGCGGAGCGGCTGTGCTTGCTATTCCGCAGAGCGGAAGCGCGGGAAGGCGCCGCGGCCGGCGTACTCGGCGGCGTCGTCGAGGATCTCCTCGATGCGCAGCAGCTGGTTGTACTTGGCGACGCGCTCGGAGCGGGCCGGGGCACCGGTCTTGATCTGGCCGCAGTTGGTGGCGACGGCCAGGTCGGCGATGGTGACGTCCTCGGTCTCGCCGGAGCGGTGCGACATCATGCAGCGGTAGCCGTTGCGCTGGGCCAGCTCGACGGCGTCCAGGGTCTCGGTCAGCGAGCCGATCTGGTTCACCTTCACCAGCAGCGCGTTGGCGGTGCCGGTCTCGATTCCCCTGGCCAGGCGGGCCGGGTTGGTGACGAACAGGTCGTCGCCGACCAGCTGGACCTTGTCGCCCAGCTTGACGGTCATGGCCTTCCAGCCGTCCCAGTCCGACTCGTCCAGCGGGTCCTCGATGGAGACCAGCGGGTAGGCGTCGACCAGCTCGGCGTAGTACTCGATGAGCTCGGCGGCGGAGATGGCCTTGCCCTCGAACTGGTAGGCGCCGTCCTCGTAGAACTCGGACGCGGCGACGTCCAGGGCGAGCGCGATGTCACGGCCGGGCACGTAGCCGGCCTTCTGGATGGCCTCGGTGATGAGGTCCAGGGCCTCGCGGTTGCTGTCCAGGTTCGGCGCGAAGCCGCCCTCGTCGCCGAGGCCGGTGGACAGGCCGCGCTCCTTCAGCACGCCCTTGAGGGTGTGGTAGACCTCGACGCCCCAGCGGACGGCCTCGGAGAAGGACTCCGCGCCGATCGGGGCGATCATGAACTCCTGGATGTCGACGTTGGAGTCCGCGTGCGAACCGCCGTTGAGGATGTTCATCATCGGAACGGGCAGCACGTGCGCGTTCGGGCCGCCCAGGTAGCGGAACAGCGGCAGGTCGCTGGCCTCGGAGGCGGCGTGCGCCACGGCCAGCGAGACGCCCAGGATCGCGTTGGCGCCGAGCGAGGACTTGTCCGGGGTGGCGTCCAGGTCGAGCATGGCCTGGTCGATCAGGCGCTGCTCGGTGGCGTCGTAGCCGACCAGCTCCGGGCCGATCTGCTCGATGACGGCCAGGACGGCCTTCTCCACGCCCTTGCCGAAGTAGCGGTTCTTGTCACCGTCGCGCAGCTCGAGCGCCTCGAAGGCGCCGGTGGAGGCACCCGACGGGACAGCGGCACGGCCGGTGCTGCCGTCGTCGAGGCCGACCTCGACCTCGACCGTGGGGTTGCCACGCGAGTCGAGGATCTCACGGGCTACGACGACATCGATGGACGGCACGAGGCATCTCCTTGCGGAAGCAGGGTCCGGCTGACGTTGGGTGCTGCCGGCGGGACGATTGCGGAGTCGTTACGACCAGAGCCTAACCGCCCCGGCCCCCGGGGCCGCGCTGGCCTCGGTCCCGTCTCAGCGTGTGGCCCGGCTACCCACCGGTAGTTCACCTGCTTGCCCGATCGAAGCGGGCGAATACGGGGGAATGCGGGCGAAGGGGGACGGGTCCCGTCCCCCTTCGCCCGCAGGGCGCGGGCCGTTCAGGGCCCGGGCCGCTCAGCCGAGGTGCAGCACCTGGCCGGGCATGATCAGGTTGGGGTTGCCGCCGACGGTGCCGCGGTTGCCGTCGTACACCGACTGCCAGCCGCCGGACACGCCCTGGGCGGCGGCGATCGTCGACAGCGTGTCGCCGGCCCGGACGGTGTAGTCGTGACCGCCCTGCGCGGCGGCGGGCTGCGCGGCCGGGGCGGACTGCGCGGGCTGCGCGGCGCGGGGCGCGTACTGCGGCTGGGCGGCGGGCTGGCCCGCGTACTGCTGGTAGACGCTCTGGTGGCTGGTCCAGTACCAGGCGCCGTTGTTCTGGTACCAGTACACCTTCGCGTCGGCGTCCCAGCCGGCCTTGCCGGAGAAGCCCTGGGTCTGCGGCTGCGTCTGCTGCGGGGCCTGCTGGACGGGCTGCTGGGCGGCCGGCTTCGGGGCGGCCTGCTTGACCGGCTGCTGGGCGGGCTTCGGGGCCTGCGCCTGCTGGGTCGGCTTGGCGGCGGACTGCTTGGCGGGCTTGGCGTCCGTGGAGGTGTCCACGGAGGCCGGGGCGCCGCCCTTGCTCAGGCCCGCCTTCTGGGAGCAGACCGGCCAGGCGCCCGGGCCCTGCGAGGCCAGCACCTTCTCGGCGACCGAGATCTGCTGCGCCTTGCTGGCCTGGTTGGCCTGCGGGGCGTAGGAGGTGCCGCCGTACGCCTTCCAGGTGCTGGGCGTGAACTGCAGGCCGCCGGAGAAGCCGTTGCCGGTGTTGATGCTCCAGTTGCCGCCGCTCTCGCACTGGGCGACGGCGTCCCAGGTGGAGGCCGGGGCGGCGGAGGCGCCGGTGGCGGTGAGGAGCGGCATCGCGAGTCCGACGCCGGCCACACCGGCGACGGCGATGGCCTTCTCGGTCTGGGTGCGACGGCGGTGGCGGCCGGTTCCAACGAACAGCATGAAGAGGTCCCTCTCCGCACGCCTGCGAGGTGAGCTGTCGGGTTCGGACCGGGAGGTGGCCCGGCCGCCGAAAGCGGAAACGATTCCGCTCGGGCGGCTTCACCCCAAGCCGTCGGGGAACGGCAACAAACCTGGTTCCCCCGCCCCTGCCCAGGGTCTGGTCGGTTTCCCGTGACGCGGCGGGCAGGATTCGGCGTTCCGCGCACGAGGTCCGCAGCTGCGAACTCCAGGGAGAGTAGACAGATCATCAGACCAATAACAAGCTCATATCACCGACATCACACACAAATTACGGCGCGTGGTCAATCGCCTACCAACGGCGGCGGTATGTCCGGATTAATGCGGGTTCAGACCTGGCTCCACGGGCCTCCGGAGACATGCCGTCAGCGTGTCGGGGCGTCGGTCGGCGTGACCGGCGGCGCGTGCGGAGAGCGGGTCTCCGGAGTGAATTCGACCGGGAGTTCCCGCAGGCCACGCATGATCAGGCCGCCCCTCCAGCGCAGGTTCTCCGGGTTTTCCGCGAGCCGCAGGTCCGGCAGCCGGGAAAGCAGCGTGGCCAGTGCGCTCCGCCCCTCCAGGCGGGCCAGCGGGGCGCCGATGCAGTAGTGGATCCCGTGGCCGAAACCCAGGTGCGGATTGTCCGTGCGGGCCAGGTCCAGGGTGTTCTCGTCCGCGAACCTGGCCGGATCGCGATCCGCCGCGGCCAGCACCACCAGCACCGGATCACCCACCGGGATGTCCACCCCGCCGATCGACAGCGGCCGCGTCGCGAAACGCCACGTCGCCATCTCCACCGGCCCGTCGTAGCGCAGGAGTTCCTCGATCCCGGTCTCCAGCAGCGCCGTCTCGCCGCGCACCACCGACTCCTGCAGCAGCCTGCGCTGCTCCGGGTTGCGCAGCAGCGCGTACGTGCCGTTGCCGATCAGGTTGACGGTCGTCTCGAACCCCGCGAACAGGAGGATGAACGCCATCGCGGCGGCCTCGTTCTCGTTCAGGTGCTCGCCGTGGTCGCTCGCCCGGATCAGGCCCGAGATCAAGTCATCACCCGGATCCGCCCGCTTGCGGTGGATCAGCTCCAGCAGGTACGCCCGCATCCGCTTCACCGCCCGCCCCACGCCTCCGCGTTGGCCGCCGCCGTGCCGGATCATCATCCCGGCCCAGTCCCGGAAGTCGTCCTGGTCCTCGGCCGGCACGCCCAGCAGGTCGCAGATCGCGTAGATGGGGAGCGGGAACGCGAACTCGTGGATCAGGTCCGCCGAACCGCGCTGCGCGAAGCCGTCGATCAGCCGGTCCGTGAGCTGCTGCACCCGCGGCTCGAACTCCGCCACCCGGCGCGGCGTGAACGCCTTCGACACCAGCCGGCGCAGCCGGGTGTGGTCCGGCGGGTCGATGTTCAGCAGATGCGTCATCAAGTCCGCCTGGCGCTCCCCCGGAATTCCCACCCGCCCGGTGCGGTGCGCCTGCTCGCTGTGGTGCGCCGGGTTCTTCGACAGCCGGCCGTCCGCCAGCGCCTGCCGCGCGTCCGCGTAGCGGGTCACCAGCCAGGCCTCCACCCCGCTCGGCAGCGTCGTGCGGTGCACCGGGGCGTGCTCGCGCAACCAGGCGTAGGCGGGGTACGGATCGGTGGCGAACTCCCAGGTGAAGAGCTGCGGGGCGGCGGGATCGGGCTGCACTGGCATGCGTCGACCGTATCCGGTGGGTCGGGGCCGCACCGCCTCCGGCGGACGCGACCGGCGGGGCCGGATCGTCGACACCCGGCGGACGGCCCGCCAACGCTCCGTGGACGCCCCGTGGACGGTCCGTGGACAGCTCTTGGACAGCTCTTGGCCGGGTGGCGGGCGTGACCCTGGTCACCTGAGGGGTAATCCCTGTTGCGGAGGGTCAGGACCTGCCTACGATCCTCCGCAGAAATCGTGGGCGCCGGTGCGGTGTCGCCCACAGGGAGGAGCAGACCATGCGGGTCAGCGGGGCAGTCGTCGTCATCGCGGTACTCGACGGCGGATCGGGAGCCGAGCTCGCCCGCCGGTTCGCCGCCGCCGGCGCCGCCGGAGTGCTGATCGCCGACCAGCGTGCGGGCGTCGCCGAGGACCTCGCCACCGAACTCGACCGGCCGGGCTGCCCCGTCGTCGGCGTCGGCGGCGACATCCGCCGCCCCAGCGACGTCGCCGCCCTCGTCGACACCGCCGAGAAGCACCTCGGCCCCATCGACCTGTTCTGCGTCGCCGGCCCCGACGGCGAGCGGATCGTCTCGCTCGCCGAACTGCCCGCCCGCCTCGACCTCGAACGCCTCGCCGAACTCCTCGCCCTCGTCGGCGAGGCCATCGGCGAAGTCGTCCCCCGGCAGCGGCGGCCGATCGAGAACACCGCCACGGCCGCCTGAGGCCCTGCCCGGGCCCGCTACTCGCCGACCGGCCCGAGGCCCTCGGCCGCGCGCACCGCGTCCCGGTAACCGCGCGCGGCCGAGCGCAGCGCCGCGTCCACGTCCACCCCGGCGTCGTGCGCCCGCTGCGCCACCGCCAGCAGCAGCCGCCCCGCCGACTGCGCCGTCAGCTCCGCCGGCAGCGCGTACGGCTCGTCCGGCACGCCCGCGAAGCCCGCCCGGCGCACCCGCGACACCAGCTTCGCCGCGTACGCCAGCGACGGCAGCCCGGCCGGCACGCCGTCCAGCACCGACTCCCGGTCCGCCTTCTCGGCCGCCTTCAGCTGCTCCCAGTTCGCCTCCACCTCGGCGGCGCCCTCCGCCTCGACGTCCCCGAACACGTGCGGGTGCCGGTACATCAGCTTCTCGACGATGTCACCGGCCACGTCGTCGATCGAGAACGCCTCCGCCGGGTGCTCCTCGGCGATCCGGGAGTGGAAGAACACCTGGAGCAGCACGTCGCCCAACTCCTCGCGCAGCGTCTCCCGGTCCCCCTCCTCGATCGCCTCGACCAGCTCGTACGCCTCCTCGACCAGGTACTTCACCAGGCTCTCGTGCGTCTGCTCGGCGTCCCACGGGCAACCGCCCGGCGAGCGCAGCCGGTCCATCACCGACACCAGGTCCAGCAGCCGCGCCCCCGGCAGGTCGTACGACCCCGGCAGCACCTCGATCTCCGGCACCTCACCGGCGTGCTCCACCGCCAGCCGCGCCAGCGCGTCCGTCAGCCCCGGATCCCCGTCCGGGCTGCCCAGCCACACCGTCGGCCCAGCCCCGCCCGGCTGTCCGGTCAGCAGCCGCGCCAGCGCCGGTGCCGATCCCGCCGCCACGACCTCGACCTCCACCCCGGCCTGCCGCACCGCCGCCACCTGCGGATGCCCCGCGTCCCCCGCCAGCACCCGCCCCGCCGACCGCAGCGCCTCCCACGCCGGCCACGCCAGCAACCCGGGGGCCACCCGGTGGGTGGTCGTCAACAGGATCAGCTTCGCGTCCGGAACATTCGTCGTCACACCCCGAACCTACCCGCCGCCCGCCCGGGGCGGGGACGGGCCCGACGGGACCCGCCCCTCCCGCCGGGGTCCTACTTCTTCGACCCCGCCAGGTCGTCGAACATCGCCGACAGGAACTCGCTGCACCAGCCCAGCAGTTCCCGCCCGACCAGCGGCTTGCCGCCGATCCGCCCGGTGCTCGGCCGCGGCACCAGCAGCTGCTGGGCGGCCGCCTTGACCTGGCTGCGCGGGTAGAGCCGGTTCAGCCGCAGCTGCTGGGACTCCCGCAGCTCCACCGGCCCGAACCGGACGTTGGCCCCCTGGAGGGTGATGTCCGCGATGCCGCACCGCCGGGCGTACAGCCGCAGCGCCGCGACCAGCAACAGGTTCTCCACCGGCTCGGGCAGCTTGCCGTAGCGGTCGACGAGCTCGTCCCGGACCTGCTGGATGTCCGCCTCCGAGTTGACCGCCGCGATCGAGCGGTACGCCTGCAGCCGCAGCCGCTCGCCGGGCGCGTAGTCGTGCGGCACGTGCGCGTCGACCGGCAGCTCGATCTTCACCTCCAGCGGCTCCTCCTCCGGCTCGCCGCCGTTCGCCAGCGACTCGCGGAACTCGGCCACCGCCTCGCCGACCATCCGCATGTAGAGGTCGAAGCCGACGCCCGCGATGTGCCCGGACTGCTCGCCGCCGAGCAGGTTGCCGGCGCCGCGGATCTCCAGGTCCTTCATCGCCACGTACATGCCGGCGCCCATCTCGGTGTGCTGGGCGATGGTGGCCAGGCGCTCGTGCGCGGTCTCGGTGAGCGGCTTCTCCGGCGGGTACAGCATGTACGCGTAGCCGCGCTCGCGGCCCCGGCCGACCCGGCCGCGCAGCTGGTGCAGCTGGGAGAGGCCGAAGGTGTCCCCGCGCTCGACGATCAGGGTGTTGGCGTTGGAGATGTCGATGCCGGACTCCACGATCGTGGTCGACACCAGGACGTCGAACTCCTTCTCCCAGAAGTCGACGACGACCTTCTCCAGCTGGTTCTCCCCCATCTGCCCGTGCGCGGTGGCGATCCGCGCCTCGGGGACGAGGTCCTTGAGCCGGGCGGCCGCCTTGTCGATCGACTCCACCCGGTTGTGGATGTAGAACACCTGGCCCTCGCGCAGGAGTTCACGCCGGATCGCGGCCGAGATCTGCTTCTCGTCGTAGGGGCCGACGAAGGTCAGCACCGGGTGCCGCTCCTCCGGCGGGGTGGTGATGGTGGACATCTCGCGGATGCCGGTGACGGCCATCTCCAGGGTGCGCGGGATCGGCGTCGCGGACATGGTGAGCACGTCGACGTTGGCGCGCAGCTTCTTCAGCTGCTCCTTGTGCTCGACGCCGAAGCGCTGCTCCTCGTCGACGATGACCAGGCCGAGGTCCTTGAACCTGGTCTCGGAGGAGAACAGCCGGTGGGTGCCGATGACGACGTCCACCGAGCCCTCGAACAGGCCCTCCAGCACGGCCTTGGCCTCGCTGTCGCTCTGGAACCGGGAGAGCGCCTTCACCGACACCGGGAAGTTGGCGTACCGCTCGGCGAAGGTGGAGAAGTGCTGCTGCACCAGCAGCGTGGTCGGCACCAGCACCGCCACCTGCTTGCCGTCCTGCACCGCCTTGAACGCGGCGCGCACCGCGATCTCGGTCTTGCCGTAGCCGACGTCGCCGCAGATCAGCCGGTCCATCGGGACGGACTTCTCCATGTCGGACTTGACCTCGGCGATGGTGGTCAGCTGGTCCGGCGTCTCCGCGTACGGGAAGGCGTCCTCCAGCTCGCGCTGCCAGGGGGTGTCCGGGCCGAAGGTGTGGCCGGGGGCGGCCATCCGCGCCGAGTACAGCTTGATCAGGTCGGCGGCGATCTCCTTGACCGCCTTCTTGGCCCGCTGCTTGGTCTTCGCCCAGTCCGCGCCGCCGAGCCGGTGCAGCGTCGGGGCCTCGCCGCCGACGTACTTGGTGACCTGGTCGAGCTGGTCGGTCGGCACGAACAGCCGGTCGCCGGGGTGGCCGCGCTTGGCCGGGGCGTACTCCAGCACCAGGTACTCGCGGGTGGCGCCCTGGACGGTGCGCTGCACCATCTCGACGTACCGGCCGACGCCGTGCGCCTCGTGAACGACGTAGTCGCCGGCGGCCAGGGCCAACGGGTCGATCGCGTTGCGGCGCCGGGACGGCATCCGGCGCATGTCCTTGGTGGAGGACTTCTGGCCGGACAGGTCGGTCTCGGTGATGACCGTCAGCTTCAGGGCCTCGTCGACGAAGCCGTGCTCGATCGAGCCGCAGGAGACGTAGACGACGTCCCGGGTGGGCGCCTCGGCGAGGTCGGCGACCAGCCGGGCCGGGATGCCCTCGTTGCCGAGCACCTCGGCGAGCCGGGAGGCGGGCCCGTGGCCCTCCGTCACCATCACGACGCGCCAGTCGGCGGCCAGCCGCTCCTTGGCGTCGGCGATCGCCCGGGCGGTGTCGCCCCGGTAGGCCTCGACGGCGTGCATGCCGAGGGTGAGCGTGTTGGCGTCGAACTCCAGGACCTCGTTCACGGTGGACTCGCTGGTCGCGAACGGGCTGACCGACCACCAGGGCAGGCCGATCTCGGCGGCGTGCTCGCGCACCTCGGCGAGCGAGCGCAGCGAGGCGGCGGAGACGTCGATGGTCTCCAGGTCGATCGGCCGGTCCCCGCCGGCCGCGGCCGCCACCCAGGAGGCGTGCAGGAACTCCTGGCTGGTCGCCACCAGGTCGGCGGCCCGGGTCCGGACCCGCTCGGGGTCGCAGACCACGGCGACCGAGCCGAGCGGCAGCACGTCCATCAGCAGTTCCATGTCGTCCACCAGGACGGGCGCCAGCGACTCCATGCCCTCGACCGCGATGCCCTCGGCGATCTTGTCCAGGATCTCGGCCAGCCCGGGGTGCTCGGCGGCCAGCTCGGCAGCCCGCGCCCGCACCTCGTCGGTGAGCAGCAGCTCGCGGCAGGGCGGCGCCCACAGGCCGTGCTCGGCGATCTCCAGCGAGCGCTGGTCGGCGACCTTGAAGTAGCGGATCTCCTCGACGTCGTCGCCCCAGAACTCCACCCGCAGCGGGTGCTCCTCGGTCGGCGGGAAGACGTCCAGGATGCCGCCGCGGACGGCGAACTCGCCGCGCTTCTCGACCAGTTCGACACGCGCGTAGGCGGCGGCGGAGAGCCGTCGGGCGACCTCCTCCAGGTCGTGCGACTCGCCGCGCCGGACGGCCACCGGCTCCAGCTCGGCCAGCCCCTTGACCTGCGGCTGGAGCACGGAGCGGACCGGCGCGACGACCACCTGCACCGGGCCGGCCGCCGGGTCGTCCGCCCGCGGGTGCACGATCCGGCGCAGCACGGCCAGCCGGCGCCCGACGGTGTCCGAGCGGGGCGACAACCGCTCGTGCGGCAGGGTCTCCCAGGCCGGGTACTCGGCGACCGCGTCCGGCGGCAGCAGCGAGCGCAGCGAGGCCGCGAGGTCCTCGGCCTCCCGGCCGGTCGCGGTGACGGCGAGCACCGGACGGCCCCGCTCGCCGGCGGCCTGGCCGGCCAGCGCGCGGGCGAGCGCGGCGATGGCGAACGGCCGGGCGGCGGGCGGTCCGACCAGGTCCAGGTGGCGGCGGCCGCCGGCCGCGGCTCCGGTGGCGGTCGCCGCCTCGATGGCCTCGGCGAGGGCCGAGTCCCGCGCGACGACATCGAGCAGTCCGGTCAGACTCATCAGGGTCTCTTCTTCGTCCCGTGGCTGGTGCTGCCTCCGGGCGGCAGCGGCCTGCCGGGGCAACGCGAACGGCCCGGCACGCCGAGCGGCCGGGGGTCTCCAGCCTACGCCGCGGCACGGACGCGCACGCGGTGTACGGCCCGGCGGGGCCGGGCGGGAACGAACCACCGTCCGGGGCGACGAACGGCCCCCGGGCGGAGCCCGGGACCGGACCGCGACCGGACCGCGGACGAACCACTGGACGGAACACCGGACCGGCCGGTGGACGAACCGTCCGGCCCCCGGTCAGATTCGGCTCCGCGATCTGCCACGAACTGGACATACTCCTGTCACTGCCTGTCCATGGAGATCGCGCACCATGGTGAATGTGCCCGCCGCACCCAACCGTGGGGGATGGCTGTGGCGGCACTGTCGCACCCCCGATGGGGGTCGGAGGTGCGAGGCCGGGCGACCCTGGGTGGGGGCGCCCGCCCAAGCGCCGGGAACCGTGGCGCCCTTTCCTGGAGGGCGCCACGGGTCTCGGCCTCACTCATGGCCGCGCCCCGCCGGATCGCGTTGCGGCCCACCGCCGCCGCCACGGGCGCGGCGACCACCGGCGGGACGGGCCGACGTCGTACGTCATCACCTGGGGCCCCTGGTCGGCGGCGAAGCCGTACCGCTCCTCTTCGGTTCGCCGTCCCGGCCGGCTGCCGGCGCCGGCTGGTCGGCCGCGACGCGCAGGCCCTGGCCGCCCGGTGGGAGCGGTCAGGGCCCAGGACGCGAAGCCCACCCGGGCTGATCACGGGCGAGCCCCCGGCGGAGGCGCCGGCGCGGCGGTCAGCGGCGCCGGTAGCTCACCGTGTTCGGCGTGGCGTAGCCGGCACCGTCGTCCACGATGACGATCTTCGGGATGACCCGGGTCTCCTCCTGCGGCTCCTTCTCGGCGCCGTCGCCGTCCCTGTCGGCCTCCGCCGACCGGGGCGGTCCGACCGGCTTCGGCGGCGCCGCGGCCGGCGCGACCGGGCCGGTCGCCACCGCCCCGGCGGGCGCCTTGTCGGCGGGCGCACCGGAACCGCTCGCGGCCCCGGCGGCGGCCCCGCCCACCACCGGCATCCGCGGCCCGGCCACCGGTTTCTCCCGCGCCGCCGGTGCGACGGCCTTCCGCAGGTCGGCCACCTCGATCTCGCCGGTGTCCGCCTCCGAGTCCACCGGCGCCGCGTCCACCGGTGCCGCGTCGGCGACCGGCCCCGCGACCGCCGCCGCCAGCCGCTCCGGCTCGATGGCGCCGACCGCCGCGCCGGTGAGCGAGGCCAGGGTGGCCTTGATGTGGTCCAGGTGCTTCTGCACGGTCTCCAGACGGCCGTCGAACTCGCCCTGCTCGCGTTCGCTCGCCGCGTTGATCCGCTCGGCCTCCCGGCGGGCCTGCTCGATCAGCTGGTCGGCCTTGGCCTGGGCGTCGGTCTCCAGCTGCTTGATCCGGCCGAGCACGGTCTCCCGGTGCTGCTCGGCCTCCTTGACCCGCCGCTCGGCGGTCGCGGAGACCTGGGCGTCCTCGGCGTCGGCCTTGGTCTGGGCCTGGGCGAAGGTCTCGTCGGCCTTGCGGCGCAGTTCGGCGAGCGTGGCCTCGGCCTGCTCGCCGGCCTCGGCGGCGGCCACCCGCACCTTGGCGGCGTAGGAGGTGGCGGCGTCCCGGACGCTGCGGCTCTCCCGGTCGGCCTCGGCCCGGATGCCCTCGGCCTCGGCGCGGGTGCGCTCGTCGGTGCGCCGGGCGGCCTGGTCGGCCTCGGAGCGGGTGGTGGCGGCGTACTCCTTGGCGGCGTGGCCGAGGGCCTGGCCGGCCTCGTAGACCTCGTCCCGGAGGTCCTCCGAGAAGCGCTCGGCCTTCTCCCGGACGGCGCGCGCCTCGTTCTGGGCCATCACCGCCAGTCCGGCGGCCTGCTCGCTGAGCACCTCGTAGTCGGGCTCCGGGGCGTCCTCGGCGGCCCGGCGGATGTCGGCCAGCCGGGCCTCCATCTGCCGGATCCCGGCGCCGAGGACGCTCAGCCGCTCCCACGCCTCGTCGCGCTGCGCGGTGAGGGCGGTGAGGGCTCGGTCGACCTGCTCGGGCGCGTAACCGCGCCGGGCAGAGGTGAAGCCGTACTC
Organism: Kitasatospora sp. NPDC091276; assembly: GCF_040684355.1. Taxonomy (NCBI): domain Bacteria; kingdom Bacillati; phylum Actinomycetota; class Actinomycetes; order Kitasatosporales; family Streptomycetaceae; genus Kitasatospora; species Kitasatospora sp. NPDC091276. The sequence continues at coordinate 262,412 of NZ_JBFBFU010000007.1, read as the reverse complement.
GGGGACGGCGTCGCTCATGGGCTCTTCCCCTCATGTCGCGGGCTGCGGAGCCCATGATCGGACGGAACGGACGGATCCGGAACCGGTTCGGCGGCCAGGGCCGAAATCGGACGCCTGGCGGACCGGAATACGTCGAGGACCGGACGAAAGACCCATCCTCTTGACCTATTTTGCGCAGATCCGGGCGAAACCCCAACGAGGCACAGCCGGGACGGCATGCCGGAGGGGTCGTTCCAAACACCGGAACGACCCCTCCCCACCTGCGAGGATCCGCGACGACCCGCTACAGCAGGCCGTCCCAGAACTGCTCCAGCAGCACGGCCCACCACGTGTCCGCCGTCTGCAGGGCCGCCGGGTCGATCGCGGCGAGCTGCGCCTGGAAGTCGGTCGTCCAGCGACCGGCCTGGTCCGGGGTCAGCCCGTACCGCAGCCGCCACATCCGGCCCAGCAGGGCCATCGCGCGGACGAACTCCGGTACACCCGTGTTGACGAACCGGGGCGGCTGGCCGGTTCCGTCGACGTCCACGGCGACCACGTTCGCGGTGCCGTACTGGACACAGAGCTGGCGACCGTAGTCGTTGCCGAGCACCAGGTAGCCGCCGAAGTCCGGGGCCGCGGGCAGACCGCGCTCGGCGGCCAGCTCGGCGAGAGTCGGGATCGGCCGACCCTCCTGCGCCTGCGCCCAGAAGAACGGGCCGAAGTCGCGCGGCAGCCCCGCCCACACCAGGGCCTGCGACACCGGCTCGGGCACGCCCTGACGGGAGACCGCGCGCTGCTCGTAGCGGAACACGTTCTGGCCGAAGGCCGCCCCGAGCTCCTGGGCGAGCTGCTGCGGCGGGAGCGGCGGCAGCGGCTGGACCGTCCCCGGCGCGGGCAGCGGCACCCGGGACGGGCGGACCCGCTGGGCCCCGGAGGCCAGCTGGTGCAGCTCGTCCAGGTGGTCGAGCAGCTCGGCCATGCCGGCCTGCCGGGACGCGTGGTCACGGCCGTAGGCGGCGGTGTGGGTGAGCCGGACGTTCGGCCAGGACGCGGCGATCATGCGGTTGCAGTAGCCGCCCGGCAGGTCGCACGACTCCAGCTCGGTGTAGAGCTCCAGCACCTGCTCCGGCGGCACGTTCAGCCGCCGCAGGTCCTGGAGGATCTTCCACTCGGGGTGCGGGGTGCCGGGCTCGCTGCGGTGCAGCAGCTTCTGCTCGGAACCGTCCGGGCCCCGGTAGCTCAGCGCGGCGAAGTAGCCGGGGCCGACCGCCGGCACCCCCGGCGGGACGGCGGCGCCCTGCGGCACGCCGGGCACCGACGCCGGCGGGACGGCCGGGGCCGCACCGCCCGCGTTCGGGTAGCCGTACCCGGCCGCGGACGCGGCGGGGGCCGCCGGACCGCCGGGCGGCGGCGGGACGGCGGGGCCGCCGGACGGCGGGGTGCCCGGGTCGGCCGGCACGGCGCCCAGCAGCGCCGGGTCGACCGCCTCGGCCAGCTGGGTCGCCTCGTACGCCGCGCCGGAGGCGGGCGCGGCCGGCGGCACCGGGGCGGGCGCCGGGGCGACGGCCCCGCGCAGGCCCGCCGGAGGCGGGGGCGGCGGGGTCGAACCGGCCGCGCGGCCGCCGGGGCCCGCGGCGGGCGCGCCGGCCCCCGGGGTGTGCCGCAGCCCGGCGGGCGGGGGCGGCGGCGGGGCGGAGGCCGGACTGCGGCCGAGCGCGACGCCGTGCGCGCCCGGACCGGACGCGCCACCGCGCAGCGCGGCCGGAGGAGGCGGCGGCGGGGCCGACCCCGGGTTGCGGCCGAGCCCGGCTTGCGGCGCCGGGACCGGGGCCGCGGGAGCCCCGGGTGCCGGGGCAGCGGGCGGACCGCCCAGGCCGGGCAGGCCGCCGGGCGCGGCGAGCACGGTCGGCGCGTGCTCCACCGGCGCGGCCGGCTGCGGGGCGGCGGCGGGCGGGGCCAGGACGGTCGGCGTCTGCTCCACCCCGCCGGGCGGCCCGGACGGCGCACCCGGCAGGCCCATCAGCCCCGGCACGGCGTCCGACGACGCGAGCAGCGTCGGCGCCGGCTCGACGGCCGCGGGCGGCGGGACGGCGGAGGGCACGGGCAGCGGGACGACGGCGGGCGGCTGGGCGGCGGGCGGCGGGACCGGCGGCATGCCGTAGCCACCCTCCGGCGGCATCAGCACGGTCGCGGCCTCGGCCCCGGCCGGCGCGGGCGCGTCGGGCAGGTCGGAGCCGGTGGTCCGCAGCCCCTCGGGCATCAGGACGGTGGCCGCCTCGGCCCCGGCCGACGGCACCGGCACGGGGGCCGGGGCCTGCGGCGGGACGGCGAAACCGGCGGGACCGGACGGCACGGCGGGCGCTGCAGCGACCGGCGCGGGCGGCTCGGCCACCGGAGCAACGGCAGCCGGAGCCCCCTGGCCCCCCAGCCGCTCCGCCTCCGCCGCGATCGCCGCGGCCCCCGCCTCCTGCAGCCACTGCGGCGGGCTGAGCAGGAAGGACGTCGCCTCGACCGGCCCTGGCGCGGGCTTCGCCGCCCCCGCCGGGTTGGCCGCGACCGGCCGCCCGTACGCCTCCTCGTACTGCCGGACCACCTCGTTGACGGGCAGCGCGGGCCAGAGCGTGGTCGCGCCGGAGTCCCGGGCGATCACCAGTCGCGCCTCGCCGGCCGACCCGCCCCCCGCCCCCGACGGCCCCGCCGTCCCGTCCCCGGGGGCCACCGCCCAGCAGACGAAGCCCAGGTCGAACTCCCGGACCCGTACCTCGCGCTGCCGCGGCTGCGGCACCCCGCCGTTGATCCACTCCTCGGCGAGCTCCTGCGCCTGCGCGTACGTCACCACGCCCGGTTCACCCCTGTCCCCATCCTCGTCGTCCCCGCTCGTTCCACCGCCGCGGCCACGTCAGTCCACCGGGACGGCCCGGGCGAACCCGCCGTCCACCATCAGCTCCGCGACCGTCTCCAGCTCCGGCGGGCTGCCGGCCAGCCGCAGCAGGAACGCGTCGAAGTCCTCGCCGCAGGGCAGCAGCAGCCGGGCGCAGCGGTCCTCCGGGGCCTCCGGCGCGCCGGTGTCGCGGGCGTCGTCGTACAGGTGGAACCAGACCGAGCCGGCCCGGTCGCCGCGCACCTTGAGCGCGACGATGCCGCCCTGCGCGTAGGCGACGCCCAGGTAGTCCTTGGTGAGGTGGTCGCGCAGGCACTTGTTGGCGTACACGACGTCCTGGGTGCCGTACTCCTCGCTGAGGGTGAGGAAGGGCTGGTCGAGCAGCATGCCGAGCTCGGTGTCCAGCGCCACCCCGACCGGGGCGCGGCCGCCGCCCAGCTTGAGGAAGGTGCGGTAGGCGCCGGGCAGCCGGTAGCCGAGGCGCTCCTCGGCGCGCTGCACCAGGTCCTCGGGGACGCCGATCGGGTCGCCGCCGTCCTTGGCCAGCGAGAAGTGCACGGGCCGGCGCTCCTGCAACGGGCGGGTGCCGCGGCGGGTGTGGTCGGCGGCGGAGGTGGCCAGGCCGGCGTGGTGCCGCAGCAGCGCCTTGACCTCCACCGGGACGAGCTCCATCCGCCGCCAGCCGGGGGCGGCCCGGCCGACCGCGTGGTGCCAGGTCCAGCCGGGCGGGGTGGCGACGGCGGTGTCCAGGTCGGCCCAGAGCGGGTGGCCCTGGGTGAACAGCGCGGCGTTGGCCGACACGTAGTCGGTCAGCCGCAGCTCGTCCACGCCGAAGCCGTCCGGCGGGTCGGCGACCTCGGCCGCGGCGGCGGCGTACGGGCCGAAGTCCGGGTAGCCGTACTCGTCCACCCGGACCCCGGCGGGGTGTCGCTCCGCGCGGACCGGATCCGGGAACTGCACCACCTGACCTGCGTACGCCGCGTTCGGTGCGGCGGCGACGCCGGGCCGACCTGTCGTCATCTGGGAGCCCCCACTGGCTGCTGCAAATTCTCGAAGCGCTTGCTGGACACCAGCGTAGGGGGTCGTCTCCGGGCCCGGGCCCCCGCCCGGGAGAAGGGGAACCGTCAGAGCCGCTGCCCGAGCGCCCCGGCCAGCACCCCGGCGACCCTGGTCTGCTGCGCCTCGGTGAGGTGCGGGTGCAGCGGCAGGCTGAGCAGTTCGCGGGCGGCCCGTTCGGCGACCGGGAACGCCCCCGCGCGGTGGCCGAGGTGACGGAACGCGGGCTGGAGGTGGACCGGGACGGGGTAGTGCACCCCGGCGCCGATCCCGGCGGCGCGCAGCGCGGCGAGGACGGCGTCGCGGTCCCGGCCGGGGCCGATCCGCACCGCGTACAGGTGCCAGACGTGCTCGTTGCCGGGCGCGGTGCGCGGCAGGGTCAGGCCGTCGAGGCCGCCGAGCAGGGCGTCGTAGCGGGCGGCGGCGGCCCGGCGGGCGGCGTTCCAGGCGGGCAGCCGGCGCAGCTTGGCCCGCAGCACGACGGCCTGCAGCGCGTCCATCCGGGAGTTGAAGCCGAACCGCTCGTGCCGGTACTTCTCGCGCGCGCCGTGGTCGCCGATCAGCCGGACGGCGGCGGCGAGTTCGTCGTCGTCGGTGAGCACCGCCCCGGCGTCGCCGTAGCCGCCGAGGTTCTTGCCCGGGTAGAAGCTGGTGGCCGCGATCCGCCCGTAGCCGGTGCGACCGTGCTGCCGGGCGCCCTGGGACTGCGCCGCGTCCTCCACCACCGGCCGGCCGTCGGCCAGCTCCAGCAGCGGCCCCATCGGGGCGAGCTGGCCGTTCAGGTGGACGGGCAGCAGCGCGACCGCGCCGGGCAGCGCTCCGGCGGCCCGCTCGGGGTCGATCAGCAGGTGCGCCGGGTCGGCGTCGACCAGTACCGGGCGCAGCCCGGCCCGCTGTACGGCCCCGGCGGTGGCGACGAAGGTGTTGGCGGGCAGCACGACGCCGCCGCCGGGCGGCAGGTCGAGGGCGCGCAGGGCGAGTTCGAGGGCGTCGGTGCCGTTGCCGGCGCCCACGCAGTGCCGGGCGCCGGTGAAGTCGGCGTACTCCCGCTCGAAGCCGTCCACTTCGGGGCCCTTGACGTAGCCGCCGGAGGCGAGCACCCGGTCGAAGCCGGCCCGGACCTCGGCCGCGACCTCGGCGTGCGCGGCCGCCAGGTCGACCAGCGGGATCGGGTCGGCCGGCGGGATGCCGGCGCTCACCGGGTGGCCGCCCGGTCCCCGGACCCCACCGGGACGGTGGCACCGCCGAGTTCGAGGCTGAGCGAGGCCGCCTCCAGCAGCTGGAGCACCCGCACCCCGGCCCGGCCGTCGGTGAGCGGGGCCCGGCGCTCGGTGATCGCGGCGGCGAACTCGGCCATCACGTTGCGCAGCGCCTCCTGCTCGACCAGCGCGGGCGCGACCATCTCGCCGACCCGGTAGGAGATCAGCGCCCGGTGCCGGATCGCGTCGGTCAGCTGGTCGGGCGGGGTGAGGTCGACGCCGCGGTCGTGCACGGCCAGCCGGGCCTGCGGGTTGAGGTCGTCCCAGACCAGGGTGCGCCGGGAGCCGCCGATCAGCGTGGTGCGGACCTTCGTCGGGGAGAGCCAGTTGACGTGGCAGTGGGCCAGCGCGCCGTTGCTCAGCCGGACCGTCAGGTACGCCACGCAGGCCCGGCCGGCGCCGATCGGGTCGGCGCCCTGGGCGGACACCCCGACCGGTTCGACGCCGGGCGGCAGCACGAAGTCGAGGATCGACAGGTCGTGCGGGGCGAGGTCCCACAGCACGTCCACGTCGGGCTGCACCAGGCCGAGGTTGATCCGCACCGAGTCGAAGAACTGGACGTCGCCGATCTCGCCGCCGTGCACCAGCTCGCGGATCCGGCGCACCACCGGGGTGTAGCAGAAGGTGTGGTCGCACATCAGCACCAGCCCGCTGCGCTCGGCCAGGTCGACCAGTTCGGCGGCCTCGGCGGCCGAGGTGGTGATCGGCTTCTCCACCAGCACGTGCTTGCCGGCCTCCAGCGCGGCCCGCACCAGCCGGTAGTGCGCGGCCGCGGGCGTGGCCACCGCGACGGCCCCGACCCGTTCGTCGTCGAGCACCCGCCGGTAGGAGCCGGTCGCCCGGACGGTGCTGTACTCCCCCAGCACGGTACGGGCCTTGGCCTCGTCCAGGTCGCACAGCCAGTGCAGCCGCAGCGCCGGGGTGTCCTGCGCGTTGCGGACCAGCTTCGGGCCCCAGTAGCCGGCCCCGACCACGGCGAGGCCCACCGGGCGTTCCGGCGCCGGCCGGGGCGGTTCGCCCGGCGTGGGCACGTGCCCGCCGGGCGCCTGGTTGGCGGCCTGCGCATCCCAGGCCCCCGACCGCTGCCGTGGTCCGTTCCGACCGGGCTGCTCCGACGTCATCCACGAGCCCCTTCGCTCCGCCGCCGGGGCGGGCGCGGGCCCACCCCGGCGGCCCCAACGTCCGGCGCGGGCACCGGGTCCGGGCCCGCCCGCGCGTCCGCGGACGGTCGGCCGGATCCCCTTCGGCCTCGCTGCCGGAACGGTACCGGCCGTGCCCCCGGCCCGGGGGTGGTTTCGGGAAATCGGCGGACAAGTCGTGACGACGGTGTGCGGATCCGGCCCCGGTCCGGCGAGGATCGGGTGCCGGCCCGGCCGGTCCCGCACGGTCGTTCGTCCGCCCCCGCACCCCGGTTGTGCGGATGTCGGTGTCGTTTGACAGGCTTGCCCCGGACCGTCCCACCGGTCCTTCCGTCAGCGGGAACAGAGGAGGAGGACGACGCATGACCACCGGTGAGCCCGCGGGCCCGCCCGTGCTGCGCCACCACCGCGACAGCCTGCTGCCCGCCGTCGCCGCCGCCCTGTCGCTCAAGGGCGGCGAGGTGCACACCCTGGCCGGGGACAAGGACGCCCGACGGCCGGTCCTGCACCCGCTGGTCGGCGAGTTCCTGGACACGCTGCCCGTCGAGGCGCGCGAGCGGTTCACCGGCCGCTGCCCGGAGGCCGTCCTGCTCTCCCAGCACCTGGCCGCGGTCGACGGCCGGCGCTCCAAGCGCGCCGCCCGCAAGCCGATGACCCTGCACGAGGCCCGCAAGGCGCTCAAGGGCTCCCGGATGACGACCGTTCGCATCCGGGAGGAGGGCGACCCGGCGCACGGCACCCACGCCCCGCCGTGCCGTTCCTGCGCGCCGATGCTGGAGCACTTCACCGTGCAGAGCGTCGCCGTCGGGCCGCCCGCGCCCTGACCGCGCCCTCGTACGCCCCCTGTCCCCGAGCCCTGGAGTCCGCCCTGAACCCGCCCAGCCCGCCCCCGCCGGCCACCCTGTCCGCCGCCCCCACCGGGCGGGTTCGCCCGCGCTTCCCCGCCGACGTCGCCGCCGAGCTCAAGGCGGCCGGCTGGCACCCCGGCCGCTGGCAGATACGGCAGGCCGAGGAGTGGGCCGACGCCCTGGTCGGGTACGGCGGGCCGTCCGGTCTGCGGCACGCGGTGTTCCCGGCGGCGGTGGAGGCCTGGGCCGAGTTCGGCGGCCTCGCCTTCGACCTGGCCGGCCCGGGCCGCCAGCTGGCCCGCACCCCGTTCCTGATCGACCCGCTGTGCGGGCTGCACCAGCCGCGCACCCTGCTCGACCTCGGCCGCGCCCTGGGCACCCAGCTCGCCCCGCTCGGCGAGGAGGCGTACGGGCAGGCGCTGCTGGCCGTCGACGAGGAGGGCCGGGTCTACAGCCTGGACCACACCGGCGAGTGGTTCCTCGGGCACGGCATCGACCAGGCCGTCACCACCCTGGTCCTGGGCACCGCCCCGGAGCGGCTGCGCACCGCCGACGGATCCTGACGGCGGCCCGGCGGGCCCCGGGGCGGTCCGCCGACGCGCCCTGACCGCCGGGCCGGGCCTGGCGGCGCGTCACCGCAGCCGTTCGGCCCGGACCGCCAGCCGGGACGGCAGCACCGCCTCGACCCGGAACCCGCCGTCCGCCTCCGGCCCGGAGGAGAAGGTGCCGCCCAGCGCGATCACCCGCTCCCGCATCCCGACCAGCCCGTTGCCGCCGCTGGGCAGCTTCGCCGCGCCCCCGCCGCCGCCCGGGCAGGCGTTCACCACGCTCACCCGCACCCCGTTGGGCGCGTACGCGAGCAGGACGGACACCTGTGCGCCGCCCGCGTGCTTGTGCGCGTTGGTCAGACCCTCCTGGACGACGCGGTAGGCGGTCTGCTCGGCCTCGCCGGTGAACTCCTGCCGACTGCCGCTGACGGTCAGCGTCACCGCCATGCCGGCCGCCCGGGACTGGTCGACCAGCCGGGGCAGCCCGGCCAGCGAGTCCGGCTCCGGCTGGCGCTCGTCGTCCATCCGCAGCACGCCGAGGATCTCCCGCAGCTCGTTCAGCGCCTGCCGCCCGACCTCGCCCATCAGCTTGGCGCTCTGCGCGGCCTTCTCCGGGTCCTTGGCGACGATCCGCTCCAGCGCCCCGGCGTGCACCACCATCAGGGACACCCGGTGCGCCACCACGTCGTGCATCTCCCGGGCGATCCGGGTACGCTCCTCCAGCCGGGCCCGGCGGGCGCGCTCCTGGGCCTGCTCGGCCAGCAGGTCCAGTTCGGTCTCCAGGCCGTGCGCGCGGTCCTTGAGCGAGTCGATCAGCCGCCGCCGCGCGCCCACGTACAGTCCGGTGACCACCGGCGGGACGGTCAGGCCGACGGAGACCAGCACCGCGATCAGCACCTGGCCCCAGAGCGGCGGCTGCTCCACCGCCGTGTCGCCGGGCGTCAGCATCGACACCATCATCACGGCGACGGTCTCGGCGAAGGCCAGTGCGGACAGCGCCACCACCCGCCAGCGCCGGGTGGGCCACTCCCAGGTCGCCGCCAGCGTGTACAGCGACACCACCAGCAGCAGGACGCCGAGCATCCCCGGCATCGCCACCAGGGTCACCAGCACCGGTACGGCCGGCCAGCGGCGGCGCAGCACCAGCGAACCGCCCGCCACCACGCCGAGCAGCGAGGTGCCGGCCACCCCGGCGGCGTCCAGGTGCACCCGGCCGGAGAGGAAGGCGATCGTGCTGAGCGCGCACTCCAGCGCGGCGAGCACCGCCAGCCCGATGTCCAGGAAGGCGCTGCGCGGCCGCTCCCACCACCAGAACGACCGGACCGGCGCGCGCTCCCCAGGCGACTTGCTCATGGCCGACAGCCTAAGCGGCAACCCCCTCCCCTCCCCACCGGGATTGCCCCCGGCACCTCCCCGGACCCCCAAGTGGTCCAGACCACATGCGGCCTGCGGCGTCACTGTCCGCCATCCGGCCACCTCGCGGACAGCGACCGCCCCGACACCTATGCTGGTCGCGTCGGACAGCGCGGTCCGCACGCGTCACACCCGCCACACGCGGGCGGACCTGTGACGATGAGCCGTTGCCGAACCCCACCACCACAGGGAGCCAGCCGTGACCGCTCCGGTCCCCACCCCGGCGGACAGCCCCAATGTCCACGCCACCGGCCCAGTTGCCGACAACGCGGCCCTGCGTGCGGACATCCGCCGCCTCGGCGACCTGCTCGGCGAGACGCTGGTCCGCCAGGAAGGCCCCCAGCTGCTGGGCCTGGTCGAACAGGTCCGCCTGCTCAGCCGCACCGACGGCGAGGCCACCGCCGAACTCCTCTCCGACATCGACCTGGACACCGCCGCCAAGCTGGTCCGGGCCTTCTCCACCTACTTCCACCTCGCCAACGTCACCGAACAGGTGCACCGAGGCCGCGAGTTCGCCACCCGCCGCGCCCGGGAGGGCTCGCTGCTCGCCCAGACCGCCGACCAGCTCGCCGAGGCCGACCCCAAGCACCTCGAGAACACCCTGGCCCACCTCGCCGTCCGGCCGGTCTTCACCGCCCACCCCACCGAGGCCGCCCGCCGCAGCGTCCTCAACAAGCTGCGCCGCATCGGCGAACTCCTCGACCGCATCCACCGCGAGGAGATCGCCGCCGGCCTCTCCCAGGCCGACCCGGCCCGCACCAGCAGCGCCCGCCGCCAGGCCGACCGCCGCCTCGCCGAGGTCATCGACCTGCTCTGGCAGACCGACGAGCTGCGCATCGCCCGCCCCGAGCCCACCGACGAGGCCCGCAACGCCGTCTACTACCTGGACGAGCTCTACCGCGACGCCGTCCCCCAGGTCCTGGAGGAACTGCACGAGGAGCTCGGCCGGGTCGGCCTGACCCTGCCCGACGGCGTCCGCCCGCTCACCTTCGGCACCTGGATCGGCGGCGACCGCGACGGCAACCCCAACGTGACCCCGCAGGTCACCTGGGACGTCCTCAACCTCCAGCACGAGTACGGCATCAAGGACGCCCTGGCCGCCGTCGACGACCTGCGCAGCACCCTCTCCACCTCCGAGCGGCTGGCCGGCGCCTCGGTCGAACTGCTCGCCTCGCTCAACACCGACCTGCACCAGCTCCCCGAGCTCAGCCCCCGCTACAAGCGGATGAACGCCGAGGAGCCCTACCGCCTCAAGGCCACCTGCGTCCGGCTCAAGCTGGAGAACACCCGCGAGCGGCTCGCCCAGGGCACCCCGCACGTCGAGGGCCGCGACTACCTCGGCACCCGCGAGCTGATCACCGACCTGCGGCTCATCCAGGACTCCCTGCGCTCCCACCGCGGCGAGCTGATCGCCGACGGCCGCCTCGCCCGCGCCATCCGCACCATCGAGGCCTTCGGCCTCCAGCTCGCCACCATGGACGTCCGCGAGCACGCCGAGGCCCACCACCACGCCCTCGGCCAGCTCTTCGACCGCCTCGGCGAGGAGGCCTGGCGCTACGCCGACATGCCCCGCGAGTACCGGCAGAAGCTGCTCGCCAAGGAGCTCCGCTCGCGCCGCCCGCTCGCCCCCACCCCGGCCCCGCTGGACGCGGCCGGCACCAAGACCCTCGGCGTCTTCAACACCATCCGCGAGGGCTTCGAGCGCTTCGGTGACGAGATCGTCGAGAGCTACATCATCTCCATGTGCCAGGGCGCCGACGACGTCTTCGCCGCCACCGTCCTGGCCCGCGAGGCCGGCCTGATCGACCTGCACGGCGGCATCGCCAAGATCGGCATCGTGCCGCTGCTGGAGACCACCGAGGAACTCCAGAAGGCCGACCTCATCCTCGACGAGATGCTGTCCGACCCCTCCTACCGGCTGCTCGTCTCGCTGCGCGGCGACGTCCAGGAGGTCATGCTCGGCTACTCCGACTCCTCCAAGTTCGGCGGCATCACCACCTCCCAGTGGGAGATCCACCGCGCCCAGCGCCGGCTGCGCGACGTCGCCCACCGCTACGGCATCCGGCTGCGCCTGTTCCACGGCCGCGGCGGCACCGTCGGCCGCGGCGGCGGCCCCTCCCACGAGGCCATCCTGGCCCAGCCCTGGGGCACCCTGGAGGGCGAGATCAAGGTCACCGAGCAGGGCGAGGTCATCTCCGACAAGTACCTGCTCCCCTCCCTCGCCCGGGAGAACCTGGAGCTGACCATCTCCGCCACCCTCTCCGCCTCCGCGCTGCACACCGCCCCGCGCCAGGCCCCCGAGGAACTGGCCCGCTGGGACGCCGCGATGGACCAGGTCTCCGCGGCCGCCCACACCGCCTACCGCGCCCTGGTCGAGCAGGACGACCTGCCGAAGTACTTCTTCGCCGCCACCCCGGTCGACCAGCTCGCCTCGCTGCACCTGGGCTCCCGCCCGTCCCGCCGCCCCGACTCCGGCGCCGGCCTCGACGGCCTGCGGGCCATCCCGTGGGTCTTCGGCTGGACCCAGTCCCGCCAGATCGTCCCCGGCTGGTACGGCGTCGGCTCCGGCCTCGCCGCCGCCCGCGCGGCCGGCCTCGGCGGCGTGCTCGACGAGATGCACGGCCAGTGGCACTTCTTCCGCAACTTCCTGTCCAACGTCGCCATGACGCTGGCCAAGACCGACCTGCGGATCGCCCGCCACTACGTCGAGCAGCTGGTGCCCGCCGAACTGCACCACGTCTTCGACCAGATCGTCGCCGAGCACGACCTCACCCTGCGCGAGGTGCTCCGGCTCACCGGCGAGGGCGAACTGCTGGAGCACAACCCGGTGCTCAAGCAGACCTTCACCGTCCGCGACGCCTACCTCGACCCGATCTCCTACCTCCAGGTCGCGCTGCTGCGCCGCCAGCGCGAGGAGGTCGCCACCGGCCGCCACGAGGACCCGCTGCGCGCCCGCGCGCTGCTGCTGACCGTCAACGGCATCGCCGCCGGCCTGCGCAACACCGGCTGACGCCACCGCGCGTACGGGACGGGGCCGCCGTCCGCCCTCCGGGGTGGGCGGCGGCCCCGTCCCGTACCGGAAGGGTTCGGGGCACGCGAAAGGGCCGGCGCCCGTGGGCACCGGCCCGGTGTCGTGCTCACCGCGCGGGCGGCCAGGCCCCGGACACGGCCTACTCGCCCGGCTCGCCCGTGCGCCGGCGCTTCAGCCACAGCGCGGCGCCGCCGGCCGCGACCACCAGGCCGCCGCCGACCGCCAGCAGCCCGGCGTCCGTGCCCATCGAGTCACCGAGCAGCGGCCCGAACTGCGCCGCCGCCGGATCCGCGGAGACGCCCGGATCCGGCTCGGCCACCGCGTCCGCGTGCGCCACCGCGCCGCCCGAGAGCAGCACCCCGGCCGCCCCCAGCGCACCGACCGTGCCGACCCGCCGTCCGAACTGCTTCAGTCGGACCACCCGGAGCCGCCGCAGTCGGCGGACCGGACGAAAACCCCGCATCGAGAACTCCCCAGGACTCGTTCGCGTACCAGGCCGACGCTATCCGATCCCGCACAGGGTTCTCACACGGATTCAGGTTTGGACCGTCAAGCGTTGTACGACCGTTGCGTAACACCGCTCCCGGACTTGATGGAGCATCAGGAGTTGTAGGTGCCCTGCGCCCGCTCCAGCCCCTCGGACAGCAGCGCCTCCACCGCGTCCGCCGAGCGGTCCACGAACCACTCCAGTTCCTTGCGCTCGGCGCCGGAGAAGTCCTTCAGCACGAAGTCCGCGACCTCCATCCGGCCCGGCGGCCGGCCGATCCCGCACCGCACCCGGTAGTAGTCCGGCCCCAGCGACTTGGTGATCGACTTCAGTCCGTTGTGGCCGTTGTCCCCGCCGCCCAGCTTGAGGCGCAGCGCCGCGTAGTCGATGTCCAGCTCGTCGTGGACGGCGACCAGCGCCGAGGCCGGCGCCTTGTAGAAGTCCCGCAGCGCCGTCACCGGCCCGCCGGAGAGGTTCATGAACGACATCGGCTTGGCCAGCACCACCCGGCGGCCGGACAGCCGTCCTTCGGCCACCTGCGCCCGGCTCTTGTGCGCCTTGAACTTCGCGCCCATCCGCTGCGCCAGCAGGTCCACCACCATGAACCCGATGTTGTGCCGGTTCCGGGCGTACTGCTCGCCCGGGTTGCCCAGCCCCACCACCAGCCAGGGGCCCTCGTACTCGTCAGCCATGCCCTCTCTCCTCCTGTGCGCGCTCTACGTCATCTTCCCGGACACACCGCTGCCCCGGCCGCTCCGAGGGGAGCGACCGGGGCAGCGGTCACAGCTGGTGGGGCGAGGCTCAGGCCTCGGTGCCCTCGGCCTCGGCGGCCTCGTCCTCGGCCGGGGCGGCCTGGGCGCCGATGACCTGCAGCACGACGGCGTCGGCGTCGACGGCCAGGGTGACGCCGGCCGGCAGGGCGATGTCCTTGGCGAGGACGGAGGCACCGGACTCCAGGCCCTCGACCGAGACGGTGACCGACTCGGGCAGGTGGGTGGCCTCGGCCTCGATCGGCAGCGCGTTGAGGACGTGCTCCAGCAGGTTGCCGCCGGGGGCCAGCTCGCCCTCGGTCAGGACCGGGATCTCGACGGTGACCTTCTCGCCGCGCTTGACCAGCAGCAGGTCGACGTGCTCGATGGTGCGCTTGATGGCCTCGCGCTGCACGGCCTTGGGCAGCACGTACTCGTCCTTGCCCTCGATCGGCACGACCAGCAGGGCGTTCGGGGTCTTGAGCGCCATCATCAGGTCGTGGCTCGGCAGGTTCAGGTGAACCGGGGCGTGGCCGTGGCCGTAGACGACACCGGGGACGAAGCCGGCACGGCGGGCGCGACGGGCGGCACCCTTGCCGAACTCGGAACGGGTCTCAGCGGCGATGCGGATCTCGGACACGACTGCACTCCTCGGGAAGACTGGCGCGGGGGTGCAGGCAACGCGAAAAACCGCCGGGGCCACACCCTCAGTACGTTCGGGGGTCACTCGGCGGTAACGGCCTCTGCCGACGGACGGAAATCCGACACCGGCAGCGCGTCGATCACGGAGCGGGCACCCGGCAAGCAGGCGCACGGCATCCCTCGCCGAGCAGTTTCACGAGTCTAACCGCATGAACGGCCTCCCGTGAAATCGGCGGCGGCCCCGGTCCGATCCGGACCGGGGCCGCCGCCGTCGGGCTTCGTCAGTGCACGCCCTCGAAGAGGCTCGTGACCGAACCCTCCTCGAACACCTCGCGGATCGCGGCCGCGATCGAGGGGGCGATGGACAGCGTGGTGATCTTGTCCAGCTGGATCTGCGCCGGGGTCGGCAGCGTGTTGGTGAACACGAACTCGCTCACCCGCGAGTTCTTCAGCCGGTCCGCGGCCGGGCCGGAGAGCACGCCGTGGGTGGCCGCCACCAGGACGTCCGCGGCACCGTTGTCGAACAGCGCGTCGGCCGCGGCGCAGATCGTGCCGGCGGTGTCGATCATGTCGTCGACCAGGACGCAGACCCGGTCCTTGACGTCACCGACGACCTCGGCCGACAGGATGGTGTTGGCCTGGGTCATGTCGCGGCGCTTGTGGATGATCGCCAGCGGCGCGTCCAGCCGGTCGCACCACTGGTCGGCCACCTTCACCCGGCCGGCGTCCGGCGACACGATGGTCAGCTTGGAGCGGTCCACCCTCCCGCCCACGTAGTCCGCCAGCATCGGCAGCGCGAACAGGTGGTCCACCGGGCCGTCGAAGAAGCCCTGGATCTGCGCGGTGTGCAGGTCCACGGCCATCAGCCGGTCGGCGCCCGCCTGGCGCAGCAGGTCGGCGACCAGGCGCGCCGAGATGGGCTCGCGGCCCAGGTGCTTCTTGTCCTGGCGGGCGTACCCGTAGAACGGCAGGATCGCGGTGATGCTCTTGGCGGAGGCCCGCTTCAGCGCATCGATCATGATCAGCTGTTCCATGATCCACTGGTTGATGGGAGCCGTGTGGCTCTGCATCACGAAGCAGTCCGCGCCGCGGGCCGAGTCCAGGAAGCGGACGTAGATCTCGCCGTTGGCGAAGTCCAGGGCCTTGGTCGGGACGAGCTCGGTCCCGAGCGCCTCGGCCACCTCCCTCGCCAGTTCCGGGTGGGCACGGCCGGAGAAGAGCTTGAGTTTCTTCTCACCCGACGTCGTGATCCCGCTCACTGCACCGTCTCCTCGCGTTGCTGACGCTGAACCCCGTCGTCCCGTGCGGGCAGGCGCAGCCGGCTCGCACGGGGTCGGGGGAATTGTCGGTACGCCTGGACACGGGCCGTAAGCCCAGTGGCGCACGTATGACCCCAAGGTTACGCGCCCACGCAGAAACCGTCCGCCCCGGGACCGCCCTCGGGCTCCCGCCCGTCCCGTCAGGCGTCCGCGGCCCCGTCCGTCGCGGCCTTCGCGGCCCGCGCGGAGGTGGTCCCCGGGCGCTTGCGCTCCACCCAGCCCTCGATGTTGCGCTGGTGCGCCCGGCTCACTCCGAGCGCGCCCGGCGGGACGTCGGTGGTGATCACCGAACCGGCCGCGGTGTAGGCGCCGTCCCCGATCGCCACCGGGGCGATGAACATGTTGTCGGAACCGGTGCGGCAGTGCGCACCGATCACCGTGCGGTGCTTGTTGACGCCGTCGTAGTTCACGGTGACCGAGGCCGCGCCGACGTTGGTGCCCTCGCCGATCGTGGCGTCCCCGATGTAGGAGAGGTGCGGCACCTTGGCGCCCTCGCCCAGCTCGGAGTTCTTCACCTCGACGTAGGTGCCGACCTTCGCCTTGCGGGCCAGCTTGGCCCCCGGCCGCAGGTAGGCGTACGGGCCGGCGGTGGCCAGCTCGCCCACCTCGGCGCGGTCCGCCGTGGTGTTGCTCACACGGGCGCCGGCGCCGATCAGGGTGTCGGTCAGGGTCGAGTTCGGGCCGACCTCGCAGCCCTCGCCCAGGTGGGTGGCACCCTGCAGCTGGGTGTTCGGCAGCACGAGGGCGTCCGGCTCGTACGTCACCTGCACGTCGATCCAGGTGGTCGCCGGGTCCACCACGGTGACGCCGGCCCGCATCGCCCGCTCCAGCAGGCGGTCGTTCAGCAGCCGGCGGGCCTGCGCGAGCTGCACCCGGTCGTTGATGCCCAGGATGTCCCGGTGGTCCTCCGCGACCACGGCGCCCACCCGGTGTCCGGCGGTGCGCAGGATCTCCAGGGTGTCGGTGAGGTACTCCTCGCCCTGCGAGTTGTCCGTGGTGAGCTCGGCCAGCGCCTCGACCAGCAGCTTGGCGTCGAAGGCGAAGACGCCCGAGTTGATCTCGGCGATCGAGCGCTGGACGGCGGTGGCGTCCCGCTCCTCGACGATCGCGGCGACGGTGCCGTCCTCGTCCCGCAGGATCCGGCCGTAGCCGAAGGGCTCGGGGACGACGGCGGTCAGGACGGTGACCCCGTTGTCCTGGCCGGCGTGGGCCTTCGCCAGGCGGCGCAGCGTGTCCCCGGTCAGCAGCGGGGAGTCCCCGGCGGTGACGATCACCGTGCCGTCCAGCACCACGCCGTCGGCGGCCAGCGCCTCCAGCGCCGTGCGCACCGCGTGCCCGGTGCCCTTCTGGTCCTCCTGCACCACCGGACGGGCCGCCGGGTAGTGCGCCGCGAGGTGCTCCTGGACCTGCTCCCGCTGGTGTCCGACCACCACGACGAGCTGTTCCGGCGTCAGTTCGCTGGCCGCCGAGACGGCATGACCCACCAGCGACCGGCCGCAGACCTCGTGCAGCACCTTGGGCAGCTTGTTCGACTTCATCCGGGTCCCGCCACCGGCGGCGAGCACGACAACGGCGGCAAGCGAATTGGCACCCATGCGGGGAGGCTCCTCGGTCGGTTCACAGAGCGGGCAGAACGGGCCCGGACCGGACCGAGGCCGGTCGCCATTCGCACAGTCCGCCGAGCAGCACCGACAATACCGGCGGTTCGGCGGTACGCCCGAACCTGAGGCGTGCAGAGGCTCCGCCGCTAGGATTCGAACCCAGACAAAGGCCTCCAAAGGGCCCTGTGCTGCCATTACACCACGGCGGATGGTTGCTCAGACCCTACCCGAGTCGACCCTGCCATGGGTATCAACTGCCGCGATCCGCAGGCCCCGATCCGCCGGGAACGGTCGAACAAGCCGGGCCGCCGGTTCATCCATCCAGTCGGGTGAATTCACTCAAGCGCCGTGCGGCGGCGTGTTCCCTTCGCCGCGGAGCGCAACCTACGATGCCGTAGGTTACGCCAACGTAGCCTCCGCTCCTGCCTCCCGCACAGGGATGACGCAAAGGGACGCCCATGACCACCAAGGCCGGCGAGCCGAGCGCGGGGAACGCCGCGCTTCCCACCGAATCCCCCGATCCCACCGACACCGCCGCCACCCGGCTGTCCGCCACCCGCGGCGGGGAGAAGCAGGGCCTCGCCGAACGGCTGGCGCTCGGGCTGTTCATCCTCGTGCCGTTCGCCGCGCTGGTGGCCGCCGTGCCGGTGGCCTGGGGGTGGGGACTGGGGTGGACGGACGCGGCGATCACCGTCGCCATGTACTTCCTCACCTGCCACGGCATCACCGTCGGCTACCACCGCTACTTCACCCACAGCGCGTTCAAGGCCAACCGCCCGATGCGGCTCGCCCTCGCGGTCGCCGGCAGCCTGGCGGTCGAGGGCCCGCTGGTGCGCTGGGTGGCCGACCACCGCAAGCACCACCGGTTCAGCGACAAGGACGGCGACCCGCACTCGCCGTGGCGCTACGGGGAGAGCCTCCCGGCCCTGCTCAAGGGCCTGTGGTGGGCGCACATGGGCTGGATGTTCGACGAGGAGCAGACCCCGCAGCTCACGTACGCGCCGGACCTCGTCCGCGATCCGGCCATACGGCGGATCTCCCGGCTGTTCTGGCTCTGGACCATGATCTCGCTGCTGCTCCCCCCGCTGGTCGGCGGGCTGGTGACGCTGTCCTGGTCGGGCGCGCTGTCCGCCTTCTTCTGGGGATCGCTGGTCCGGGTGGCCCTGCTGCACCACGTCACCTGGTCGATCAACTCGATCTGCCACGCCGTCGGCCGCCGCCCGTTCCGCTCCCGGGACCGCTCGGGCAACGTCTGGTGGCTGGCGGTGCTCTCCTGCGGCGAGTCCTGGCACAACCTGCACCACGCGGACCCGACGGCCGCCCGGCACGGGGTGCTGCGCGGGCAGATCGACTCCTCGGCCCGGCTGATCCGCTGGTTCGAGCTGGCCGGCTGGGTCCGGGACGTCCGTTGGCCGGACGCGCAGCGGATCGCCGCCCGCCGCGCCGCATGAGTCGTCGCTTCCAGCATGATGTAGGGGTGAACGGGAGCAGCGCAGACAGCACAGGCGGCCACCAGAGCACGCGGACGGACGCGGCGCCCGACGCGGCGCCGGCCCGTCCGCGAACCGCTGCACCGGCGGGCGAGGGCGCCTCGGGGGGTGCGCCCGCCCCGGCGCCGCGCCGCCGGGGCGGGCGGGTCCGGATGACCGGCAAGCAGCGGCGGGAGCAGCTGCTGGAGATCGGCCGGACGGTGTTCGCGGAGCGCGGCTACGACGGCACCTCGGTGGAGGAGATCGCCGAGCGGGCCGGGGTGTCGAAGCCGGTGGTGTACGAGCACTTCGGCGGCAAGGAGGGGCTGTACGCGGTGGTGGTGGACCGCGAGATGCAGTTGCTGCTGGACATGGTCACGGGGGCGCTGACCGGCGGGCACTCGCGGGAGCTGCTGGAGCAGGCCGCGTTCGCGCTGATGGACTACATCGACACCTCGACGGACGGCTTCCGGATCCTGGTCCGGGACTCCCCGGTGGCCCAGTCGACCGGCACCTTCGCGTCGCTGATCAGCGACATCGCGACGCAGGTGGAGGACATCCTCGGCCTGGAGTTCAAGTCCCGGGGCTTCGACGCGCGACTGGCCCCGATGTACTCGCAGATGCTGGTCGGCATGGTGGCGCTGACCGGGCAGTGGTGGCTGGAGGTCCGCAAGCCGGACAAGGCGCAGGTCGCGGCGCACCTGGTGAACCTGGCCTGGCACGGGCTGGAGGGCCTGGAGCGGCACCCGAGGCTGGTCGGCGGGCGCAAGGACTGACCTGCGGGCGAACCGGCGGCGGGGTGGGGCCGACCGGCGGGCGGAAGGAGCGACCGACGGGCGGAAGGGCCGGCGGCCCTCCCGCCCCGCATCAGGCCCTGGTCCCGACGGCGAAGATCCGCCGGAACGGGAAGACGGTGCCGTGCGGCCCGGCCGGGTAGGCCTCGCGCAGGAGCGCCCCGTACTCGGCGAGGAAGGCGGCTCGGCGGGCGGGGTCGGTCAGCCGGGTGAGGACGGGGCGCAGGGCGGTGCCCTTGACCCAGGCGAGGACCGGGTCCGGGCCCGGGAGCAGGGTGCGGTAGGTGGTCTCCCAGACGTCGGGCGCGCAGCCGGCGGCGGTGAGGGCGTCCAGGTAGCGCTCGGGCGGGTGGACGCCGGCCCTGGCGGCGTCGTCGCCGAGGAGGCCGCGCCAGCGGGGGCTGCGCCGGAGTTCGGCGAGCAGGGTGTGGCTGGGGGCGTCGAAGTTGCCGGGGACCTGGAAGGCGACGGTGCCGCCGGGCCGCAGGGCGCCGGCCCAGCGCGGGACGAGGTCGAGGTGGCCGTCGATCCACTGCAGCGTGGCGTTGGAGACGATCAGGTCGGGTCCGGCCGGGGCCGGGTCGAAGTCGCGGGCGTCGGCGAGCAGGTAGTCGGCGGTGGGCTCACCGTCGGTGCGGGCGGTGGCGAGCATCGGGGCGGAGTTGTCGACGCCGGTGAGGCGGGCGTGCGGCCAGCGTGCGCGCAGCACGGCGGTGGAGTTGCCGGGGCCGCAGCCGATGTCGAGGATCACGGGATCGCTCGGGTTCGGGAGGGCGGGGACGCGGGCGAGCAGGTCGCGCAGCGGACGGGTGCGTTCGTCCGCGAAGCGCAGGTACTGCGCCGGGTCCCAGACGGGACTGGTCATGGTCCACCTCGCAAGTATCTCGACATCAAGATATCCCAGGTAGCCTTGCTGGCACATTTCTCGACGTCAAGAGACTTCACATCGACACATCCACCGATACACTGATCGTCATGGAGGACGAGGTCGACAGGCTGGTCGCAGCGTGGCGCCGAGAGCGCCCCGACCTCGACGTGGAGCCGCTGGAGGTACTCAGCCGGGTCAGCAGACTCGCCCGGCACCTCGACCGCGCCCGCCGCACCGCCTTCGCCGAGCACGGGCTGGAGCCCTGGGAGTTCGACGTCCTGACCGCCCTGCGCCGGGCCGGCTCCCCCTACCAGCTCTCCCCCGGCCAGCTGCTCACCCAGACCCTGGTCACCTCCGGCACCATGACCAACCGCATCGACCGCCTCACCGGCAAGGGCCTGGTCAAGCGCCTGCCCGACCCGGACGACCGGCGCGGCGTGCTCGTCCGGCTCACCGACGACGGCCGCGACCGCGCCGACCAGGCGCTCGCCGGACTGCTCACGCACGAACGCGAACTGCTCGCCCAGCTCAGCTCCGGCCAGCAGGGCGAACTCGCCGCGCTCCTGCGGCAGCTGGTCGCCCCGTTCGACAACATCCCGGGCTGATCCGCGCCCCGGAGTTCACGTCCGGTCCACCGCGGTCACGACGGACGGCGGCGCCGGCAGGGCCGGCTCGGCCGGGCTGACCCCGGCCCGGCGGGCCACCGCCACCGCGGCCAGCGTGGAGTGCACCCCGAGCTTGCCGAGCACGTTCTGCATGTGCGTCCGGACGGTGTGCGGCGACAGGTAGAGCCGCTCCGCGACCGCCTGCCGGCCCAGGCCCGCGACCATGCAGCGCAGGATCTGCTTCTCCCGCGGAGTGAGGGTGTCGACCAGCCGCTCGCTCTCGGTGCGGTCCCGCCGGGCGGTGGTCAGCTCGCGGATCACCCCGGTCAGCAGCGCGGGCGGCAGGTGCGTCTCGTCTCGCAGCACCCCCCGGACCACGGAGAGCAGCCGGGCCAGCGAACTCTCCTTGGCCACCCAGCCGGTGGCGCCCGCGTGCAGGGCCCGGGCGGCGCGGTGCGGGTCGTCGGCGACGGCCAGCACGACCGCCCGCAGCCCCGGATGGGCGCGGCGGACCCGGGCGAGCAGGGTGATGCCGTCCGGTGCCGGAGGCGTGGTTCTGAGCTGGTCGGCCCGGTACGCGTCGGAGCGGGCCGGTTCCGTGCCGCGCCCGCCCGGGCGCAGCAGGTCCACCGGGCGGCCGCCGGACTGCGCCACCGGCGGGCCGACCGGGTGGCGGGGCGGCGGCACCGCCTGGGCCGGCCGCCGCCGGGCCGCGTCGGCCGCGTCCGGGCCGAGCCGGCTCCGGACACCCGCCGAAGCAGTGCCCTCGGCCCCCAGGTCGGCGTCGATCAGGACCACGTCGAAGGCCCGCCCCTCGACGGCGGCACGCTCCAGCGCCCGCTCGGCGGCGGCCCCGCTGCCGGCCGCCCCCACCTCCACGTCGGGCTCGGCGGCGAGCGCCGCGGCCAGGGCCTCGGCGAAGATCCGGTGGTCGTCGACCACCAGGACGCGGATCCGCCCCATCGTCACTACCCCCCTGCTCAGACCGACCCGAGCCCGGGGGCGGGGACCGGCCCCGGCACCCGCGGTCTGGGCCCGTCACTCCGCCCGCCCACCGGTGGCCGGTGAGGCCGAAAAGGGCGCCGGCCCCCACCGGTACCGCACTCAGCGTACGGGCCGGGAAACCCCCTCGTGGCGGTTTGGTGAAGTTTCGTCAGGAGGTGCGCGAGTGGCGGGATTTCACGCCATCACCGGTCGAAGCGGGCAACGCCGAGGCGCCGCCCCCGAACCTCCGGGAGCGGCGCCTGCGGGGTCCTGCGGCCTACTTGCCGTGCTTCTCCAGGGCGAACTTCCAGGCGTCGGCGACGATGTCGTCCAGGTTCGGGCGGCGCGGCGTCCAGCCCAGCGCCTCGTGGGCGCGGGCCGCCGAGGCCACCAGCACGGCCGGGTCGCCGGCCCGGCGGCCGGCCGCCTGCACCGGGATCTCCCGGCCGGTGACGCGCCGGACAGACTCGATCACCTCGCGCACCGAGAAGCCGCTGCCGTTGCCCAGGTTGCAGATCAGGTGCTCGCCCGGCTTGGCCGCGTCCAGCGCCAGCAGGTGCGCGTCGGCCAGGTCCGCGACGTGGATGTAGTCGCGGATGCAGGTGCCGTCCGGGGTCGGGTAGTCCTCGCCGTACACCGCGATGTGCGGGCGCTGACCCAGCGCCGCCTGGAACACCAGCGGGATCAGGTGCGACTCGGGGTCGTGACGCTCCCCGTACGCGCCGTACGCACCGGCCACGTTGAAGTAGCGCAGCGAGACGGCGGCCAGGCCGTGCGCGACGGCCTCGCTGGTGATCAGGTGGTCCACGGCGAGCTTGGTGGCGCCGTAGGCGTTGGTCGGCGAGGTGCGGGCGGTCTCCGCGATCGGCACGACCTCCGGCTCGCCGTAGACGGCGGCGGTGGACGAGAACACCAGCTTGCGCACACCCGCCGCGCGCATCGCCGCGACCAGCTCCAGCGAACCCGCCACGTTGTTGCGCCAGTACTTCTCCGGGTCCACGACCGACTCGCCGACCTGCGAGGAGGCGGCGAAGTGCAGCACGCCGTCGAAGGAACCGTCCAGCACCCGGCCGGCCTCCTGGACCCGACCCTCGACGAACTCGGCACCGACCGGGACGCCCTCGCGGAAACCGGTGGAGAGATCGTCCAGGACGGTCACCTGGTGCCCCGCCTCCAGCAGGTGGGCGGCCACCACGCTGCCGACGTAGCCGGCGCCACCCGTGACCAGGTACTTACTCATGATGAGACCTCCAGCGGGCGACGGTCCGCCGGTCAGCGGCGGCCGTCGATGACGTGTGTACGACTGAGGCTATTCTCCCTGCCCGCCGGAGTGCCCAGGACCATGTGAACGGGCCGCCCGGGAGCCGGTTTCACGGACCCCGAGCCCCCCTCAGCCGCCGGCCATCCGCTCCAGCAGCCCGGTACGGGCCGCCACCGCGGCCGCCTCCAGCCGGGTCCGCGCACCGAGCTTCATCAGCACCCGCTGGACGTGCGTCCGGGCGGTGCTCGCGGCGATCCGCATCCCGGCGGCGATCGCCGCCGTGTCCTCCCCGTCCGCGATCCGGGCCAGCACCTGCACCTCACGGCGGGTCAGCAGCCGCAGCAGCCGCACCGCCTCGTCGTCCGGCTCGGCGACCGGCCGCAGCAACTGGTCGAAGGCCCCGCGCAGCACGTCCACGGCCACCGCCGCCTCGCCCGCCCGGGCCCGCCCGATCGCCCGCTCGACCACCCCGATCCGCTCGTCGCTCGGCACGTACCCCGCCGCCCCGGCCGCGAACGCCCCCGCCACACCGCGCAGTTCACCCACTGGACCGAGCACGATCACGGCCACCTCGGGGCGCTCCCGGCGGATCCGGCGCAGCCCGTCGAAAGCCGCCGGCTCACTCGGCGCGGCCACCCCCAGCAGACACACCTCCGGCCGCCGGCCGACCACCAGATCGGCCGCGACCCCGGCCGGGCAGCCGACCGCGAGCACCCGGTGGCCGCGCAGCTGCAACGCCGTGGCCAGCGCCTCGGCCAACAGCCGGTGATCGTCGACCACCACGAGTCGAACGCCCATGACGCCCTCCCGGTCGGGGTTCGGCTCGCGCCCGCACCCCATGGGCGGGCGGCCGATGACGCACCATCACAGCGCATTCCGTACCCGACCCGCTAGGCCGCCGCGCTCGGCCTCCGCACCGGGCCCGACGGTCTGATCGGGGAACAGCAAAAGGCCCTCGCCATGAAGCGAGGGCCTTCGAATGGAGCCCCCATGCGGAATCGAACCGCAGACCTTCTCCTTACCATGGAGACGCTCTACCGACTGAGCTATAGGGGCTTGCCGGGCTTTCACCGGGCCGGTCGAACAAGGAAGACATTACACGGCTGGCGGCCAGGAAGGGAAATCGGGTCCGCGGCCCCGGCGCATGCCGGACCGACCCCCGGCGGGCGGGCACCCGCCCCTCGGCGCGGGCCCGGCCAGTCCTCGGCGCGCCTTCGGTGCGCGCGTGGTCAGCCTTCGGCGTGCGCCAGGTCAGCCTTCGGCGTGCGTCTCGTCGAACTCCTCGCGGGCGGCCAGCATCTGCCCGGTCCGCTGCTCCGTCCACCGGCCGAGCGGCGCCAGCAGTACGGCCAGCTCCCGGCCGAGCGGCAGCAGGTCGTAGACCACCCGCGGCGGCGTCTCCGGGAACACGGTGCGGCGCACCAGTCCACTGCGCTCCAGGCTGCGCAGCGACTGGGTGAGCATCTTGCGACTGACCCCGCCGACGCCGCGCTGCAGTTCGGAGAACCGCTGCTGCCCGCAGGCGGCGAGGCTCATCAGAATCAACATCGACCACTTGTCGGCCAGTTCGGCGAACATCGCGCGGCTGGGACAGAGCTGGGCGAAGACGTCGAGCTCCTGCTCCCGGTCCTGCCCGCCCTCCCGTTCCTGCCCCTGCCGCCCGGTGCCGCTCTCCGCCCGGGCCGCTTCCTCCGTCGTCATGCCGTCCAGGGTAGCCCCGCGGTCTCCAATCCACCCTTGGTAACTAATGGAGACTTGGTCTATATTGGAGACCGGTCGACGGGCCGGGGTGCGGCAGCACGCCCCCCGCCGCCGCTCCCTGCCTTGCCCCTGCCTTGCCTGCGTTGCCCCTGCCCGCACCCGTTCCCGTACAGGAGTGCCCCCGTATGACCGCCATCCGCCCGACCGTCGCCCTCGCCTACCACTCCGGCTACGGCCACACCGCCGTCATCGCCGAGGCCGTCGCCCGCGGCGCCGCCGCCGCCGGCGCCGAGGTCGTCTCGATCGCCGTCGACACCATCACCGACGAGCAGTGGGCCCAGCTCGACGCCGCGGACGCGATCGTCTTCGGCTCCCCCACCTACATGGGCACCGCCTCCGGCGCCTTCCACGTCTTCGCCGAGGCCACCAGCAAGCGCTGGTTCTCCGACGCCTGGCGGGACAAGGTCGCCGCCGGCTTCACCAACTCCGCTTCCAAGAGCGGCGACAAGGCCGGCACCCTCGGCTTCTTCCAGACCCTCGCCGCCCAGCACGGCATGAGCTGGGTCAACCTCGGCCTCAAGCCCGGCTGGAACGCCACCACCGCCACCGAGAACGACCTCAACCGCCTCGGTTTCTTCAACGGCGCCGCCGCCTCCAGCCCGTCCGACGCCGGCCCCGAGGCCGTGCACAAGGCCGACATCGCGACCGCCGAGTACCTCGGCGAGCGGGTCGCCCAGCACACCGCCGTCGTGCTGGCCGGCCGCGCCGCCCTCGCCGGCTGACCGCACCGCACGGTCGGCACCTACGCCGCCGGGTCCGCCCCCAGGAGGGGCGCCCGGCGGCGTCCGCCGTCCACCGCCCCCAACTCCGCGCCACCGGTCTCCGGCAGCAGCCACAGGCACCCCAGCGCCACCGCGCCCAACCCCACCAGGTACCAGCCGACCGGCTCCGCCGTCCCGTACGCCTCCGTCAGCCGCGTCGCCACCAGCGGCGTCGTCGCCCCGCCCACCACGCCGCCCAGGTTGTACGTCAACGCGGCACCCGTGTACCGCACCCGGGTCGGGAACAACTCCGGCAGGAACGCCGCCACCGGCCCCATCAGGCACCCCAGCACCACCAACGCACCCGCCAGCGCCACGAACATCAACGGCCGGCGCACCGTCTCCAGCAGCGGGAACAGCACCAGCGACCACCCCGCCGCCAGGCCCGTCGCCCAGCACAGCGTCCGCCGCCGCCCCCAGCCGTCACTGCGCGACGCGCTCACCCACACCGTCACGCCCATGCCCAGCGCGCCCACCAGCAGCATCACCAGCACCAGCGAACTCGCCACCCCGAGCCCGGACGTCGCGTACGCCAACGCGTACGTCGTGGTCAGGTAGAACAGCGCGTACCCCACGGTGATCGCCCCGCAGCCCAGCAGCACCGTGCGCCAGTGCCCGCGCAACACCTCCACCACCGGCGCCCGGTCCCTCGGCTCGTCCGGCCGGAACAGCGGCGTCTCCTCCAACCGCAGCCGCACGAACAGCCCCACCGCCACCAGCCCCAACGACGCCAGGAACGGCACCCGCCAGCCCCACTCCCGGAACGCCCGCTCGTCCAAGCCGAGTTGGACCGCCAGGAACACCCCGTTCGCCAACACGAACCCGCTCGTCGGCCCCAACTGCAGGAACGCCCCGTACCGCCCCCGCCGCCCGGCCGGCGCGTTCTCCGCGATCAGCAGCGCCGCCCCGCCCCACTCCCCGCCCAACCCCACGCCCTGACACACCCGCAACGCCACCAGGGCCACCGGCGCCCACCACCCCCACGACCCGAACCCCGGCAACACCCCCACCGCCGCCGTCGACAGCCCCATCAACAGCAGCGACACCACCAGCGTCGCCTTCCGCCCCACCCGGTCCCCGAAATGCCCGAACACCACCGCCCCCAGCGGCCGGGCCAGGAACGCCACCGCGTACACCGAGAACGCCGCCAACAGCGCCCCCACCGTGCCCAGTTCAGGAAAGAACACCGACCCGAACACCAAGGCCGCCGCCGTCCCGTACAAAAAGAAGTCGTAGAACTCGATCGCCGTACCGATCAGCGCCGCAGCCGCCGCACGCCTCAACTGCCCCGCCCGCCGGGCTTCCTCCGCATCCATACCACCACCCTGGACACCAGCCCGCCCCGCCACCAGCCCCCACCCGAGTGACCCCCGCGCACACCCCACCCCACGCGCCCCCGGCTCAACACCGCAGGCGCACACCAGCGCAGGCCCCCGGATCACCGCACGTACGGGTCCTCCCCCGGCGGCACCGCAGGCTGTCCACCGGCCTTCCGCCGCCGCAGCACGACGAACACCACACCGACGACCAGCACCAACCCACCCACCACACCGGCCACGACCGGCAATGCACCACCCGAGCCGGAGGACTTCTCCGCCGCCGGCCCCACCGGAGGCACCCCCACGGCCACCTCACTCGGACTCGGGGCGGCCGTACTCGGCGAAGGCGTCGAAGTAGCCGACGGGCTCGCCGACGCGGACGGGCTGGCCGAAGGCGCAGTCTCCGCCGCCGGAACCGGAGACACGTCCGCCGGCCCGGGATCACCAGGGTCCGCCAGAGCGACCCGAGGCCGCACTACGCCATAACCGACATCATTGTTGCGGACGGATCCATCAGTCGGCTTCCCGGCCGTATTGATCAACACCCGCAGAACCTGATTCGCCGACCAATCCTTGTGAATAGACCAGATCAATGCAGCCGAGGCAGAAACCAGTGCAGTGGAATCCGAAGTTCCATGGCTCTTGCAATAGCCGGTAGGGCCAGTGCAAGCCTCGATCATGTCTACGCCAGGAGCAGCAAGAATGACTTGCGGACCCTGCTGAGACTCTGCCGTCGCAATGACATCGCGACCAACCGCCCCCACCCCTACGACGTTGGGCAACGCTCCCGGATACTCGACCAGATTTCCTGACTGCGCAGAGTTGCCAACACTGGAAACAACCAGCGAACCCTTTGCCCTCGCCATCGCAATGATTGAATTCAACTTGGCCACGTCGCCGGGCGATGTCCTGGCAGCAGAAATTCCCTGCGAGATGTTGATGACCTTTACACCCTGATCGACCGCATAGGTGATGGCCTGTCCAATCTGGCCAAGGAAATCGGCAGAGACAAGCGCCCCCTCGGTCCCATTAGCAATCTTCAACGGAAGGATCTTTGCTTCTGGCGCCAGCCCGTAAGCTCCGTTCCCTCCTTTCGCCTTTCCAGACCCCGCAATGAGACTGGCCATCTGTGTTCCATGCCCCTCAGAGTCGAACCCGACTCCACCAGAGCTGCCACTGAAGTCCATGCCAGGCAAAAACTGCCCCACGAGATCCGGATGATCCATCTTGAAGCCGCCGTCGATCACTGCAACAGTGATCCCATCGCCTTTGGAAATCTTCCACATCTCCGACGCGTGCATGGCGTCCAAGTGCCACTGATCCGCACGGATCGAACCATCGGCAACCGCTGGGGCTTCGGCTGTACCGACCAAAGTCACCCCGGTCAGGAGTGCCGTAGCAAGCACCTGCCAACGCACTCGCGCGTTCGTCCGCCCCATCGCAACTCCTCGTCAATCTCTCCGTCGACCGGGGAGCGTGCCCCGAACAGGTCTGCCCGGCCACCGGGAGAGCCCAGTGGCCGGGCAGTCGTTGCCGTCCTACTCAATCACGTCCGGGTTGCTGTGCGGCGTACCGCTGGTCCAGGTCTCCTCGTCCTCGTGGAGGTAGTCGGCCCGCTTGCGGCGATCGCGCTCGTTCCGCCCGGAGTGACCCGCCGTTCCAGGGGCCATCATGCCGTTCTGCCCCGAACGGGCTTCGCCCTCGGCGACTCCCGCAGCAGCCGCCCGGTTACGCAGGCCCGTACCACCCGGCGTGAACTCCCCGCCAGCAGCCGGTCCCTTGCGGCCGCCGACCGCTCCCCCTCCGGTCGAGGTCAGGCCCCGGCCCCGCGAGCTGCCACCCGAACCAACGACTCCGGAACCACCACCCATCCCCGGATGCATGCCGCCCACCCCGCCCGTGCTGCCGGCTGCTCCCGCCCGACCCGCCTGGGCCTCGCGCGCGCCGAAGACCGTCCCGCTGGGCAGACCCGGGCTGCCACCGGACTTTCCCGGCACCGAGCCACCGCCGAACGGAGCCGTACGGGCGGGGATCGAGCCCCCGCCCCTGCCGGAGACGGATCCGCCACCACCCTTGGCCGGGATCGAGCCACCGCCGACCCCGGCCGAGAAACCGGTCACCGGGCCGCCACCTGGACCACCCGGATATCCCGGGGTGCCACCGGGGCCACCCGGGTATCCGGGAATCCCACTCGGACCGTCAGGCGAGAGACTTCCACCACCACTGGGGCCGAGCGGGCCGGTCTGACCTGGCAGGGTCGGCACGGTCGGCAGGCTGTCGAGGCCGGTACCGGGGCGGCGGACGGGTTCCGACGGCACAGAGGGAGGCGTCGAAGAGCCCGGGTCCACCGGCGTCGGCGGCACCTGGCCACCGCTTCGCGGAGGAATCGGGCCACCGTGTCCCGACTCGCTCGGCACCTGCGAGTCCGACCTGGGGTTGTGAATCGAGACCGAGCCGCCGCTGTAGCTGCCGCCGGACGGGCGGTAACTCCCACCGGCGGTACTGGTACTCGTACGAGCGTTGCGAACAGTGCCTCCGTAGCTGCCGCTGTATCCGTCATCACCCGAGTAGTTCGACTTGCCATCGCGATTGCCCGTGTCCGGCGTGCCCGGCAGAGCCACGTCCCCGAGCCCGGCCAGCTTCGTCGTCGCCGCCTCGTACGCCTGCCCCAGCTTCTCCATCTGGTGGATGGCTTCCTGGTGAGCCTTGTAGACCCGCTGGGAGGCGGCCAGAGCCTCCGTCTCGGTGACCCAGGAGCAGTTCTGCTTCTTCATCATGGCATCGACGGTGGCGGTGGTCGGCCCGGCCGGGGTGAAGTTGGCGCTCGTGAGCGCCAACTGGTTGGGCGCCCCCTGGGTCGAGCGCGTCTTGACGATGTCGACATCGTCGTGTGGCACGTCCGGCACGGCCACCTTGGCGGTGCTGAGTGCCTCACCGGCCTGGTTCATGGCGTCGCCGGCGGTTGTGGAGTAGTCACCGAGCAACGCGGCAGACTGCTGCAGGTTGCCGGCCCAGGTCTTGAAGCTCTCGGCGGCCGGCCCTTCCCAGCTGACGTTGCCGATGTGCGATTTGAGTGCCGCGCCGAGTTCCTTCAGGACACGGCCGGCCGACTGCAGCTGAGTCCCGCGACTCAGCACCGTCGTGGGGTCGGTGCTCTGGACCATTTTCTTGAGCTGGGCGTGTCCGACGCCCTCGAAGTTCGTTCCGTCTGCCACTACTTACTCCCCGTTTCCCCGTGGGCACCCTCGCCGACCACCATCAGAAGCCCTCGCCGCCGGCCCGCGTCGGCGTGGGGCCGCCCGCGTTCTTCGCGACGGCGTTCTGCGCGGCCGCCGTGTCGTCCTCGTTGGCCGAGTAGTTGCCCGCCGTCGCCGCGACCGCGGTCTTCATCGCCTCGATCTGCGCCACGAAGTCCTTGTGCAGCTTGACGAGCTGGGTGTGCACCTTGTCGTAGGCCGCGGTCAGGGCCGTCGCTTCGGCGAACTCCGCGCTGGCGAAGCTTCCGCCGGTCAGCTTCTGTTCCTGGAGTTTGTACGGGGCCGCCGGGGAGCCCTCCATGGCCTGGAGCAGGGCTTCGATCTTCTTGGCGAACGCGGTGAGCGTGTCGAGCTCGACCTTGACGTCCTTCTTGCCGAAGGCGGACACCAGGTCGGCGGCGCTGACGTTCGTCTGCACGGTGCTGACGAGGGGGCCGAACCCCAGCATGTGGCTGAGCATAAATGGCGTGACGTCACCGGACGTGTCCGGACTGGCCCCCGTGTTCGGTGGAACCTCTCCTGCCACAGCAGTTCACCTCTCCCCCGTACGGGCGGCGGTTCGGGGTAGCCCCGGGGCCGCCGCTCCGCAACATACCGTCAACTTCTCGGTCGTACAGTGCTGGTCGGTGCACCGCCCGCCCTGGGGGCGGTCTCCGCCTCCGTAATCGTAGCCACCGCCCCTGTCGGGTCGGCAGGGCCCTTGGCCCGCCTGTGCGGGATCGGTACGAACTTGACACGTGCGGCCCTCGGGGGTGTCGCGCCGGGCCCCGGTAGACTGGTCTCGCCCGGTTGGACCGGGTACGCCCCCATCTGCCGCGCAATGTCGCACAGCAGCGACCCATGGCCGCAGAACGGACGTGACCTGATGCCCGCAGACGAGTCCGCCCCCTCCTGGTGGGCCCGTGCCGCCCGTCCTTCCCGGCCGCCGGTGCCGCTGGCGCTGATGGCCCGCGCGGCGGTGGGCATGGCGGTGCCGCTGGCCGCAGGGCTGCTGGCGCACCGGCTGGATCTGGGGGTGTTCGCCGGTCTGGGCGCGATGCACGCGACGATGAACGACCGCGCGGAGCCGAGCGGCCTGCGGGTGCCCCGGATCGTGTCGGCGGTGCTGGCTTCGGCGCTCGGCATGCTGATCGGCACTTCCCTCCAGCACGCGCACGTTTCGGCGGTGGTGCTCGGTGCGGCGCTCACGTTCACGGCGTTCGCGTCCGGCGCGCTGAGTGCGACGGGCCCGCGGGGTTCGGCGGCGGGGATGCTGCTGCTGGTGTCGGCGGCGTTGGGCAGCGGGATGCCGTTGCCGGATCCGTGGTGGGCGGCGGCGCCGATGATGCTGGCGGGTGCCGCGTTCGTGGTGGTGCTGGGTCTGCCGGGGGGCGCGCACCGCCGTCCCGCCTCGGATCCGCGCAACCGTGCGCTGGCGGCCGTGTACGAGGCGTTCGGCCGGACGCTGGCCGATTTGGGCACGCCGCAGGGCGCGGCTTCGCGCCAGGTGTTGACGGCCCGGTTGAACCAGTTGCAGGACCTCCTCCCGCGACCGCACCGCCCGGGGTCGGAGTCCGCCCGTACGGTTCGGCTGCGCCGGATGTACGAGGCGGCGTTGGCCGCCACCGAGGCGGCGACGGGCCTGTTGTGGGCGTGGCGGCCGGTGCCGCCCGAGGTCGCGGAGGTGCCGCTCCGGTTGGCGGACGCGGTCCGGCGGGGCGGCGGCGAGGTCGCCGTTCCGCAGTGGCAGCCGGACACGCCGTCCCGGCAGGCCCTGGACGTGGCGTTGCGCGCGGCGGCCGACACCGTGGCCGGCCGGGAGGCGGAGGTCGGTACCGCCCCGGCGCCGCCGCCCGATCCGTGGCGGCTGCGGGTGCGGCTGCTGTCGCGCGGTTCGGTCCGGTACGGGCTGCGGGTGGCGTTGTGCATCGCGGTCGGTTCGGCGGTGACGGCCAGCTACCCGCTCAGCAAGAGCTACTGGGTGCCGATGACGATCGCCTTCGTGTTGAAGCCGGATCTCGGTTCGGTGTTCCTGCGGGCGGTGAGCCGCTCGGTCGGCACGGTGCTCGGGGTGGCGGTCACGGCGGCCGTGGTGTCGCTCACGACCGACGCGTGGGTACTGACGGCGATCGCCGCGTTCTGCGTGGCCCTGCTGCCGTACGCGACGGCGGCGCACTACGGGCTGAACACGGTGGCGATGACGCCGATGGCGTTGATCCTGCTCCAGTTGGGCGGGCAGAGCAGCGCGGCCGAGTTCTGGCCGCGGGTGCTGGACACGGTGCTCGCGAGCGCGATCGTGCTGCTCTTCGGCTATCTGCTGTGGCCGGAGCGTCCGCGGCACCGGATCGAGCCCCGGCTGGTGGACGCGGCCACCGCGCTGCGGGCCTATCTGGACGCGGTCACCGGGGACGCGGGCCGGGCCGAGGTGTGGCTGCGCCGTACGGCGTACCGGGCGTTGGAGGACGCCCGCCAGGAGGTGCGGCAGGGGCTGGCCGAGCCGCCGCCGACGGGACGGTTGGCGGAGCAGTGGCTGCCGGCGACGGCGGCGTTGGAGCGGCTGGGCGGCGCGGTGGCGGCGTTCGCGGCGCAGCTGCGGTACGGCGGCCGGGTGCCGGATCCGGCGGAGGTGGGGCGGGTGCGCCGGGCGCTGGACGAGCTGACGGCGGCGGCCCGCGAGCACCGCCCGCCGACCGGGGCGGCGGCCCGCCCGACGGCGCCGCACGACCCGGCGCGCAGTGCGCTGGGCCGTGCGGCGGACGAGCTGGAGGCCCTGCTGGCCCGGTAGGGCCCGACCGGAGTCCCGGTCCCGGCCAGAGGACTCCGACCAGAACTCCAGCCAGAACCCCGATCAGGACTCCGATCAGGACTCCGACCAGAACCCCGACCGGGGCTCAGACCTGCTCGGCCAGCTCCAGCCAGCTCAGCTCCAGCTCCTCCTTCTCCTCCCGGACGGCGCGCAGCTGCGCGTCCAGCTCCGCGACCTTGGAGAAGTCGGCGGCGTGCTCGGCGAGTTGGGCGTGCAGCTTGGACTCCTTCTGGTCCAGCTTGGCGATCTGCCGCTCCATCTTCTGCATCTCCTTCTTCGCCGCCCGCAGGTCGCCGCCCGACAGGGCCGACGCGGCGGTCCCGGCGTCCGAGCCGCCGGACGCCGCGGCCGAAGCGGTCGAGGCGGTCGAAGCACCCGACGCGGCCGAAGCGGCGGCGGCGATCGAGGCGGCCATCCGCGCCCGCCGCTCCAGGTACTCGTCGACGCCGCCCGGCAGCATCCGCATCTTCTGGTCGCCGAGCAGCGCGTGGACGACGTCGGTGGTCCGCTCGATGAAGAACCGGTCGTGGCTGATGACGATCATCGAGCCGGGCCAGCCGTCGAGCAGGTCCTCCAGCTGGTTGAGGGTCTCGATGTCGAGGTCGTTGGTGGGCTCGTCGAGGAACAGCACGTTGGGCTCGTCCATCAGCAGGCGCAGCAGCTGGAGCCGCCGCCGCTCGCCGCCGGACAGGTCGCCGACGGGCGTCCACTGCTTGTCCTTGCCGAAGCCGAACTGCTCGCACAGCTGGCCGGCGCTCATCTCCCGGCCCTTGCCGAGGTCGACGCGCGAGCGGACCTGCTCGACGGCCTGGAGCACCCGGATGGCCGGGTCCAGTTCGACGACCTCCTGCGACAGGTAGGCGAGCCGCACCGTCTTGCCGACCTTGATCAGACCCGACGCGGGCTGCACGTCGCCCTCGGAGGCGTACGCGTCGCGCAGGGCGCGCAGCAGCGAGGTCTTGCCGGCGCCGTTGACGCCGAGCAGGCCGATCCGCTCGCCGGGGCCGAGCTGCCAGGTGAGGTTCTCCAGCAGCAGCTTGGGGCCGGCCTTGACGGTGACGCCTTCCAGGTCGAAGACGGTCCTGCCCAGTCGCGCGTTGGCGAACTTCATCAGCTCGGACCGGTCCCGGGGCTCCGGCACGTCGGCGATCAGGGCGTTGGCGGCCTCGATCCGGTAGCGCGGCTTGGAGGTGCGGGCGGGGGCGCCGCGGCGCAGCCAGGCGA
This sequence comes from Kitasatospora sp. NPDC091276, assembly GCF_040684355.1. Classification (NCBI taxonomy): domain Bacteria; kingdom Bacillati; phylum Actinomycetota; class Actinomycetes; order Kitasatosporales; family Streptomycetaceae; genus Kitasatospora; species Kitasatospora sp. NPDC091276. The sequence goes on along the minus strand of NZ_JBFBFU010000007.1, from coordinate 228,372 downwards.
GTTCCTTGCGGGCGAGGTTCTGGCGCTTCTGCTCCTCGACGGCCTCGATCCGGGAGCGCTCGGCGCGGGCGAAGACGTAGTCGGAGTAGCCGCCCTCGTACTCGTGCACGGCGCCGCCCTGGACGTCCCACATCCGGGTGCAGACCTGGTCGAGGAACCAGCGGTCGTGGGTGACGCAGACCAGCGCGGAGCGGCGCTTCTGCAGGTGCTGGGCGAGCCAGTTGATGCCCTCGACGTCGAGGTGGTTGGTGGGCTCGTCGAGGACGATCAGGTCGGGCGAGCCGAGGAGCAGCTTGGCGAGGGCGATCCGGCGGCGCTCGCCGCCGGAGAGCGGGCCGATGACGGTGTCGAGGCCGTCGGCGAAGCCGGGCAGGTCGAGGCCGCCGAAGAGGCCTTCGACGATGTCGCGGATGCGGGCGTCGCCGAGCCACTCGTGGTCGGCCCGGTCGGCGATCACCTCGTGCCGGATGGTGGCCGTCGGGTCGAGCGAGTCGTGCTGCGTGAGGACGGCCAGCTGGAGGCCGCCGTTCCAGGTGATCCGGCCGCTGTCGGCCTCCTCCAGCTTGGCGAGCATCCGGATCAGGGTGGTCTTGCCGTCGCCGTTGCGTCCGACGACGCCGATCCGGTCGCCTTCGCTGACGCCGAGGCTGACTCCGTCCAGGAGGGCGCGGGTGCCGTAGACCTTCGTGACGGACTCGATGGTGGCGAGGTTGACGGCCACGTCTGCTGCGCTCCTGGGATTGGCGGTCTCGGGGCGGCCCGCCGGTCGCGGCCGGGCACCCCTGTCGGGGACGCCCCGATCTCCCCAGCCTAATGGGCCCGCCGAAGCGCCCTCACCGCCTGCGGCGGCGGGGGCCCGAAACCGGCGGGCCCCGAACCGGCGAAGCCCCTACGGCACGGGCGGGGTCCCCACCACACGAGCGGGGTCCCTACGACACGGGCGGGGTCCCCGAAACCGGCGGGCCCTACGGCACCAGCGCCGCCCCCGGCACCGGCCCGTACGTGGCGTGCGCGGTCCGGCAGGTGCCGGAGGCCCGCAGCGCCTCGGCGACGGCGGCGGCCGCGTCGGCGTCCTTGGCGAGGAACGCGCAGGTCGGCCCCGAGCCGGAGACGAGGGCGCCGAGCGCGCCGGCCTCGGTGCCGGCCCGCAGGGTGGCGGCGAGCGCGGGCCGCAGCGAGAGGGCGGCGGGCTGGAGGTCGTTGGCGAGGGCGGCGGCCAGGGCGACGGCATCGCCCTGGGCGAGGGCGGCGAGCAGCGCGGGGTCGGCGTCGGGGGTGCGGACGTCGGTGTCGCTGGAGCCGGTGCCGGCCTCCTCGCGCAGACGGTCGCACTCGCGGAAGACGGCGGGGGTGGAGAGGCCGCCATCGGCGACCGCGAACACCCAGTGGAAGGTGCCGTCGACGGTGAGCGGCTGCAGGATCTCGCCCCGGCCGAGGCCCAACGCGACGCCGCCGAGCAGGGCGAACGGCACGTCGGAGCCGAGTTCGGCGGCCAGCTCCAGGAGGGTGTCGAGGGGGGTGTCGAGCTGCCAGAGCGCGTCGCAGGCGACCAGCGCGGCGGCCCCGTCGGCGCTGCCGCCGGCCATGCCGCCGGCGACCGGGATGGCCTTGGCGATGTGCAGGTGCACGCCGGGGTCCGCGATGCCGTGGTGGGCGGCGAGCAGGCGGGCGGCGCGGGCGGCGAGGTTGCTGTCGTCGAGGGGGACGACGTGGGCGTCCGGCCCGGTGCAGGAGAGCGTGACGCCCTCCCCCGCCGTGGCGGTGACCTCGTCGCCGAGGGCGACGGCGAAGAACACGTTGGCCAGGTCGTGGAACCCGTCAGCGCGCAGTCCGCCCACCCCGAGCTGGACGTTGACCTTGGCCGGAACCCGCACGGTGATCACTGGGAGTCCGCCTCCGGCTCGTGCTCGGCGATCTCCGGCTCGTGCTCGGCGATCTTCGGCTTGTGCTCGGCGATCGCGGCGAACTGCTCCACCGTGAGCATCTCGCCGCGCAGCTTGTGGTCGATCCCGGCCGCCGCGAGCGCCTGCTCGGCCCCGGCGGCGGAGCCGGCCCAGCCGGCCAGCGCGGCCCGCAGGGTCTTGCGCCGCTGGGCGAACGCGGCGTCGACGACGGCGAACACCTCCCTGCGGCTGGCGGTGGTCTTCGGCGGCTCGCGGCGAATCAGCGAGACCAGCCCGGAGTCGACGTTGGGGGCGGGCCAGAACACGTTCCGGCCGATGGCACCGGACCGCTTCACGTCGGCGTACCAGTTGGCCTTGACGGACGGGACGCCGTACACCTTGTTGCCGGGCTTGGCGGCGAGCCGGTCGGCGACCTCGGCCTGCACCATCACCAGGGTGCGCTCGATGCTGGGGAAGGTCGCCAGCATGTGCAGCAGGACGGGCACGGCCACGTTGTACGGCAGGTTGGCGACCAGCGCGGTGGGCGCCGGCCCGGGCAGCTCGGTGACCTCCATGGCGTCGCTGAACACCAGGTCGAAGCTGTCGACCTTGCCGGGCATCCGGGCCGCGACGGTCGCCGGCAGGTGCTGTGCCAGCACCGGGTCGATCTCCACCGCCGTGACGTGCGCGGCCACCTCCAGCAGCGCCAACGTCAGCGACCCGAGCCCGGGCCCGACCTCGACCACCGCGTCCTCGGCCGTCACCCCGCCTGCCCGGACGATCCGCCGCACGGTGTTGCCGTCGATGACGAAGTTCTGCCCGCGCTGCTTGGTCGGCTTCACGCCGAACGCGGCCGCCAGCTCCCGAATGTCGGCGGCGCCCAGCAGGTGGCTGTCAGGGGTGGGGTCGGTGGTGCTCACGCGCCAAGGATACGGGCGCGCGGGGCCCTCAGAGTTCGACGACCTGGGCGAGGTCGATCTCGACGGGGTACGGCACCGAGGTGCGGAGCACGCCCTCGTGCTGGGCGACGGGCAGGTAGACGCCTTTCTCCTCGTCCCGGTGGAACTCGTGCACGATCGGCAGGTTGTCGAGGCCGCGCTCGACCCGCCAGTAGTACGGGATCTTCTTCTCGGCGTACTGGCCGGGCTTGCGGAAACGGTCGGCGACCCTGGAGCCGGGTGATACGACCTCGACCGCCAGGACCACCGACTCGGGCGGGGTGCACTCCAGCTCGAAGAAGTCGAGGCCGGTCTTGTCGATGACGACGACGTCGGGCTTGGAGGTGTTGTACTCGTCGAGCAGGACGCAGCGCTCGGCGTTCACGACGTAAGGCGTGGTCCGCGCGCCGGACAACCTGATGAGCAGCTGATCGCGCACCTGGTCGTGCCACCACTTCGCCGTCCCTCGGACCACGACGGCTCCGTCCACCAGTTCCCAATCGAACGGCAGGTCGAGGTCCTTGACCTGCTCGTACGTCCAGCCCTGGGACGGCGGATGCATCCAGTCGATCGGCTCGGCGGTCATCGCCACCTCCCCCACTGCACTCATGCTAGCCAGCCTGAGAAGCAGCCGGGAGTGCCGAATCGTTCCACCGGAATCAGACTTTCGTTCGACCGGCTCAGTACCCGAAGGCCCGGGCCGTGTTCTCCGCGATCGCCGTGGACAGCTCGTCCTCGTGCAGCCCCAGCGTGCCGGCCATCGAGCGGACGGTGACCGGGATGAGGTACGGGGCGTTGGGCCGGCCGCGGTAGGGGTGGGGGGTGAGGAAGGGCGCGTCGGTCTCGACCAGGATCCGGTCGAGGGGGGTGGCGGCGAGGGCGTCGCGCAGCGGCTGGTTGGCCTTGAAGGTGACCGGGCCGGCGAAGGACAGGTACCAGCCGTGTTCGGCGCAGACCTTGGCCATCTCGGCGTCGCCGGAGTAGCAGTGGAAGACCGTCCGCTCGGGGGCGCCTTCCGCCAGCAGGACGGCGATGACGTCCTCGTGGGCGTCGCGGTCGTGGATGACCAGGGCCTTGTCGTGCCGCTTGGCCATCTCGATGTGGCGGCGGAACGACTCCTTCTGGATCTCGACGCCCTCGGGGCCGGTGCGGAAGTAGTCGAGGCCGGTCTCGCCGACGGCGCGGACCTGCGGGAGGGCGGCGAGCCGGTCGATCTCGGCGAGCGCCTCCTCCAGCGCGGCCTCGCCGCCCGCCTTCCGCTGCTGGCCGGACCAGCCGTCCGCGTCGCCGAGGAAGATCCGCGGCGCCTCGTTGGGGTGCAGGGCGACGGCCGCGTGCACCTGCTCGTACTGGGCCGCCAGTTCGGCGGCCCAGCGCGAGCCGGGCACGTCGCAGCCCACCTGGACGACCGTGGTGACCCCGACCGAGGCGGCCCGGGCCAGTCCCTCGGCCGGGGTGCCGGCCTGCATGTCGAGGTGGGTGTGCGAGTCGGCCACCGCCACGGCCAGGGGTTCCGGCAGTGGCGGCGGGGTCGACCGGGCGTCGTCCTTGGCAGACATCAGGAGGCGGGCTTCTCTTCGAGGCGCGGGAACAGGATCTCGCCCTTGGTGACGGTGCTGCCGGCGGGCAGCCGGCCCCAGTCGGCGGTGGTGGCGATGGTCTGCGCGGCGAGCGCGCCGAGGCCGGCCTCGGCGCCGAGCGAGGTCCACAGCTTCTCGGCGGTGGACGGCATCACCGGGTTGAGCATGACGGCGGTGCCGCGCAGCGCCTCGGCGGCGGTGTAGAGGATGGTGGCGAGGCGGGCCCGGCCCTGCTCCGAGTCGTCCTTGGCCACCTTCCACGGCTCCTGCTCGGTGAGGTAGCCGTTGACCTGCTTGACGAACTCGAAGATCGCCGCGAGGCCGCCGGCGAAGTCCAGCTCCTCGCCGATCTTCCGGTCGGCGGTGGCGAGGGCCGTGGCGAGGCCGTCCGCGATGGCCTGCTCGGCGTCACCGGGGGCGGCGGCGGCCGGCAGCGCGCCGTCGAAGTACTTGCCGACCATGGCGGCGACCCGGGAGGCCAGGTTGCCGAAGTCGTTGGCGAGTTCGGAGGTGTACCGGGCGGTGAAGTCCTCCCAGGAGAACGAGCCGTCGGTGCCGAAGGGGATCGCCCGCAGGAAGTAGTAGCGGTAGGCGTCCACGCCGAAGTGCGAGGTGAGGTCGGTGGGCGAGATGCCGGTCAGGTTGGACTTGGACATCTTCTCGCCGCCGACCATCAGCCAGCCGTTGGCGACGACCCGCTTGGGCAGCGGCAGGCCCGCGGCCATCAGCATGGCGGGCCAGATCACCGCGTGGAAGCGCAGGATGTCCTTGCCCACCAGGTGGACGGAGGCCGGCCACAGTTCGGCGAAGCGCTCCGGGTCGCTGCCGTAGCCGGCCGCGGTGATGTAGTTCTGCAGCGCGTCCACCCACACGTACAGGACGTGCTTCTCGTCCCAGGGCAGCGGGACGCCCCAGTTGAAGGTGGAGCGGGAGATCGAGAGGTCCTTCAGGTCCTGCTCGACGAAGCGCAGCACCTCGTTGCGGGCCGAGGCCGGCTGGATGAAGTCCGGGTTGGCGGCGTAGAACTCCAGCAGCTTCGGGCCGTAGGCGGAGAGGCGGAAGAAGTAGTTCTCCTCCTCCAGCCATTCGACCGGCCGCTTGTGCACGGCGCAGAGCTTCTCGTCCTCGGTGGCGCCGTCGAGCAGTTCGGCCGGGAGCTTGAACTCCTCGCAGCCGACGCAGTACGGGCCGGAGTAGCCGCCCTTGTAGATCTCGTCCTTGTCGTACAGGTCCTGGACGAACTCCTGCACGCGGTCGGTGTGGCGCTGCTGGGTGGTGCGGATGAAGTCGTCGTTGGCGATCTCCAGGTGCTCCCAGAGCGGCTTCCAGGCCTCTTCGACCAGCTTGTCGCACCACTCCTGCGGGCTGACGCCGTTGGCCTCGGCGGTCCGCATGATCTTCTGACCGTGCTCGTCGGTGCCGGTCAGGTACCACACCTTCTCGCCGCGCTGGCGGTGCCAGCGGGTGAGGACGTCGCCCGCCACGGTGGTGTACGCGTGGCCCAGGTGCGGGCGATCGTTGACGTAGTAGATCGGGGTGGAAACGTAGTACGCCGGGGCGGTCGCCCCGGTGGTGCTGTGGTCTGCAGTGGCCGCCATGGTCGGAAAGCTTAGTCGGGCCCGCCCGCAGCCCTCGACCGGATTGCCACCCGCCGCCCTCGACGGATCACCGCCCGGCCGGCGACGGCGGGGGCCGCCCGCCGCGCTGCTCGCGGCGGGCGGCCCCCGGGTGCGCTCCCGGTGCCGGCGGTCAGCCCAGCAGCCGCGACCAGAACCGGGCCCAGCGTCCGCGCGGCTTCGCGGGGTCGGTCACCGGGGCCGCCCCGGCCGGCTCGGCGTGCGCCGGGTAGCCGGGGGCGTGGTGCCAGGACTGGTCGGCGGTGGCGACCCGGCCCTCGCGCATGATCCGGACGGTGTGTCCGCCACACCCCGGGCAGGTCGGCTTGAGCAGCGGGGACGGTACCCGGACACCGTTGGCGTGGTATTCGAACACGACGTGCCCGTCCTTGCCGGCGTGGTGCTCGATGTCGTACGCCTGCTCCCAGCCGTACCCGCATCGCAGGCAGGCGAAGGAGTAGGCCTCCCGCACGGTCTCGACGGGAGTGTGCGGCCGTCCGGCCAGGCCGGGGGCGCTCAGCGCGTTGCCACCGAGGGGGCTACCGATCATCTCGCTCATAGCCGTCTCCCAGCGCCCGCCGGGCGCTCGCCCGGCTGGGTCTTTCCATTCCAGGAAATGCCCTGACGGCCTCGGCCGATGCCCTGCTTGTGAAGAGTTGGACGCGGGTTGGGAACTCCTATACGAAAGGCCTGGATCGTTCCGGAAACCGCGACCGAACTTTCAGCTCCGTGGGCGTTTACCGGGGCCTTCCCTCAAAGGTACGACTCCCCCGGGGTCACGCAACCCCCCGGAATTCACCCCTCTTTCACGGCCCCGTCCCCGCCCCCTTCGCGGCCTCGTTCTTCGCCTCGTTCTTGGCCGCCACCACCGCGTCGAACACCTCCCGCTTCGGCAGCGCGAGCTCCGCCGCGACGGCCGCGATGGCCTCCTTGCGGCGCTCCCCGGCCTCCTCCCGGACGGCCACCAGCCGGGCCAGTTCGGCGGGGGTGAGCTCCTGCGGCGCCGCCGGCGGGGCGCCCGCGACGACGACGGTGATCTCGCCCCTGACGCCTTCGGCGGCCCAGGCCGCCAGGTCGCCGAGGGGTCCGCGCTTCACCTCCTCGTACGTCTTGGTGAGCTCGCGGCAGACGGCGGCGGGCCGGTCGGCGCCGAACGCCTCGGCCATCGCGGCGAGCGCCTCGGCGATCCGGTGCGGCGCCTCGAAGAAGACCATGGTGCGCGGCTCGGCCGCGATCGAGGCGAGTTGCCGGGCCCGGTCGCCGGTCTTGCGCGGCAGGAAGCCCTCGAAGGTGAAGCGGTCGACGGGCAGGCCGGACAGCGCGAGCGCGGTGAGCACGGCGGACGGCCCGGGCACCGCGGTGACCTTGACGTCGGCCTCGACGGCGGCGGCGACCAGCCGGTAGCCGGGGTCGGAGACGGACGGCATGCCGGCGTCGGTGACCAGCAGCACCCGGGCGCCGCCGAGCAGTGCCTCGACCAGTTCGGGGGTGCGGCCGACCTCGTTGCCCTCGAAGTAGGAGACCACCCGCCCGGCCGGGGTCACCCCGAGCGCCTGGGTGAGCCGGCGCAGCCGCCGGGTGTCCTCGGCCGCGATCACGTCCGCCGTGGCCAGTTCGGTGAGCAGCCGGGGCGGGGCGTCCGAGACGTCGCCGATGGGGGTGCCTGCGAGAACGAGTACTCCTGTCACGGGCCCCATCCTTGCAGCTACCGCGGCCCGGGGGCTTTTGGTGACGATTCGGGCAGCTTCCGAGGGAGCGGTCACACGTGCGAGAAGCGCCCCTACGATGTGGCGGATGAACGGCGACACGGCGGCGCGCACGCCCACTGGTACAGACCACACCGCGCAGGATGGCGGCGACGTGGCCGGCCTGCCGTCCTCCGCCGTCCCGGCTTCCCGGCCCGCCGACCAGGCCGGGAGCCCCGCGCGGCCCGACCAACCCGACCAGTTCGACCGCCCGGACCAGCCCGACCAACCCGGCCAACCCGACCAGCCCGGCAGCGCCGCGCGCAGCTGGCGCGAGCGGCTGGCCGGGTTCGGCTACGTCGGCCGCCCGGTGGCCCCGCTGGCCGAGCGCCTGGTCCCGCCGATGCCGGACGGCCCCGGGGTGACCCCGGCGGTGGTGCCTCCGTCGCCGCTGCTGCTGCGGCTGGGCGTGTCCGTGCCGCCGGCCGTGTGGTCGTGGCTGTGCCGCTGGTCCGGCTGGCTGGGCCCGATCGCGGTGGCGGTGTTCGCCGGGATCCTGCGCTTCACCAACCTCGGCCAGCCGCACGCGATCATCTTCGACGAGACGTACTACGCCAAGGACGCCTACGCGCTCTGGCACGGCGGCTACGAGATCAACTGGCCGGACGGCGCCAACGAGCAGATCATGACGCCCGGCGCGGCCGTCCCGTACCGCTCGGCGGCCTCCTACGTGGTCCATCCGCCGGTGGGCAAGTGGATCATCGGCGCCGGCGAGATGCTGTTCGGCATGAACCCCTTCGGCTGGCGGTTCGCGGTGGCCCTGCTCGGCACGCTGTCGGTGCTGATGGTGGCCAGGATCGCCCGCCGGCTGTTCCGCTCGACCCTGCTGGGCTGCGTGGCCGGCCTGCTGCTCTCGGTGGACGGCCTGCACCTGGTGCTCAGCCGCGCCGCGCTGCTGGACCTGGTGGTGATGTTCTGGATCCTCGCCGCCTTCGGTTTCCTGCTGCTGGACCGCGACCGCACCCGGGCCCGGCTGGCCGACCGGCTCGGCGGGGTGCCGGACGCGGTGCTGGCGCAGCGGGCGAACCTGGGCTGGCGCCCGTACCGGATCGCGGCCGGCGTCTGCGTCGGCCTGACCTGCGCCACCAAGTGGAGCGGCCTGTACGTGGCGGCGGCGTTCGGCGTGATGACGGTGCTGTGGGACGTCGGCGCGCGCCGCCTGGCCGGGGCCCCGCGCCCGTACCTGGCGACGCTCGCCCGGGACGTGGTGCCGGCCTTCGTGTCGGTCGTGGTGGTGTCGCTGGTCGTCTACGTCACGTCCTGGTGGGGCTGGTTCGCCAGCAGCAACGTGCCGGGCAAGGGCGGCTGGGGCCGGGACTGGGCGGTGGGCCGCTCGACCGACTACCCGTGGATACCCGAGGGGCTGCGCGCCCTGTGGCACTACCACTCGACGGTCTACGACTTCCACACCCACCTGAGCGACCCGCACACCTACCAGTCGAACCCGTGGTCCTGGCTGGTGCTGGGCCGGCCGGTCTCGTTCTTCTACGAGTCCCCCAAGCAGGGCCAGAGCGGCTGCACGGCCGCCGAGTGCGCCCGCGAGGTGCTGGGCATCGGCACCCCGCTGCTGTGGTGGGCGGCCGTGGTGGCGCTGGTGTACTGCCTGTGGCGCTGGGTGGCGCGGCGGGACTGGCGGGCGGGCGCGGTGCTGTGCGGCCTGGCCGCCGGCTACCTGCCGTGGTTCGCCTACCAGCAGCGGACGATCTTCCTCTTCTACGCGGTGGTGTTCGTCCCGTTCCTGGTGCTCGCGGTGACCATGCTGGTCGGTGCGCTGATCGGGCCTCCGGGGGCCTCCCGGGACCGCCGGATCATCGGTTCGGCGGCGGCCGGGCTGCTGGTGCTGCTGATCGTGTGGAACTTCCTCTTCTTCTTCCCGCTGTTCACCGGGCAGACGATTCCGATGGACGACTGGCGCCAGCGGATGTGGTTCAACAGCTGGATCTGATCGACACCGCTGTTCCCCGAATCGTCCGTATGCGGTGCACGACACGTACCAGATCCGTCACAACTCGCGGGCATTTCGTCGGCGCACCGATCGGCGCTGCCTAGGGTGGGGGGAACAGCGTGTCCGGCCCCGGTCGGTCGCGCCCGTCCGGCAGACCCTTGGGGGAACAGCACCATGCGCAGAGGCGCGAAGATCGGCATCATCACCGGCGTCTCCGTCGCCGTGCTCGCGGGCGGTGGCTACGGGGCGTACAGCCTGATGGGCGGCTCGGACTCCGGATCGTCCTCGGCGAAGAAGCCCCGCACGGTGGTCGCCGAGCCGCCCTCGGCCGAGCAGGCGACCAACGGTGCGAAGGACTTCCTGGCGGCCTGGGCGGCCGGCGACCTGGACAAGGCCGCCGCGCTGACGGACGACCCGGCCGCGGCCACCACCGCGCTGACGGCGTTCCGCGACCAGGTCAAGCCGAGCGCGCTGACCCTGGCCCCGGCCGGCCCGGCCACCCCGCAGGCCTTCGCGTCGGCCACCGGCACCCCCGCGCCGGCCAAGCCCTCCGCCGGAGCCTCGGCCACGCCGTCGGCGGGCGCGACCCCCGGTGCCACCGACTCGCCGTCGGCCTCCGCCTCGGCCGGCCCCGCCGGTGTGCTGATGGGCTTCAAGGCGCGCGCCGAGTTCGCCGGCACCAACCGGGTCTGGGACTACAACGGCTTCCTGAACGTCGTGAAGATGAGCGACAACACCCCGGCCGTGCACTGGGCGCCGACGGTGATCCACCCGCACCTGTCCGGCAACGAGACGATCGCCACCCAGCAGGTCTTCGCCCCGCCGTCCACCGTGGTGGACCGCAACGGCAAGCCGCTGCAGGGCGCCTCGCTCACCCCGGCGCTGCTGTCCACCCTCCAGGACAACGCCCACAAGCTGCTGCCGCCGGACCCGAACAAGGACCAGGACGCGGGCAGCGCGGTGGTGATCAGCGACCCGGCCGGAAAGGGGGCCTCGGACAAGCTGTTCACCATCGTCGAGCCCAAGCCCGGCAAGCCGTTCAAGGTGACCATCGACAACACCATCCAGGCGGCGGCCGAGAAGGCGATGACGGACCTGGGCGGCAAGTCCGGGTCGATCGCCGCGATCGAGCCGAGCACCGGCCAGGTGCTGGCCTTCGCCAACGCGCCGGCCAGCGGTCAGAACCGGGCCTTCACCGGCCTGCTCGCGCCCGGCTCGACGATGAAGATCGTCACCTCGACGGCGCTGCTGGAGGCCGGGGTCAACCCGGACACCGTGGTGGCCTGCCCGGAGAAGAGCAGCAACCCGGTCGCGATCCCGAACGACTTCCCGGGCGCCTTCCCCAACAACACGCTCCAGCAGGACTTCATGATGTCCTGCAACACGGCCTTCATCAACCAGGGCCTGACCAGCCTCAAGCCCGAGACGCTGTCCAGCACGGCCAAGGACGTGTTCGGCATCGGCCTGGAGTGGAAGACCGGCCTGCCGAACACCGACGGCAAGGTGCCGCCGACGCCGGGCAGCAAGGACGAGCAGGCCATGAACTACATCGGCCAGGGCAAGGTCCAGATGAACCCGCTGGCCATCGCCTCGATCACCGCGACCGTCCAGAGCGGCGCGTTCAAGCAGCCGATCCTGGTCGCCGGCCTGCCGCAGCAGGCGGCGGCCCGCCAGATCGCGCCGGACGTCGCGGGCAAGCTGCGCGCGATGATGAACGCCACCGCCACCGGCGGCACGGCCAAGGACGTGATGGCCGGGATCACCGACAACGCGGGTGCCAAGACCGGCTCCGCCGAGGTCGCCGGCGCGACCACCACCAACAGCTGGTTCACCGCCTTCCGCGGCAACATCGCGGTCGCCGCCGAGGTTCAGGGCGGCGGCCACGGCGTGGACGCGGCCGGCCCGGCCGTCGCCTCGCTGCTCAAGGCCGCGGGCCGCTAGAACAACCCGCCCGGACGGAGCCCGCTCAGCCCCGTGGCAGGGCGGGCTCCGGTCTGCCACGCAGCCGGTGCGGCGGGATCGGGCGCCGGCTGCTCCAGCGCCGGGCCGCCAGCCGCGGCCAGATCACCAGGACCACCGGCAGGGCGAGGTAGCCGAACCGCCCGGCCGGGGCGAGCATGAACGCGATCGCCAGCCCGGCGGCCAGCAGGTCGGCGGCCGCGATCGCGGACACCGGCGGCCGGGCGAGCAGCCAGATGGCCACCCCGATCCCGCCCATGGTCATCAGCGCCAGCGAGACGGAGTGCCCGGTCGGCCCGAAGCCGGCCAGCACCTTGCCGGGCAGCGGGCTGCCGGCCGGCGTGCGGATGGCGGTGAGCCCGAGCGGGAAGCGCACCACCTGCTCGCGCAGCGCGTCCGCCCGGGTCAGCACGGAGGGCAGGAGCACGGCCAGGCCGGTGCCGAGCGCGATCAGCGTGGTCCGGGCGGCGGGCCGGCGGCCGTACAGCCGCCACAGCAGCAGGGCCGCGACCGGCAGCGCCGGCCAGGCCGTCCACTTGAGGGTGCAGGCGAGGGCGAGCACCAGGCCGGCGCCGACGGTGCGGTCCCGCTCGGCGAGCGCCATGGCGAGGCAGCAGAGGCCGATCAGCGGCAGGTCCACCCCGCCGACGACGAGGGCCAGCGAGATCAGCGGCGAGGCGGTGAGCACGGCGAGCGGCAGCAGCGGCGCGCGCTCGCGGGTGGGCCGCAGCAGCCGCCAGCTGGCCAGCAGGCAGACCACGAAGGCCAGCGCGAACCAGATCCGGGCGTCCCCGGCGACCTGGGCGAGGTCGGAGCCGTCGCCCAGCAGTTGGCGCGGCATCCCGAACAGGGTCATGGCCGGCAGGTACGGGTTGTAGTCGGTGACCACCACCGGGTGCGGCAGGTACGGGCTGCCGGTGGTGAGCAGCAGGTGCGCCGAGCGTTCGACCACCATCACCTCGGACTGGTGGCGGCCCTGCACGGCGAGCAGGGCGAGCGGCGCGAGGACGGCCCCGGCGAGCGCGACCACGGCGGCGGCGCGGGCCGCGTAGCGGCGCGGCAGGGTGAGGCAGAGCAGCCCGGCCAGGACGTAGGCGGGGGCCGCGATGAAACCCCACATCCGCTGGTTGGGCAGGTCGGAGACGAGCGGGAAGGCGGCCGCCCAGCCGGCTGCGATCAGGCAGCCGAGCAGTTGGACTGTGCGCATCGAGGCGAGTCGGGCGGGATTCAGCCGATCGGGCGTGGGCGGGAACGTGCTCTCGCCACGCTGGCGGGGGAACGGCCGACTGGAGAAGCCGAGGGGCGGTCGTCCTGGTCCGGACGGCGCTCCGGCGGGGGTCGGCGGGGCCGGCGTTCTGCTGCGGCCGGTGAAGCGGCCGCGCGGGCGGGAGAAGCCGGGCGTGCGGGTGCTCACCATGGTGGAAGGTTATGGGTGGTGGCCGGGCCCTGTCGCCATGGCGTGGGGCACGTGGCGGGAGGTGGCATGAGGGGGGCCGCCGGGTGTCGTGATCGGCGGCCCCCCATGTCCGGATTCGTCCGGCTCAGCTGTTGCGGTGGCCGGTGGAGCTGTCCGCCGTGGCGGCCTGCGCCTGCTGCTCCAGCTTGGAGTGCTTGATGCTGTAGCCGAAGTAGACGACCACGGCGACGGCGAGGGCGATCGCGCCGGCCCGGAAGGTGTCGGCGTGCAGGCCGGTGATCAGGTAGGCGCAGAAGGCGACGCTGAGCAGCGGGACGACCGGGTAGCCGGGGACCTTGAAGCCGCGCGGCAGGTCGGGCTGGGTGCGGCGCAGGATGATCACGCCGATCGAGACGACCGAGAAGGCGATGAGCGTCCCGAGGCTGGTGATGTCGGCCAGTTCCTTCAGCGGGACGAAGGCGGCCAGCGCGCCGACGCCGAGGCCCACCACGAGGGTGTTCCAGACCGGGGTGCCGGTGCGCGGGGAGAGTTCGGCGAAGCGCTTGGGCAGCATGCCGTCGCGGCCCATGGAGTACAGGATGCGGGTCTGGCCGTAGATCACCACGAGGGTGATGCTGAAGATCGAGAGGATCGCGCCGATCGCGAAGACCATCGAGGGCCAGGTCTGGCCGGTGATGTCCTGGAGGATCTGGGCGAGGCCGGCCTCCTGGCCCTGGAACTTCTGCCACGGCTGGGCGCCGATGCCGGCGAGGGCGACCAGGATGTAGAGCAGGGTCACCACGACCAGCGAGATGATGATCGCCAACGGCAGGGTGCGGCGCGGGTTCTTGACCTCCTCACCGGCGGTGGACACGGCGTCCAGGCCGATGAAGGAGAAGAAGATGCTGGAGGCGGCGACCTGCACGCCGCCGATGCCGAGCGGCATGAACGGGGTCAGGTTGCCGGAGTGGAAGCCGGTGAGCGCGACGCCGACGAACAGCAGCAGGATCAGGATCTTGATCCCGACCATGGCCGCGTTGACCTTCACCGACTCGCTGACGCCGCGGATGAGCAGCACGCAGACCATCGCGACCAGCAGCAGCGCCGGCAGGTTGAACCAGTGGGTGTCGTTCGGCGCGCCGGACAGCTGCTCCGGGATGGTGAAGCCGAAGGCCAGGTCGAAGAACTTGTTCAGGTACTCGGCCCAGCTCACCGCGATCGCGGAGGCGGAGACGCCGTACTCCATCAGCAGGCAGATGCCGACGCCGAACGCGACGCCCTCGCCGAGGGTGGCGTAGGCGTAGGAGTACGAGGAACCGGAGACCGGGATCGCGGAGGCCATCTCGGCGTAGCAGAGCGCGGTGAGTCCGGCGGTGACCGCGGCGAGCACGAAGGACAGGATGACGGCCGGGCCGGCCGAGGGCACCGCGCTGCTGAGCACGAAGAAGATGCCGGTGCCGATGGTGGCGCCGATGCCGATCGAGGACAGCTGCCAGAGGCCGATCGTGCGGCGCAGGTGGATGCCGGAGCGTCCGCCCTCCTCGGGCGCGCCGGCCGGGGGGCCGTCCCGGCCCTCGCTCTCGGCGATGAGGGACGAGACGGGCTTGCGTCGCAGCAGACGCGCACCGAGAGAGTTGCTGGTCACAGCTGCGGTCCTTCTGGGCGGGGGAGGGTGTCCTGGCGGCCGGTCACTCGACGCGTCATGGGGTGTCATCGGGGACCAACCGAACAAAGATGGGACAGTACCCCGCGAAAGCACCAGTGTCGCAAACGAACAGTCCGGATCGGCGCATTGTACGAATTGGCGCATGAGTCTATACAAACCGGACACTTCGCAGACGGCGGATTCGCCGTCCAGCAGCTAGAGCAGCAGCTCAGCGGCCCAGCACCGCCCGCATCACCGAGCGGGCGATCGGCGCGGCCAGCCCGCCGCCGGTGACGTCCGTGGCGTCACTGTCCGCGATCACCACGGCCACCGCCACCGGCGGCACCGCGTCCGAGCCGGCGGGCTTGGCCCAGGAGATGAACCAGGCGTACGGCGTCCCGCTGTTGTCCACCCCGTGCTGCGCGGTGCCGGTCTTGCCGCCGACCACCGCGCCGCCGATCCGGGCGTTGCCGCCGGTGCCGTTCTCCACCACGTCGGTCATCAGCTTCTGCACCTGCCCGGCCACCGCCGGGGTCATCGCCCGCCGGTACACGGCGGGTTTCATCAGCTGCACCGCGGTGCCGTCGCCCTTCGTCAGCCTGTCCACGAGCTGTGGACGCATCACCGTCCCGTCGTTGGCGATCCCGGCCGCGACCATCGCCATCACCAGCGGGGTCGCCGCGGTGTCGAACTGCCCGATCGAGGAGAGCGCCACCTGCGACTGGTTCATCGTGGTGTCGAAGTTGGACCGGGCCGGGCGCACCGGCATGTCCAGCCTGGCGTCGTTGAAGCCGAAGTTCTCGGCCATCGCCACCATCGGGTCCAGCCCGGTCCGCACCCCGAGGTAGCCCAGCACGCTGTTGCAGCTGTAGACCATCGCGGTGTCCAGCGACTGGCCGGGCCGGTCGCACGCCGAGGTGTCGTTGACCAGCGGCGTGGTCGTCCCGGGCAGCACGTACGGGTACGGCGCGTCGGTCGGCGCGTCGGGGTCGGTGACCACCCCGGCCGCGAGCGCGGCCGCCGCCGTGACCACCTTGAAGGTCGAGCCCGGCGGGTAGGTCTGGCGCAGCGCACGGTTGAGCATCGGCTGGTCGGTGTCGGCCTGCAGCCGGTTCCAGGCGGCCTGGTCGGCCGCGGCGGAGCCGGCGAAGCTGCCCGGGTCGTAGGACGGCGTGCTGGCCAGGGCGAGGATCCGGCCGGTGGCCGGCTCGATCGCGGCCACCGCGCCCTTCTGGCTGCCGAGCCCGCGCACCGCGGCCTCCTGGGCGGCCCGGTTCAGGGTGGTGTAGACGTCCCCGCCGGGGTTCTGCCTGCGGGCGACGGCGTCCCAGACCGCCCAGCCGGCCAGTCTGCTGTCCGTCCCGGACAGCAGGTCGTCCTCGATCCCCTCCAGCTGGGTGTTGCCGTACGCCTGCGAGGCGAAGCCGGTGACGGCCGCGTACGTCGGACCGTCGGTGTAGGTGCGCTTGTAGTCGTACCGGCCGCCGGTGGGTTCGGAGCCTGTCACGGTGTCCGCGCCGACCCGGATGTCGCCGCGCGGCTGCGAGTACCGCTCGATGGTGAGCCGCTGGTTGGCGGCGTTGTGGTTGAGGTCCTTGGCCTGGAACACCTGCACCCGGGTGGCCTGGACGCACAGCGCCGCGACCAGCAGCAGGCAGAAGACGCCCGCGCGGCGCCCGGTGACGGAGATGCCCGGCAGGCCCTGCGGCCCGTTGCCCCGGGCGCGCGGACGGGAGCGGGTGCGCGCCATCAGTCCTCCTCCGGCAGAGACGCGGACACGGGCAGGGCCGGGGCCGGGGCCGGCCGGCGCGCGATGTCGCTCATCCGCACCAGCAACGCCACGATGATCCAGTTGGTGACCACCGAGGAGCCGCCCTGCGCGACGAACGGCAGCGTCATCCCGGTCAGCGGGATGAGGTCGAGCACCCCGCCGGCCACCACGAACACCTGGAGGCCGACGATCGCGGCCAGGCCGATCGCCAGCAGCCGCCCGAACGGGTCGCGCAGCGCGATGCCCGTCCGGAACCCCCGGGAGATCAGCAGCGCGTACAGCAGGAACACCGCGACGAGCCCGGTCAGGCCGAGTTCCTCGCCGATGGTGGCGAGGATGAAGTCCGACTTGGCGGCGAAGCCGATCAGCACCGAGTGCCCGTCGCCGAGCCCGGTGCCCAGTTCCCCGCCCCAGGCGAAGGCGAACAGCGACTGGGCGATCTGGTTGGCGCCCTTGCCCGCCGCGATCGAGCCCAACGGGTCCAGCCAGTCCGTCACCCGGCTGTGCACGTGCGGCGAGAGCCAGCCCACCGTGACCGCCCCGACCGCCGCCAGGACCAGCCCGATCACGATCCACCCGGTGCGCGCGGTGGCCACGTACAGCATCACCACGAACAGGCCGAAGAACAGCAGCGAGGTGCCGAGGTCCGTCTCCAGCACCAGGACGCCGACGAACGCCGCCCAGATCAGCAGCACCGGCCCGAGCACCCGGCCGCGCGGCAGCTGCCAGCGCCAGACCCGGCGGCCGGTGAGCGCCAGCGCGTCCCGGTGCACCGCCAGGTAGGCGGCGAAGAAGACGGCCAGCAGGATCTTGGCGAACTCCCCCGGCTGGAAGGACAGCGGCCCGACGACGATCCAGATCCGCGAGCCGTACACCGGCGGGAAGAAGATCGGCAGCACCAGCAGGACCAGCGCCACCAGCGCCCCGAGGTAGGCGTACCGCTGCAGCCGCCGGTGGTCGCGCACCAGCAGCACGACCGCGATGAACAGCGCCACCCCCAGGCTCGACCAGAGCAGCTGGGTGGAGGCCGCGCCGACGCCCGAGGTGGCGCGGTCGAGCCGGTAGATCACCACCAGGCCGATCCCGTTGAGCAGCACCGCGATCGGCAGCAGCAGCGGGTCCGCGTACCGGGCCCGCAGCCGGACCACGGCGTGCGCCAGCAGGGCGAGCACGCCGAGCGCGGCGCCGTACTCGGCCGCGTCGGCCGGCACCCTGCCGTCCAGGTTGACGCCGACCTCGACGTAGCCGAACACGGCGATCAGCACGGCGGCCAGGACCAGCAGCAGCTCGGTGGTGCGCCTGGTCGGCACCGGCCGGCTCGGCCGGGCTGCGGTTCTCGTCACGGCGGGGGGTGTCGCCACGGACCGTCCTGGGGGTCGCGGGGAGCCGGAGCGCTGTTCCGGGGGATGCCATCGGAATGGACCGGCGACACGAAGCCGGTTCACCCAGGTTCGTCACCCTAACGAGCACTATCCATATTTATCGGCTTTTTGCTGCGGTGTGTCCTCCCTTGGCGTGAATCCTCCGCTCACTCGGGCCGCCGTCCGGCCAGCGCCGCCACCCCGGCCGCCGCCGCGGCCAGCAGGGCGGCGGGCGGCAGTTCCGCCCACGGCACGGCGACCCGGCCGGTGCGGGCCGCCGAGACCAGACCGCGGACCGCCGCGTTGGCCGGCGAGAGGGGCGCCACCAGCGCCAGCGCGGCCAGCGCCAGCGCCAGCGCGATGCCGTACTGCGGCCGCGCCAGCACCGGCCGGTTCGCCAGCGCCCCGGCCACCACCCCCAGCAGCACGCACACCACCGCGGCCGACGCACCGGCCGCCAGCGCCGGTCCGACCGGCGGCTGCCGCTCCACCCCCGGGTTGGCCACCGTCCCGCTCAGCCACCACAGCGCCGCCACCTCCGCCGCCGCCAGCACCAGCCCGGCCGTCAGCGCCGCCAGCAGCGCGCCCAGGTGCACCCGCGGCGGCCCCGCCGCCGCGACCAGGCAGGCCCGCGAGGCCGGCGGCTCCGCCCCGAGCGCGCTGCGCACGTACCAGGCGCTCACCGGCAGCAGCACGGCCGCGCCGTAGCCGAGGTCGCCCAGCAGCGGGTTGCCCGCCGACACGCCCACCACCAGCAGCAGCGCGTACGCCAGGAACGGCGGCAGCCAGGCGTGCGAGCGCACCAGCAGTTCCAGGTGGTACCGGGTCAGCGCCCCGAGCTGCCTCACCGCCGCCCCTCCCGCTGCCGCACCGCCAGCACCCGGACGGCCGGTCGGCCGAGCAGCAGCCGGCGCAGCAGCGCTTCCGTGTGCGCGGCCGGCACGGTCAGCCGCACGGCCGTGCCGGCCAGCGGGGTGAGCCGCGGCGCCCCGGGCAGCCGGGGCGGCAGCGGGGTGCCGTCCGGGACGTCCACCTCGACCTCCGTCTCCGGGCCGCCGTCCGGCACGGGCCCCGCCTCCTCGGCGGGCCGCAGCGCGCCGTCCGCGCCGACCCGGTAGGCGGCGCTGGTCAGCCCGGCCAGCCGGGCCGGGTCGTGGTCGACGAACAGCACCGCCCCGCCGTCCGCCGCCCGCTCCGCGGCCGCCTCGTCCAGCACCGCCCTGGCGTCGGGGTCGAGCCCCGTCCAGGCCTCGTCCAGCAGCAGGACCGGGGCCTGGGCGAGCAGCGCCTGCGCGACCGCGACCTTCTGGCAGGTGCCCTTCGACAGCCGGCTCAGCGGCGTGCCCGCCCGGTCCGCGATGCCGAAGCGGTCCAGCCAGTCCCCCGCCCGCCGCCGCGCCCGCTCCGCCGACAGCCCGTGCACCCGGCCCACCCGCAGCAGGTACGAGGCGGCGTCGAAGGGCAGCGCGGGCGGGAAGCGTTCGGGCACGTACGCGGCACCGCCCGCGCGGGCCACCCGCCCGGCGGTCGGCCGCTCGATCCCGGCCGCCAGCCGAAGCAGCGTCGACTTGCCGCTCCCGTTCGCCCCGGCGATCCGCACCAACTCCCCCGGCCCGACGGCGAGATCGACCCCGCGCAGGACCCATCGCCCGCGCCGCCCGTACCGTTTTCCGACCCCCGTCAGCTCCACCGCGCCCCCACTCCCGCCCGGACTCGCACGAAACCCGCACGGAAGGCTATCCAGCCCGGGTAGGGCGGACGTAAGTCCGCGCAGGCCCGACGGCCTTTCCACGCGCCGGAGTTCACGCCGTGGCGGGGTGGCGCACGATCCGCTCTCGTTTGGCCATCGCGAACTGATGATCCCTAGGATCACCGGGTGACTACCGGACGACGACCAAAGACCAGGCTCGGCAGCCTGCTGGGCGCCCTGGCGATAACGGGCGCCTCGCTGCTCATCGGCCTGCCCGCCCACGCCGACGAACCATCAGCCGGAGCCGCCGCGCCCAAGGAGGCCCCCAGGGTCGACCTCGTCCTGGACGTCAGCGGCTCCATGAACGAGCGGGACATCCAGGGCAAGAGCCGGATCTCGGTGGCCCAGCAGTCGCTGAACGACGTGATCGACGCGCTGCCCGCGGAGACCGAGTTCGGCATCCGCACCCTGGGCGCGAACTACCCCGGCAACGACAAGACCCAGGGCTGCCAGGACACCAAGCAGCTGTACCCGGTCGGCAAGACCAACAAGGTCGAGGCCAAGACGGCCGTCGCCACCCTGCGACCCACCGGCTGGACCCCGATCGGCCTGGCCCTGCGCGGCGCGGCCCAGGACCTCGGCAAGGGCGAGACCACCCGCCGGGTGGTGCTGATCACCGACGGCGAGGACACCTGCACCCCGCCGGACCCCTGCGACGTCGCCCGTGAACTCGCCTCCCAGGGCATCCACCTGGTCGTCGACACCCTCGGCCTGGCCCACGACGACAAGACCCGCCAGCAGCTGCTCTGCATCGCCAACGCGACCGGTGGCACCTACACCGACGTCCGCACCCAGGAGCAGCTCACCGACAAGGTGAAGCAGCTGGTCGACCGCTCCAACGACACCTACGCGGTGACCCCGGTGAAGACCTCCGGCGCCGACAAGTGCGAGAGCGCCCCGGTGCTCGCCCCGGGCGTGTACAGCGACCGCGAGAAGTTCTCCGAGCACCGCGTCTACAAGGTCCCGGTCAAGTCCGGCCAGGAGCTGCGCGCCTCGGTCAGCGTCGGCCTGGACCGCGCGGTGGCCCGGGACTACGGCGTCCTGCTGCAGGCCACCAGCGCGACCGGCCAGGAGCTGGTCCGCGGCACCGACGCCGGTAGCAGCCGCACCGACGTGATCTCCACCGGCCTGCGCTGGTCCACCAGCGACTCCAAGGGCTACATCACCACCGGCCCGACCTCCTCGTCGAGCGCCAAGCCGGAGACCACCGTCTGCCTGGTCGTCAGCAACTCGCTGGCCCCGCAGGCCGGCGTCCAGGCCGACCCCGGCCTGCCGCTGGAGCTGACCGTCGACCTGGCCACCGCCTCGTCCGCCCCCGAGGGCGCGGCGATGGGCCTGGGCCGCGGCTGGATCCTGCTGCTCACCCTCGCCCTCGCCGGACTGCTGTTCGGCCTGGTGTTCGGCTGGATCGCCCGCTGGCGGATCTCTGTCTGGCGGGAGAACTGACCATGCGACCGACCACGCGCACGACCCTTCGCGGCGCCCTCGCCGCCCTCGCCCTGCTGCCCGCCCTCGCGTTGGCCGCCCCGACCGCCTCCGCCGCCTCCCCCTCGCCCTCGGCGAGCGCGAGCGGCGCCCCGGCCCCGGCCACCAAGGCCGGCACCTCCTTCCTGACCGCGACCAACCTCTCCCCCGGCCAGGACGCCAACGTCGCCGCCTCCACCGGTGACTACCTGTACTGGGCGTTCGGCGCCTCCGAGGGCCAGACCCCGACGATCGGCCTGACCGTCAACCTGGCCCCCGCGACCGACCGGCACGGCCCGCAGACCTGGTCCGCCGAGGTCTTCGACGGGCTCCGCCGCCGCCAGTCCTGCACCGCCGGCACCCAGAACGCCACCGGCGACCAGAACACCGGCACGCTCACGCTGAGCTGCACCCTGCGCGAGATCCGCTCCTGGGCCGAGCCGTGGTCCGGCGACCCGCTGCCCGGCACCTACTACGTGCGGCTCTCGGTCAGCGACGTCCCGCAGACCGACCTCGGCCTGGCCACCTCCGTCCAGCTGCACGTCAGCGCGAAGGGCAACGCGGACAACGCCCAGCCGGAGGGCGGCGAGCTCAAGGCCCCGCTGGTCCCGCCGGCCGGCGGCGGCGCCAGCACCGCCAAGGCGGCCGCCCCGGTGGCGGCCGAGGAGCACTGGTACACCGGCTGGTTCTCCGGCTGGAACAGCCGCTGGTACTGGACCATCGGCGGCGGCGCCCTGGCCGCCCTGGCGGGCGTCCTGGGCTACAACCTGACCCGGCACCCACGCG
Source organism: Kitasatospora sp. NPDC091276 (assembly GCF_040684355.1). Classification (NCBI taxonomy): domain Bacteria; kingdom Bacillati; phylum Actinomycetota; class Actinomycetes; order Kitasatosporales; family Streptomycetaceae; genus Kitasatospora; species Kitasatospora sp. NPDC091276. The sequence goes on along the minus strand of NZ_JBFBFU010000007.1, from coordinate 206,533 downwards.
GCTACCGCCCGCCCCGCTACGGCGCCGTCCCGCCGCAGTCCGGCGCCCCCCAGCCCGGCCCCTACGCCGGTTCCCAGCGCCCCTGACCCACCCCGCCCAACCCTGAGGGCCGGCCGGACTCCCCCGGCCGGCCCTCGGCCGTTCCCGCTCCGGTTCCCGCTCCCGCCCCCGTGCGCGACCGACCGGCGACCGGGACCGTCCGAGGGCCTCGCCGGCCGCCCGGGCGGCCGGCGAGCCGGGGCTCGGCCCGTGGGTGATGCTCGGCAAGACCTTCAAGGGGCTGACCGAGCGGACGCTCGCCTGGCAGACCGCCGAGTTGCTCGCCCGGGAGACCGGGCGGGACGCCCGGACGCGGTGCCGGTCCGGCCGAAACTGGTCGTCGAGGTCGCCTTCGACGGCCTCCAGCGCAGCCCCCGCTACCCCGCCGGGCTGGCCCTGCGGTTCGCCCGGGTGGTGCGCTACCGGCCGGACAGGAGCGCCGCCGAGGCCGACACGGTGGCCTCCGTACGGGAGTTGGCCACCGCCGAAGGCTCTTGTGAGGCCGTCCGCGCGGCCGGATCCGCCGACCCGTCCGGCGAAGTACCGCCGGTTGAAACGCATTGCGCCGCAATGGGGGTTCACACACAGGGGCCGAGTCAGCCATTCTCGATCCGGCCACCGTACCCCTCCGTGAACGGACCAGCGACGGCTAGGTTGACCGTGACAACGAGAGGCGGCCGCCGGGCAGCCGGCGCCGCCCTGGCGAAAGGTGCCCGACATGCAGGTGAGCGTCGACCGGGACCGCTGCTGCAGCTCCGGCATGTGCGTGATGAACGCCCCCGCGGTCTTCGACCAGGACGACCGGGACAGTCTCGTGAGACTCCGCCAGACCGTCCTGCTGCCAGAGCAGTTCGACGACGTCAGGCTCGCCTCCGAGCTCTGCCCGGGCCGGGCGATCACCGTCACCGGGGACGAGCCCGCGCGGACCGGGGCCTGACGGACCCCCGCCGCCGCCGGCCCCGCAGGCCGCGCCGGGAACCTTCCCGGGCCCCGAACCCCACGAGAACACCCGCGACGTGAGGAGACCCCCGCCTTGACCACCGCATCCACCACCCCCGTCCTCCCGCTGCCGGCCCGGCACTCCGGTGGCTGCCCGTTCGGCCCGCCGCCCGCGTACTCCGAGGCCGCCGCCACCGGGCCGGTGACCAGAGCCGAGCTGCCCGACGGCGACCTCTGCTGGCTGGTCACCGGCTTCGCCGAGGTCCGCACCGTGCTGTCCGACCGCCGGTTCAGTGCCGACATACGCCACCCGGCCTTCCCGCTGCTGGTCGCCGGCGCTCGCGAGCTGATCACTGACAATCCGGACTTCCTGCGGCTGGACGACCCCGAGCACGCCCGCCAGCGCCGCATGATCACCGGGGAATTCCTGGTCAAGCGGGTGGAGGCGCTGCGCCCGGAGATCCAGCGGATCGTGGACGAGGCACTGGACCGGATGACCGCGGGCCGGAGCACGGCCGACCTGGTCACCGACTTCGCGCTGCCGGTGCCCTCGCTGGTGATCTGCCTGCTGCTCGGCGTGCCGTACGAGGACCACGACCGCTTCCAGAGCCTGAGCCGCACGATGCTCAGCCGGGAGAGCACCGTGGAGCAGCTCCGGGAGGCCCAGGAGGAGGTCCGGGACTACCTTCGCGACCTGACGGCCCGCAAGCGCGCACAACCGGAGGACGATGCCCTCAGCCGACTCGCGGCGCGGGACGACCTGACCCTGGACGACGCGGCCGCCATGGGCGTGCTGCTGCTGATCGCCGGGCACGAGACGACCGCGAACATGATCTCGCTGTCGACCGCACTGCTGCTGGAGCACCCCGAGCAGATCCCCGGCCTGGCCGACCCGGCCACCCTGCCGGGCGCGGTGGAGGAGCTGTTGCGGCTGCTGACCATCGTGCACACCGGCCTGCCCCGGGTGGCGCTGGAGGACGTGGAGCTGGGCGGCGTCACCGTCCGGGCCGGGGAGGGCGTGATGGCGATGCTCTCCACCGCCAACCGGGACGAGGCGGTGTTCGGCGGCACCGGCCATCGGGCGACGGACGAGCTGGACCTGGACCGGGACGCCCGGCGGCACCTGGCGTTCGGCTTCGGCGTACACCAGTGCCTGGGCCAGCCGCTGGCCCGCGCCGAACTCCAGATCGCCCTGGAGACGCTGTTCCGCCGGCTGCCGGGGCTGCGGCTGACCGGCGAGCGCGAGTTCCGTACCGAGTCGTTCATCTACGGGATGCGGTCACTGCCCGTGACCTGGTGAGCGGGGCCCAATGGAGAACTCTCGCTGGAGTACCAGGCGGAGCTGTCCGGGCGGTCACGTGCGGAGCCAGCTGACGAGAGCGGCTGCGGTGACGGTGCCGAGGTAGACGTATCCGCGCTTGTCGTATCGGGTTGCGACCGCTCGGGCACGCTTGAGCTTGTTGACGGCCCGTTCGACGGTGTCGCGCTTCTTGTACCGCTTCTCGTCGAAGGCCGGTGGGCACCCGCCGCGTGAGCCTTTGCGCAGGCGGGCGGCCTGACTGTCCGCCTTCTCCGGGATCGTGTGCCGGATGCCGCGCCTGCGCAGGCAGGCGCGGCACGGGCCGCTGCTGTAGGCCTTGTCGGCGGCCACGCTGTCGGGCGTCTTCCGGGGCCTGCCCGGCCCCGTCCGCGGGACACGGATCTTCTCCGGTACCGGCGGACGCGTCGCCCAAGCGGTCCTGCTCGCCCTGATGGCCTTCATGATCAACCTGTTGACCGTCCAGCACCGGCTCCGCGCCAGCAGCCCCGGGCTGACAGCGGCGAACAGCATCGAGGACTACGACGGCCTCACGCCCGCCCCCGCAGACTTCAACGGCCTGCCCCCGCCGCACAGCTGACGAACGACTCGCAGACACCCCGAAGTGGCCTACCCCACAAAGCCGTTGGCCAGCCGCTCGACGGCGGCTTCCGCACGACCGCAACAGCTCGGCCGGCCCCGAGAAAGCCCGCACAATCGCGTGATCTACGTCACGAAGCCCCATCGCCATCGCACGCCGCCTCGAACAGACCCGCTCAAAGCAGAAATCCCGCCCGACCGAATCGGTCGAGCGGGATCTCGTGACCACTCACGAATCAGACTCGTGAACAGTCGTTGGGTGGAGCTGAGGGGATTCGAACCCCTGACCCCCTCGATGCGAACGAGGTGCGCTACCGGACTGCGCCACAGCCCCAACGAGAAGAAACTCTAGCACCTTCCGGAGGGGGTCCGTGACCACCCCCGGCGATGCGGCGCTGGTCCGGGGGCCGGGAAGGTCACTCGTTGGCCGCCCGGGGGCGGGCCTCCGGGGCCGACGGTTCGGCGTACTGGTCGAACAGCGGGGTGTTGCGGGCGGACTCGGCGGGGCGGCCCGCGGTCCAGGTGCCGGGGGCCGTCAGGTCGAGACCGCGGGAGACCCGGGGGGCGACCGGCGCCGTGACGTACGTCGGCAGCGGGACGGGCACCGGCTCCCAGGAGTCCGGGCCGGCCGCTCCGCGCTCGCGCATGCCGTCGACCCACTCCTCGTGCTCGGTCGCCTCGGCCACCGCGGAGGCGGACGGCGCGGAGACGGCGGCCTCGCCGGGGCCGGCGGCCAGCCGCAGGTGCGGGCGGCGCCCGGCCCGCCCCTCGGCGGCCGGGGCCTGGGCCCGGACGTGGGCCTGGGTGTGGACCTGGGTGTGAGCCTGGGTGTCAACGGCCTCGGCAGGGACGCTCCGGGCCGCGGCGCGCTGCTGCTCGCGCTTGCGCAGCCGCTCGGCCGCCTGGGCGGCCCGGGCGCGGTCGAGCTTCACCTCGTAGCGCTGGCGCTCCAGCTTGCGCAGGTGGCCGATGTACAGGGTGAGGAGGATCGCCGGGACGGCCGGGACCCAGAGGAAGGCCAGTCCGGCCACCGCCGCGACCACGGCGCCGAGCGCGAAGGCCAGGAAGAGGGCGGTGACCATCCGACGCCGGCGGGCCAGCAGCCGGGCCCGGCGCTGCGCCCCGCCGTGCGGCGCGGAGCCCGGACGCTCTCCCCGGGCACCCCGCTCGGGCGAGGACGAGGATGCGGGCGAGGACGCGGACGCGGACGCGGACGCGGGCACCGGCGCGGGCGGAGGCTCGACGGAGGGCGGGGACTCGGGCCCCACGGCGGGCGGCGCGGAGTCCGCCGCAGGGTCGCCAGGGGCGGCCCCGTCCCGTCCGGGAGGGCCGTCGCTGCTGTGCTCGTCGTCACGCGGTTCGTCGCCCAGGGCCCGGGCTGCCCGCCGCTCCAGCCCCGAACGCCCGGCCAGCAGGCGGATGGCGGTGCTGAAGCGCTCCGTCGGGCGCGCCTCGTTGAGTTCGTCCTGCCTGCGGAGCCACATCGGCACCAGATAGGCGGCCCAGGCCCCTACGATGACGGCGTAGATAAGGCCGCTACTGCTCACGATCCACACCGTACGGGCGCCGGGAAGGCCTGGCAGCAATTTGGCTCGGCGTGTCGTGTGATCAAGCTGATTCTCCGACTATTTTGCCGGTATTTGTGCCAGTCCGCCGTCGCGACGATGCCATATCGATATTTGTTTCGAACATATATTCAATTACTTGACTCGTGACCTGAACTGATCGACCGCCAGCGTTCCAGCATCCCCTCCGGCACCTCCTCGGCGGTCAGCGCGTACACCAGGTGGTCCTGCCAGGCGCCGTCGATGTGGAGATAGCGCGGGCGGATTCCCTCCGAGCGGAAGCCGAGCTTTTCCACCACCCGGCGGCTCGGGCCGTTCTCCGGGCGGATGCAGACCTCGATCCGGTGCAGGCCGAGGGTGCGGAAGCAGTGGTTGACGGCAAGCGCCACGGCCGTCGGCATGATGCCCCGGCCGGCCACCGCCTCGTCGATCCAGTACCCGACGTTCGCCGAGCACATCGAGCCCCAGGTGATGCCGCCGACGGTGAGCTGGCCGACCAGCTGGCCCTTGTAGAGCACGACGAAGGGCAGCATCCGCCCGGCCGAGCCCTCACCGCGCAGGAAGCGCACCATCTGCCGGAACGTCGGGCGCGGCCCGGCGGCCTGCCCGGCCGGACCGGGCGGGACGGTCGCCTCCCAGCGGCGCAGCCAGTCCCGGTTGCGGAGGCTGACCTCCTGCCACTCGCGCTGGTCGCGGGCCCGGATCGGGCGCAGCGCGACCTCCCCCTCGTGGAGTTCTACCGGCCAACCGGCGTTCAGTGCGTTCTCCCGGAAGCTGGTGCGTCCGGCCGGGGGTGGTCCCCGCCGCCGAGCTGGTCGACGGCGTGGACGAGCAGCGGTTCGAGGACGGCCAGGCCGTCCTTGACGCCGCCGGTCGAGCCCGGCAGGTTGACGATCAGGGTACGTCCGGCGAGCCCGGCCAGCCCGCGGGAGAGCGCCGAGGTCGGCACCTTCTCCCGGCCGTACGCGCGGATGGACTCGGCGATGCCGGGGACCTGCCGGTCGATCACCCGGGCGGTCATCTCCGGGGTGAGGTCCATCGGCGAGATGCCGGTACCGCCGGTGGTGAGCACGACGTCGTAGCCGGCCGCGACGGCCTCGCGCAGGACGGCCTCCACCGGCTCGCCGTCCGGGACGACCCGGGGGCCGTCGGCGGTGAAGCCCATCGCGGTCAGGCCGGCCACCAGCAGCGGGCCGCCCCTGTCCTCGTAGACGCCGGCCGAGGCCCGGTTGGACACGGTGACCGCAAGGGCCCTCATCCGCCCGGACCCCTCGGTGGTGAGCTCGCTCCGCCCGCTCACTCGCCCGCCTCCGGCGCGAACCAGTCGCCGCTCTTGCCGCCGGTCTTGCTGAGCACCCGGACGGATTCGATGGCGGCGCCCTTGTCCACGGCCTTGACCATGTCGATGACGGTGAGGCCGGCCACCGCGACGGCGGTCAGCGCCTCCATCTCGACGCCGGTGCGGTCGGCGGTCCTCACGGTGGCGGTGATCTCGACGGCGTCGTCCGCGACCGTGAGGTCCACCGTGACGCCGGAGACGGCGATGGGGTGGCAGAGCGGGACCAGGTCGGGGGTCTTCTTGGCGCCCATGATCCCGGCGATCCGGGCCACCGCGAGGGCGTCGCCCTTGGGCACGCCCTCGCCGCGCAGCAGCTCGACCACCTTCGGGGAGACCCGGACCCGGCCGGCCGCGACGGCGGTGCGCGCGGTGGTGGCCTTCTCGGAGACGTCGACCATCCGGGCCGCGCCCTGGTCGTCGACGTGGGTGAGGCGGTCGCCGGGGGGAGGTGTCGTCACGGGTGGCTCCAGGGGCACGCAGGTCGAATACCGCGCTACCGTACAGCTCCCCCGCCGCACCCCGTGGGAGGGGCCTGGTCCGCGAGACATGTCCTAGGAACCGAGCAGGACCACGTCGACCTCGCTGCCGGCGGGCAGGGCGGTGACGGCCTCGGGGACGGTGATCAGGCAGTTCGCCCGGGCCAGGGCGCCCACCAGGTGCGACTCGGCGCCGCCCACCGGCTCGACGGTGCCGTCCGCCGCCGAGTAGCGGCCGCGCAGGAACTGCCGGCGGCTGGCCGGGGAGCGCAGCGCCGCCGGGCAGAGCGCGCGGACCACCGGGCGGTGGACGTCGGCGGCGCCGAGCATGGTGCGGATGACCGGGCGGACGAACAGCTCGAAGGAGATGTAGGCGCTGACCGGGTTGCCGGGCAGGGCGAGCAGCGGCACGCCGGCCGGGCCGCCGATCCGGCCGAAGCCCTGCGGCTTGCCGGGCTGCATCCGCAGCCTGCGGAAGTCGACGCCGCCGTAGGACTCGAAGACCTCCTTGACCACGTCGTACGCGCCGACGCTGACCCCGCCGCTGGTGACGATCAGGTCGGCCCGGCCGAGCTGGTCCTCCAGGACGGCGCGCAGCCGGTCGGCCTGGTCCGGGACGGCGCCGACCCGGTAGGCGATGGCGCCGGCGTCCTGGGCGGCCGCGGTGAGGGTGAAGCTGTTGGAGTCGGAGATCTGCCCGGGGCCGACCGGCTCGCCGGGCTGGACCAGCTCGCTGCCGGTGGACAGCACCACGACCCGGGGGCGCGGGCGGACCTTGACGGTGGCGCGGCCGATCGCGGCGAGCAGGCCGAGCTGGGTGGGGCCGAGCCGGGTGCCGGCCCCCAGGACCTTGCTGCCGGCCGCGACGTCGCTGCCGCGGCGGCGGATGTGGGCGCCCTCGGCGACCGGGCGCAGGACGCGGACCTCCTCGTCCTCGGCGGGCGCGGTCATCGCGTCGGCGGGCACGCCGGTGCCGGTGCCGCCGTCGGTCCACTCGACCGGGGCGACGGCCTGGGCGCCGGGCGGGACGGGGGCGCCGGTCATGATCCGGGCGGCCTGGCCGGGCCCGACCCGGGGCAGTTCGCCCGCGCCGGCCGCGATGTCGCCGACGACGGCGAGCACCGAGGGGTACGGGTCGGTGGCGCCGGCGGTGTCGGCGGTGCGCACGGCGTAGCCGTCCATCGAGCTGTTGTCGAAGGGCGGCAGGTCACCGTCGGCGAGGACGTCCTCGTCGAGCCGGCAGCCCTGGGCGTCGAGCAGTTGCAGCTCGATGGCGGGCAGCGGGCCGACCGCGGCCAGGACGTCGGAGAGGTGTTCGTCCACCGTCCAGAGGCGGGGGGCCGCCGGTGCCGGGTCCGTGGTTCCGTCGCAGCAGGCTGCGGCGGATCCGGTGGTGTGTTGGGTGGACCCGGTCATCGGCGGCTCGCTCTCTGTCGTCGTGTCAGTCCTGCAGCTCGGAGGCGACGAACTCGCGCAGCCAGGAGCGGAACTCCGGGCCGAGGTCCTCGCGCTCGGAGGCCAGTCGGACGATAGCGCGCAGGTAGTCCGCGCGGTCGCCGGTGTCGTAGCGGCGGCCCTTGAAGAGCACGCCGTGGACCTGGCCGCCGGCCTCCGGCTCGCGGGTGGTCAGCTCGCGCAGGGCGTCGGTGAGCTGGATCTCGCCGCCGCGGCCGGGCGGGGTCTCCCGCAGCACGTCGAAGACCAGCGGGTCGAGGACGTAGCGGCCGATGACGGCGTAGTTCGAGGGGGCCTCGTTCGTCTCGGGCTTCTCGACCAGGTCGGTCACCTGGAAGACGTCCTCGCCGAAGCCGTTCGCCTTGACGGCGGCGCAGCCGTAGAGGTGGATCTGGGAGGGGTCGACCTCCATGAGGGCGACGACCGAGCCGCCGAGCTCCTGCTGGACCTCGATCATGCGGGCGAGCAGCGGGTCGCGCGGGTCGATCAGGTCGTCGCCGAGGAGGACGGCGAAGGGCTGGCCTGCCACGTGCTGCTCGGCGACCGAGACGGCGTGGCCGAGGCCCTTCGGGTCGCCCTGGCGGACGTAGTGCATGTTGGCCAGCTCGACGGATTCGCGGACCCGGCGCAGGCGGTCCTCGTCGCCCTTGCGGGCGAGCAGCTCCTCCAGCTCGTAGGCGCGGTCGAAGTGGTCCTCCAGGGCCCGCTTGTTACGGCCGGTGACCATCAGTATGTCGGACAGCCCCGCGGAGGAGGCCTCCTCGACGACGTACTGGATGGCCGGCTTGTCGACGACGGGCAGCATCTCCTTCGGAGTGGCCTTGGTTGCCGGGAGGAAGCGGGTGCCCAGTCCGGCCGCGGGTACCACGGCCTTGGTTACCGGGATTCGGGAGTTGGTCGTCGTCATGCGTTTACCTTACTCAGGCACGTTTTCGCCCGGCCGGGCGCGGTCGACGGCTAGGACAGCACGTCGCGGGGCCCGGCCACGGCGGCAGGCGTATGGGAATTGACCGGCTGGGCGAGGGGGTCCCCGTCGGCACAGGGCGACAGACTACCCGGCTTTCCCGAACGGTCACGCTCGGCAGTCGCGTTGGGCCGCGCACCGGCGGCGGGCGGGGCGGCCGGCCGCGCCGCCGACCGGTCGCCGGGGCCCGGGCGGACCCGCCAGCAGTCGCCGCCGGCCGCCCTGGCCTCGGCGAGCGCGCGGTCGGCGGCGCGCAGCAGCACGGCGGCGTGGGTGCCGTCCTCGGGCAGCACGGCGACGCCGACGGCGGCGGTGAGGCCGTTGCCGTGGGCCGGGCGGGACTCGCGCGGGCCGGAGGACCAGTCGAGCAGCAGGTGCCGGCGGACCGACCAGACCAGGCGCTCGGCGACCTGTGCGGCGCCCTCGGCGCCGGTGTCCGGCAGCACCACCAGGAACTCCTCTCCGCTGTAGCGGCCGAGGGTGTCGGCACGGCGGATCTCCATCGCCAGCCGCTGGGCGAGGTCGCGCAGCACCGCGCCGGCGCGGCCGCGGCCGTGCTCGGCGACGACCGCGTCGAAGCCGGTGATCTCCAGCAGCAGCACGGCCAGCGGGCGCGGCCCTTCGGGCTGGTCGGTCCGCTCGGCGCGGCGGGCGCGCTCGATCTCGCGGTCCAGGGTGAGCTGCAGGTGGCGGTAGTTCCACACGCCGGTGAGCGGGTCGCAGGAGGCGGTGCGCTCCAGGTCGGCGCAGCGGGTCTCCAGTTCGGCGATCCGCTCGCGCAGCCGTTCCTGCCGGGCGGCGGCTTCGGCGCCGCCCCGGCGCAGCCGCAGGCCGAGCACGGTGGCGCCGGCCAGCGCGGGGGCGCTGAGCACGGCCAGGGCCTGGACCAGCAGCGGGGTGGACAATCGCGGCGCCCTTTCGCGTGTCAGGCTCTGCGCGTCGATGGCGCCGGCCGGCGGGACCGGTCGGCGGCACGGCCCGACGGCACAGAGTTGCGGAGGATCCGATGCACAACGAGAAGAGCGATCTGAGGACACGGCTGTTGACCCGGCGCCGCGCGCTCTCCGCTGAGGGGCGCGCGGAGGCCGCGCTCGCGCTGGCCGGGCACGCCGGGGAGCTGGCGGCGCCGGGCGCCACCGTGGCCGCGTACGTGTCGGTGGGTGCCGAGCCCGGGACCAGGCCGTTGCTGGACGCGCTGCGGGCGCGCGGGGTGCGGGTGCTGCTGCCGGTGCTGCTGCCCGACAACGACCTGGACTGGGCCGCCTACCAGGGCCCGCAGGAGCTGGCCCCGGCCGGACGCGGGCTGCTGGAGCCGGTCGGCCCCCGGCTCGGCCCGGAGGCGGTCACGGAGGCCTCCGTGGTGCTGCTGCCGGGCCTGGCGGTGGACCGGCGGGGGCTGCGGCTGGGCCGCGGCGGCGGCAGCTACGACCGGGTGCTGGCCCGGCTGGGGCGGGCGGGCGCGCGGCCGGTGCTGGCGGTTCTGCTCTACGAGCACGAGCTGCTGGACGAGGTGCCGGCCGAACCGCACGACCGCCCGGTGGACCTGGCGGTCACGCCCGCCGGGCTGCGGAGGCTGGGGTGAGACGGCGGCGGCCCCGCTCCGGGGAGGGAGCGGGGCCGCCGGGGTCGTGCGGGTCGTGCGGGGTCAGCCGTTGCTGAGCACCAGCTTGTGCTTGGTGGCCTTCTCGACCGCGTCCGGCGTGTAGGCCCAGGTCAGCAGCTTGCCCTTGAGCCAGAGGTCGGTCTGGTCGTTGTAGTTGTCGTGGAAGGCGTGGCCGGAGGCGCCGCCGACGTTGATCCACCGCGAGGAGTCGAGGTCACTCAGGTCGATCACCATCCGCATCGACGGGATCCAGTCCACCTGGTAGCCGGCCGCCGCGTTCCAGCCGGCCGCGTCGACGGCCGCCGAGCCGCCGGAGAGCCGGTACGGGCCGCGGTTGAGCAGCCGGTGGACCGCGCCGGAGGCGATCGAGGAGTCGTCGGTGCCGAGGGTCTGCTCGCGCAGGGTCAGCTTGTGCAGGCGGCCCCAGCTCCAGGTGGAGATGTCCTTGCTGAGCAGCGAGGTGAGGTCCTGCCGGGCGTCCTTCATCGCCTCCTTGAGCAGGTTGTCCAGGCCCTTCTGCTCCTTGTGCTGGGAGTCGATGTACGTCCACCAGGAGCTGTCCGGCTTGTCCAGCTGCTGCCGGACCACCTCGGTCCAGCGGTCGCCGCCGTCCGGCTGGGCCTTGCCCGGGTCGCGGGTGCCGCACTCGGTGACGATCTTGCTGGAGCTGTCCGGCCTGGTCGGGTCGTCCTGCTGGCGGACCAGCAGGCAGTTGCCCTTGGCCCGCAGGTCGGCCGGGAACTTCTGGCCGAAGGCGAGGCTGAGCAGCTGGCGCCAGACGCCGTTGTAGTAGGCGGCGGCGGCCGAGTCGGCGTCCTGGTGGTAGTTCCAGTCCTTCAGCAGGTCCTGCGCCTCGCGCACGTACGGGTCGTCGATCTGCTGCTTGAGCAGCAGCGGGACGAGCGTCTTGGCCATGATGCTGGTGTTGTCCAGCTGCATGGTCTGCATGTCGTCCGGCGAGATCTTGCCGTTGTTCTTGAGCAGGCCCTCGATCTGGTCGGTGATCTCCTTGGCCCGGGTGCCGTACTCCCAGTCCTTGGTGAGCGAGTACTTGTAGCTCGGGTCCACCACGGCCTGGTTCGCGGTGACGATGTAGCCCGCGGACGGGTCCAGGCTGTACGGCAGGGCGGTGAAGGGGATCGAGCCCTTCCACTGGTACGTGGAGTCCCAGCCCGGGGCCGGGTAGGTGCCGTCGCCCTTGCCGCGGACCGGGATGTCGCCGGGGGCCTGGTAGCCGATGTGCTTGGCGTCGGCGTAGACCAGGTTCTGCGCGGGGACGGCGAAGTCCTTGGCGGCGGCCCGGAACTCGTCCCAGTTGCGGGCCCGGTCCAGCTCGAACACCGCGTCCATGGTCTTGCCGGGGTTCAGCGCCGTCCACTGCAGGGCGACGCCGTAGCCGCCGGTGCCGCGGTCGGGGGCGGCGCTGCCGTTGGGGGCGTACTTGCCGACGTTCTGCTGCTCGGTGCTCTGGTCGGAGATGAGCGGGGCGCCGGTCTGGGTGGTGCGGACGGTGATCGTGCGGTCGTCGCCGCCAGCGACCTTGATGGTCTCCTTGCGGAGGTCGAACTTCACGTCCTTGCCGTCGACCTGGTAGGTGTCCGGGCCGGTGACCTTCTCCAGGTAGAGGTCGGTCACGTCGGCGCCGAGGTTGGTGAAGCCCCAGGCGACGTCCTTGTTGTGGCCGATTATCACGCCGGGCATGCCAGCGAAGCTGAAGCCGGAGACGTCGTACTGGCAGGCCGGCGAGCTGGTGCGGCAGTGCAGGCCCATCTGGTACCAGACCGAGGGCAGGCCGGGGCCGAGGTGCGGGTCGTTGGCCAGCAGCGGCTTGCCGGTGGTGGTGTGGGTGCCGGCGACGACCCAGGAGTTGGAGCCGATGCCCTGGCCGGGGCGGCCGAGCAGCTGCGGCATGCCGTCGATCCGGTCGGTGAGGCCCTGGAGCAGCGCCTTGGTGGTGGCCGCGCCCTGGGTGGTGGCGGTGCCGCCGCCGGACGGGGGTGAGCCGTCGGCGGGGCGGTAGTTGTCGCCGGCCACCGTGCCGGTCTTCACGATCGTGCCGTTGCGGGTGTACGGGTAGTCGGGGTACAGCTCGGCGATCTTGTCCGGACCGAAGTCCTGGGCCAGCAGCGAGCGGTCGATCTCCTCCTGGAGGTTCCCGGAGAGGTTCCAGGCCATCGCCTTGAGCCAGGCCACCGAGTCGACCGGGCTCCACTGCTCGGGCTGGTAGTCGCCGTTGACGGCGCCGAGCAGGGCGTACTCCAGCGAGGCCTTCTCGCCGCCGGGGTGCTCGGCGAGCCAGGCGTTCACGCCGTCCGCGTAGGCCTGGAGGTTCTTCTTGGTGTCGGCCGACAGCTTGGTGTCGAACTCCTTCTGCGCCACCTGCCGCCAGCCCATGGTCCGGATGAAGGCGTCGGTGTCGACCTGGCCGTCGCCGAACATCTCGGACAGCCGGCCGGCGGTGATGTGCCGCCGGACGTCCATCTCCCAGAAGCGGTCCTGCGCCTGGACGTAGCCCTGGGCGCGGAAGAGGTCCTCGTTGGTGTCGGCGTAGAGCTGCGGGATGCCGTTGGCGTCCCGCTTGACGTCGACCGGCGCGCTCATGCCCGCCACCTTGACGGTGCCGTCGACCTCCGGGAAGGACGCGCGGACCGCGGTGACCCCGCGGTAGCCGCCGTAGCCGACGCCGGCCACCAGCAGCACGACCAGCACGATCACGATCAGACGGGCGCGCCGGAACTTCTTCGAGCGGGGCATCTGGGTCCTTGCGGTCCTGACTTCGGGGCGGGCGGGCGTGTCCAGGGCCGGGGGCCGTGACAGGGCACCACATTAGGCCGAGTCGGCCGAGCGGCGTGCACGGGGGACGCTCACCGTGGGATCGGAGGAGGTCAACGAGGAGGCCCGGAAGCGGCGGTTGGGGGCCCGGGGAGGAAAAGAAACTAAAGATATGGCAAAATGTTAGACTGAGTAACGATCCGCAACAGGAGCATTGACGCCTTCTTAACGGGTCGCGCCCTCCAGCACCACCAGACACCCCGCCCGCCCCTGCCTGCACGAGGTGCCACTGCGTGAACATCGACCACCTGAACCAGCTCCTCCTCGAGTTCTCCGTGATCCTGCTGGTCGCGGTGGTCGCCGTGCGGATATCCACCCGCTCAGGGCTACCGAGCCTGCTGATCTACCTCGGGATCGGCGTCGCCCTGGGCCAGAACGGCATCGGCGTCTCCTTCAACAACGCCGAGCTGACCCAGGTGCTCGGCTACGCGGCGCTCGTGGTGATCCTCGCCGAGGGCGGCCTCAAGACCAGCTGGCGCGAGGTCAGACCCGTGATGCCGGCCGCCACCGTGCTCGCCACCGTCGGCGTCGGGGTCAGCGTGTTCGTCACCGCGGCCGGCGCGCACTGGCTGGTCGGCCTGGACTGGCGGACCTCGATGCTGCTCGGCGCGATCGTCTCCTCCACCGACGCCGCCGCCGTCTTCTCCGTCCTGCGCATGGTCCCGCTGCCGCACCGGCTCACCGGCCTGCTGGAGGCCGAGTCCGGCTTCAACGACGCGCCCGTGGTCATCCTGGTCGTCGCCTTCGCCACCACCGGCGAGCTGGACTCCTGGTACGTCCTGGTCGGCACGATCATCGCCGAGCTGGCGATCGGCGCGGCGGTCGGCTTCGCGGTCGGCAAGCTCGGCGCGTACGGGATCAAGCACGTCGCGCTGCCCTCCTCCGGCCTGTACCCGATCGCGGTGATGGCGCTGACCGTGCTCGCCTACGCGGGCGGCGCGCTGCTGCACGGCTCCGGCTTCCTCGCCGTCTACATCAGCGCGGTGATCCTCGGCAACGCCAAGCTGCCGCACGGCCCGGCCGTCCGGGGCTTCGCCGACGGCCTGGCCTGGATCGGGCAGATCGGCATGTTCGTGCTGCTCGGCCTGCTCTGCACGCCCGAGACCATGGGCTCCGCGGTGGTCCCCGCGCTGGTGATCGGCGGCGTGCTGGTCTTCCTGGCCCGGCCGCTGTCCGTGGTGCTGACGCTGACCCCGTTCAAGGTGCCGGGCCGGGAGCAGGCACTGCTCAGCTGGGCCGGACTGCGCGGGGCGGTGCCCATCGTGCTGGCGACCATCCCGCTGGTGTCGGGCGCGCCGAAGGCCCAGGACGTCTTCAACATCGTCTTCATCCTGGTCGTCGTCTTCACCCTGCTCCAGGGCCCGACCCTGCCCTGGGTGGCCAAGCAGCTGCGGATCGGCGAGGGCTCGATGGGCCAGGACCTGGACATCGAGTCCGCCCCGCTGGAGAAGCTGCACGGGCACCTGCTGTCGGTCGCGCTCTCCCCCGGCTCCCGGATGTCCGGCGTGGAGGTCAGCGAGCTGCGGCTGCCCAAGGGGGCCGCCGTCACCCTGGTGGTGCGGGAGGGCAGCTCCTTCGTGCCGGACAAGGCGACGGTGCTGCGCGGCGGGGACGAGCTGCTGGTGGTCACCACCGACGAGGTCGGCGAGGCGGCCGAGCGGCGGCTGCGGGCCGTGGACAAGGGCGGCAAGCTCGCGGGGTGGCTGAACGGGCGGTGAGGCCCGGCGTCGGGCGCTGAGACCCGCCGTCGGGCGCCGAGCCGGGAGGGTGGGCGGCGGGTGGCGACCGGAAGGCCGGAAGACCGGAGGACCGGAAGGCCTCACCCGCTGTTCACCTTCGATGGGCAGGACAATTTTGGACGGGCCTTGTAGTCTGGGGATCAGCGCGACATCTACGCGCGTATATGTATGATGGTCAGATCACACCCAGCATCTGCCTGAAGCAGAGTTGGCGCGACCGTTCGGCGGCCGCGGTCCGGACCTCGGCCACCACGCCGGGCCGGCCCGGTATCTACCCCGGTCGACGCGCGAGAGGACGACTCTCGGCGCCGTCGGGGCCACCCCATGCCCTGCCGCGCTACCAGGCAGCAGGAAGGACCGACCGTGACGGCCCGCCGAACGGTCGACGACCCCGCGGACACCGCGACCCCGCGTGACACCGCCAACGCCACCCCTGCCGGCGGCACCGCCGATGCCGCCGGCGCCCCCGCCCCCGTGCGGGTCGGATACGGCGCACTGCTGCGCACGCCCGGCGCCTGGACGTTCCTGGCGCCGGCGTTCCTCGCGCGGCTGCCGTACGCGATGCTCAGCATGGGCATCCTGCTGCTCGTCAAGGAGACCCACGGCTCGTACGGCACCGCGAGCACCGTCGCGGCCGTCGCCGCCGTCGCCCAGGCCCTGATCGGCCCGCAGACCGGCCGGCTCGCCGACCGGTACGGCCAGACCGCCGTCCTCGTCCCGACCGTCGTGGTGCACGCGGCCTCGGTCGGCGCGCTGATCGCGCTGTCGCTCGGCCACGCACCGGCCTGGAGCCTGTTCCTGGCCGCCGTCCCGGCCGGCGCGAGCGTTCCGCAGATCGGCGCCATGGTCCGGTCCCGCTGGATCGCCGAGTTCACCGCGGACGGCGCGTCCGCCTCGTCCGCGGCCAAGGTGGGCACCGCGTTCGCCTTCGAGTCCGTGACGGACGAGTTCACCTTCGTGATCGGCCCGATCCTGGCCACCGCCGTCGCCACCACGGTCAGCCCCTCGGCCGGGCTGATCGCCGAGGCCACGCTGACCCTCGTCGGCGGCCTGGCCTTCGCCGCCCAGCGGCGCACCGCGCCCGCCCGGGCGGTGCCCCAGCCCGGCGTGCGGCGCGCCTCCGCGCTCGCCTCCCCCGGCGTCCGGCTGCTGGCCGGGGCCTTCCTCGGGGTGGGCGCCGTGTTCGGCGGCATGCAGGTCTCGGTGAACGCCTTCGCCGACTCGGTCGGGCAGCACGCCGCCGCCGGCACCGTGTACGGGATCTTCGCCGGCGGCTCGATGGTGGCCGGCGTGCTGTACGGCGTGATCGCCTGGCGGCGGGCCGTGCAGCAGCGGATGATCATGAGCTACGCCCTGCTGGTGCTGGGCTGCTCGACGCTGTGGGCGATGCCCAACCTGATCGCGCTCGCCGTCGCCGGACTGGTCTGCGGCCTGGCCATCGCGCCGACCCTGATCAGCGGCTACACCCTGGTCGAGACGCTCGTCGCGGACGGCGCCAAGACCGAGGCGTTCACCTGGCTGACCGGCGCCATCGGCCTCGGCCTGGCGGTCGGCCAGATGATCGCCGGGCAGCTGATCGACGGCCACGGGCCGTCCAGCGGGTTCCTGGTGCCGGTGGCCGGCGCCGGCCTGGGCCTGATCGCGCTGGTGTCGCTGCGGCACCTGCTGACCGCGCCGGGCCAGGTGGTCGCGGCCGCACCGGAGCGCGGCGCCGCGCCGCAGCTGGTGGGCGCGGCCAAGGGCTGAGCGGGCACGCGGTGGCGCACCGCGCGAAGCCGTGGGCGGCGCGCGGTGGGGGCGGCGCGGAGCCGCGGTGGAGGAGCGTGCGCGGCTCGGCCACGGCTCATCTCACATCGGAGTCGCTGGACTGATCCAGCGGAATGCCGCATCATTGACCATCGTTAGCACTCATCAGGCGAGAGTGCCAGGAGGAAGACAAGTGCCCACGTACCAGTACCAGTGCACCGAGTGCGGCAACGGCCTGGAGGCGGTGCAGAAGTTCACCGACGAGGCGCTGACCACGTGCCCCGACTGCCAGGGACGGCTCCGCAAGGTCTTCTCGGCCGTGGGCGTCGTGTTCAAGGGCTCGGGCTTCTACCGCACCGACAGCCGTTCGTCCTCCAGCAGCACGGTGGGCGCAGGCTCCTCCGGTAGCTCCTCGGCGTCGTCGTCCGGCTCGACCCCGGCGTCGTCCTCGACGTCATCGACGTCCTCGTCCTCCGGTTCTTCGAGCTCTTCCAGCTCTTCCAGCCCGGCTCCGGCCGCGAGCTGACCTCGACGCCGGACGCCCAGCGCATCGACAAGGCCCGCCACCCCGCGTTCTTCGCGGGGCGGCGGGCCTTCGTCGTCCCGGTTCACCGTCCCCGTGCGCTGTCCCGGCTCGTCGCCCCGGTTCGTCATCCCGGGCGGGCCGGATGCACTCGTGCGGGTGTACGAATTCATCCACAGGGCCCGAGTTGTCCACAGGCTGCGGATAAGGGCTTTCCGGGGCGGCGCGCGGCGCACATCGTAGGGGCGCCGGAGAACGACCGGCCCGCACAGGAGCGGCCCCCACGACCTCGGTGGTGACCATGACGACCATGAGCCTCTCCGTACCGCTGCCCGCACCCGCCGTACCGCCCCGGCGAGAGGTGCCGCGCTTCCCGCCGATCCGGCGCGGGGCCGGCGGGTGGCACCGCTGGCGGCACGCCGTACGGCGCCGGGCCGGGGTGCCCGCGCTGGTGCTGCTCGCGGTGGCCGCGGCGCTCGCGGTCGGGCCCGCGCGGGCCGGGCTGCCATCGCCGCCGGGCGGCCCGGCGGGCCGGACGGGTTGTCAATCCGGACCAACGGAAGATCACCCGTAACCGGGCAACGACTTCGTCGTTCACGGCGGCATGAAAGGCTTCAAGGAATTCCTGCTGCGTGGAAACGTCGTCGAACTCGCCGTCGCCGTCGTCATCGGCGCGGCCTTCACCAACATCGTCAACGCCTTCGTCAAGGGCGTCATCAATCCGATCGTCGGCGTCTTCGGAACGAAGGACCTGGCGTCCTACAGTTCCTGCCTCAAGGGCCCCTGCGAGCTGAACGCCACCGGCGAGGTCACGTCCGGGATCCTCATCCTGTGGGGATCGGTGCTCAGCGCCCTGCTGCAGTTCCTGATCACGGCGGCCGTCGTCTACTTCGTCCTGATCGTGCCCATGAACAGGCTGGCCGCCAGGCGGAAGAGCACCGCCGAGACGATGGCGGAGGCCGAGGCCAAGGAGGTCCAACTGCTCACCGAGATCCGCGACGCGCTGGTCACCCCGCAGCGCTGAGCACCGCTCCTCAGTCCCCGTGGTGCGGCGGGCGCTGGCTCAGGTACCAGTCCAGCCCCCGCCCACCGCTCTCCCCCGCCCCGGGGCGCTCACCCCAGCCGGTGTCGGTGTCGTCCCGGGACTGCTGGTCCAGCGGGTCCCGGAAGACCAGCCGGGCCTTCGGCGCCGCCGGCCGCGCCTCCCGCCCCTGCTGCTCACCCTGTCCCTGTCCCTGTCCCTGTCCCTGTCCCTGTCCCTGCTCCGGCTCCCGCGCCTGCCCCTGCCCCTGCTCGCTCACCCTGCTCACTTCCGCTTCCCGTCGACTGCCGTCCGGATCGTCCCGTCCCTCCAGCCTAAGAGCCCCGCGACACACCCCGGGCCCTGGTGCGGAGCGCTCCGCACCAGGGCCCGGGGCGGGATGGAGCCGCAGGCAGTTGGCTCGGGTTCTCAGGCGGCCTCGAAGCCCGCGTGGTCGGCGATCTTCTTCAGCTCGGCCAGCGCGTGCTTCTCGATCTGGCGGATCCGCTCGCGGGTGAGGCCGTGCTGCTTGCCCACCTCGGTGAGGGTGCGCTCGCGGCCGTCCTCCATCCCGTAGCGGGAGCGGATGATCGAGGCCGTGCGGTCGTCCAGCCGCCCGATCAGGCCGTCCAGCTCCTCGCGGCGGAGCATCACCATCACGGCGTCCTCGGGGGACGTCGCCCCGGTGTCCTCGACCAGGTCGCCGAACTGGGTCTCGCCCTCGTCGTCGACCGCCATGTTGAGGCTGACCGGGTCGCGGGCCCAGTCCAGCACGTCCTTGATCCGGGCCTCGGTGGTGTCCAACTCGGCCGCGATCTCGGCCGGCTCGGCCTCACGGCCCAGCTCCTTGGACTTCTCCCGCTGCACCCGCCGGATCCGCCCCAGCTCCTCGACCAGGTGCACGGGCAGCCGGATGGTGCGGGACTGGTCGGCGATCGACCGGGTGATCGCCTGCCGGATCCACCAGGTGGCGTAGGTGGAGAACTTGAAGCCCTTGGCGTAGTCGAACTTCTCGACGGCGCGCACCAGGCCGGCGTTGCCCTCCTGGATGAGGTCCAGCAGCGGAAGGCCGCTGCGCGGGTACCGGCGGGCGACCGCCACCACGAGCCGGAGGTTGGAGCGGATGAAGACGTCCTTGGCGCGCTCGGCGTCCTCGGCTATCGCCTCCAGTTCCTCGCGCTTCACGCCCTCGGGGAACACGCCCTCCTCCAGCAGGTGCTGGGCGTACACGCCGGCCTCGATCCGCAGTGAGAGCTCGACCTCCTCGGCGGCATCGAGCAGGGGTGTCCTGGCGATCTCGTCGAGGTACATACCGACCAGGTCGCGGTCGGCCTCAAGGTTGGTCGGGCGGGCCGCGCGAGTCCGGTCGGCCCTGTCGCGAACGACGGCACGGGTGGCCATGCTTGCTCCCTTTGCTGGAATTGCCGAGGTCTGCCTGCCTGCCCCCCGAGAGGGCAAGAAGTGCGGGCCCCGCGGGGCTCACACGTAACGATCCAACGAACAGAATCCGGACAACATTCCCAAGTCACTCAGATTCTTCCCCGCGATGCAGTATCCTGCCGGTTTTCACCCCGGCCATGGACACCGGGTGACCGGTCGAGCACCTTCGGTGTCGTTTCCGCGACCGCTTCCGAACGCTTCCGTCACGCCCCGCACACGCGCCCGCCGCCCCACCGGCCGCCATACAGGGTGAAACCCCCGAACGGGCACGCGCGTTCCCGCGCGCCCCCCGCCTTCCACCGGCGCCCGCCCCCCGGCGCACGCAGGTTCTCCCCACAAACGATGCCGAATCGCTATCACCCGTGGTCCTGATCGCCCCGGGACACTGGGAAGGTGTCAGCCATGCACCTGACCAACAGCTCGACCGCCGTCACTGCGCGTCACCGCCGCCTCTTGCGGGATTCGGCGCTCGCGGTGGTCTGTGCCGCGCTGTTCGGCCTCCTGGCCGCCCTGGTGACCCGACACTGGCATCCGCTGGAACAGCTCGACCAGAGCTGGATCGGCGAACTGCACACCTTCGCCCGGCGGCACCGGATCTGGACCGCCTCGGTGCAGACGCTCTCCGACATCGGCGGCACGGTCACGATGCGCACCCTGCTCGGCATCGCGGCCGTCTGGCTGTGGCTGATCGGCGCCCGGGTCCTGGCCGGCTGGGTGGCCGCCC
This sequence comes from Kitasatospora sp. NPDC091276, assembly GCF_040684355.1. Lineage (NCBI taxonomy): Bacteria > Bacillati > Actinomycetota > Actinomycetes > Kitasatosporales > Streptomycetaceae > Kitasatospora > Kitasatospora sp. NPDC091276. Next base: position 186,231 of record NZ_JBFBFU010000007.1, on the reverse strand, counting down.
AGACCCTGGTCGGCTGGGGCGGCCAGTGGGCGCTGAAGCTGGCCGTCGACCGCCAACGGCCCTCCTTCGCCGACCCGGTCTCGCACGCCGGCGGCCCGGCCTTCCCCTCCGGGCACGCCATGGCCTCGGCGATCGCCTGCGCGGTGCTGGTCGGCCTGGTCTGGTACCGGGTCCGCCGACGCGGGCGGATCGCCGCCTGCGCGGTGGCGGCGGCGACGGTGCTGACCATCGGCTGGACCAGGATCGCCCTCGGGGTCCACTGGCCGAGCGACGTGGTCGCCGGCTGGCTGGCCGCCGGATTCGTGCTGGGCGCCGTGACGGCCGTCGTCGAACTCTGGCGACCGGGCGCGCTCGCCCGCGACGTACGGCGGGTCAACTGGCGTACCCGGCCGAGGGTCCAGCGGATCACCGTGCCGTCGGTCCGGTCGCCGCGCGGCACCGACCCGCTGGGCGACGCCGCCACCGACCACCCGGACGGGGCCGTCCACTGAGAGGCCGTCGGCATCCACGCGCGGCCGTCCGGGGCCGTCCGGGGCTGCCCGAAGCCGTCCGCTAGCGTGACGGCCATGTCTCCCGACCCGGTCCCCACCGCCGCCGCCCGTCACCCCGAGCGCCCGCTGCGGATCGCCACCGTCCAGGCCCAGGCCGTGGCCGGTGAGATACCCACCAACGCCGCCCAGGCCGCCGAGTTGATCCGCGAGGCCGCCGCGGCCGGCGCCCGCCTGGTGCTGTTCGCCGAGAAGTTCCTCTCCGGCTACGAGCCCGAGCTGATCCGCACCGACCCGCTCAAGTACGCCGTCCAGCCCGGCGATCCGCGCCTCGCGCCGATCGCCGAGGCCTGCCGCGAGACCGGCACCGCCGCGATCGTCGGCGCCGCCGCGCAGGTGGGCGACGAGCTGCGGGTCTCCGCCTTCGTCCTCGGCCCGGACGGCGGCCTCGTCACCCGCTACGACAAGCAGCACCTGTTCAAGACCGAACGCGACTACTACCGCCCCGGGGCGGCCGGTTGCACCCTGGAGCTGGACGGCTGGCGGCTCGGCCTCGGCGTCTGCTACGACTCGGGCTTCCCCGAGCACGCCCGCGCCGCCGCACTCGACGGCTGCCACGCCTACCTGGTCGGCGCGCTGTTCAGCGTCGGCCACGGCCACCACGAGTCCCGCACCTGGTTCCCCGCCCGCGCGCTCGACAACACCCTCTACACGGTGCTCGCCAACCACATCGGCCACACCGGCGGTTGGCACACCTGCGGCGGCAGCGCGGTGTGGGCCCCGGACGGCCGACTGCTCGCCGAGGCGGGCGAGGACCGGCGCGAACTGGTGGTCGTCGACCTCGACCCGGCCGTCCTGCGCGCCGCCCGGGAGACCGAGACCATGCTCGCCGACCTGGCCGTCGCCGGCGCCCGCCCGGCCGCCCCGCGCGCCCTCTTCACCCTGGCCTGAGCCGGTCGAACCTCCGTGCCCGGCCGCTCCGGGCAGGCGGGGTGGCCCGGCCGCTCCGAGCCGGGTGCGCTGGCCGGTCAGGCGGTCCGCATCGCGTCCACCACGGTCATCCGGCCGACCCGACGGGCTGGCAGGACGGCGGCGGCGAGCCCGGTCAGGACGGTCAGCCCGAGCGCGGCCAGCACCAGCACCACCGGCGGGCCGCCGACCGTCCCCACCGTGGAGGTGAGCGAACGCGCGGCCGCCCAGCCGTAGCCGACGCCCAGTCCGGTGCCGACCAACGCCCCGGCCAGCGACAGCAGCACCGCCTCCAGGGTGAGCATCCGGCGCAGCTGCCGCCGGGACATCCCGATGGCGCGCAGCATGCCGATCTCGCGGGCGCGTTCGCTGACGCTGAGCATCAGGGTGGCCGCGACGCCGAGCCCGGCGATGGCGACCGAGAAGGACAGCAGGGCCATGCTGACGGTCGTCATCCGGTCCAGCAGCAACCGCAGCGTCTCCGCCTGCGCGCCGATGTCGGTGACGGCCACCTCCGGGTGGTCGGCGAGCGCCCGGTCCAGCGCCCGGCGGGCGGTCGACCGGTCCTCGCCCGCGCCCGGGCTGATCCAGACCGTGGTGACGGCCGCGCCGGGGGCGAGCCGGTCCAGGGTCGCGGGGGTCACCAGCAGCGTCGCACCGGTCTGCAGGGTGAGCGGCAGGCTGCTGCGTCCGGGTTCGACCCGCAGGTCGGTGCCGGGCCCGCCCGCCGGGCCCCCGACCCGGCGCACCCCGCCGCCGCCGAGACCGCTCAGCGCGGCGCCGTCGGCAAGCGCCCCGGCCTGGTCGACGCCGTCCGCCGAGGGGTTGAGCCGGGCCAGGTCGGCGGCCGCGACCAGGGTGGGCCGGCCGTCGAGTTCGACGGTGGCCGAGCGGACCGGCGTGACGGCGAGCCCGCGCTGCGCACCGAGCGCGGTGACCGCCCCGGCGGGCAGCGCGCCGCCCCCGGTGACGACCGCCGAGAAGACCCCGGGTTGGCGCGCGGACACCGCCGGCACCAGGGAGTTGGAGGTGATCTCCAGCGCGGTGACTGCGCCGACCATCACGGTCACGCCGAGCAGCAGCGCCGAGCCGGTCGCCCCGGTGCGGCCCGGGTTGAGCCGCAGCTGCTGGGTGGCGAGCCGCCCGGCCGTCCCACCGAGCCGCCGGGCCGGGCCGCCCAGCACGCCGACGACGGCGGGCAGCAGCCGGTCGGCGAGCCGCAGCACGCCGAAGAAGCTGACGATCGCGCCGACGGTGACCGCGAGCAGCGACAGCGGCGGCGGGGCCACCGCGCCGGCCACCAGCAGCGCCGTCCCCGCGCACAGCAGCACCGCCGTCCACACCGCCGCCCGGGCCTTGGCCGCCCCGCCGACCGGCCCGTGCGTGCCGCCGAGCGCGGCCACCGGCGGCACCGCCGCCGCGGCCTTCGCCGGGCCGCGGACGGCCAGCAGGGTGAGCAGCACTCCGAACAGCCCGGCCAGCGCGCAGGCCAGCGGGGCCGGCGCCAGCGAGAGGTGCACCGGGCCGAGGTCGAGCGTACCGACGACCACCGTCCCCGCCGCGCACAGGCCGACCCCCAGCAGCACGCCCGCCGCCGAGGCTCCCGTCCCGAGCAGCAGCCCCTGGCGGCGGATCAGCCGGCGCAGCTGCCGCCGGTCGGCGCCCACGCAGCGCAGCAGGGCGAGTTGGCGGGTCCGCTGGGCCAGCACCACCGTGAAGGTGTTGCCGACCACCATCCGCGCCACCGCGAGCGCGATCAGCACGAAGGAGAGCGCGGCGATCAGCACCACCCCGTAGAGGGTCCGGCTCTGCCGGGTCGCCTCGGTGACGGAGGCGTCTCGGGTGCGCACCTCGACGCCGTCGCCGAGGACGGCGCGCAGCGCCTCGACGGTCCGGGCCCGCGAGGCGTCCGGCCGGACCCGGACGTCCAGCTGGGCGGTGGTGACGCCGGTCGCGTACTGGGCGACCGCACCGGCCGGGACGCCGACGATCGGGCGCCCGGCGAGGCTGGGCGCGCCCCGGCCGTCCAGGACGCCCGCCAGCCGGGCGGTGGCGGGGGAGCCGTCGGCCCGGGCCAGCCGCACCTCGGCCCCGGGGGCAGCGTCGAGCCGGTGCGCGGTGTCGGCGTCGAGCAGCACCTCGCCGGGCCCGGCCGGCCAGTGGCCGCCGGTGAGCAACTGCCAGCGCAGCGCCGGGTCGTCGGCGACCGCGCTGACCGCGGCGGTCTGGTCGAGCGGGCGCCCGTCGGCCGTCAGCACCGATCCCTTGCCGACCAGTCGCGGTGCCACCCCGGCCACCCCGGCCGTCCGCCGGGCCCGCTCGGCGGCGGCGTCCAGCCCGCCGCCGGCGGCGGTCCTGGTCACCTGCACGTCGCCGGACCCGACCTCGGCGGCCGCGGTCTGGCTGAAGGAGTCCACCAGCGCCCCGCTGCCGCTGACCGAGGCGATCAGGAAGGCCACCCCCAGCGCGATCGCGGCCCCGCTCAGGAGCAGCTGCCGCAGTTGCCCGCGCAGCTCGGCCACGGTGTATCGGTACGTCGTCATCGCTCCCCGGCTCGTCCGCCCTGACCAGGCACGACGCACTGGCAGGGGCCTCACCGAGCCTAGGGTCCGCACCCGCCCCGGCCCGTCAGCACGAGGTCTCCTCGATGATCACTCCGAGGACGGACGGCCGACCGCGCCCCCTCCTCCCCGAGAGGTACGCCGCCCCCGACCCGGCCCGGCCCCGGAAACGCCGTAGGCCCCCCGCCCTGGTGGGCGGGGGGCCTACGGCGACACACGCGTCTCTGGTGCCCCAGGCAGGATTCGAACCTGCGACACCGGCTTTAGGAGAGCCGTGCTCTATCCCCTGAGCTACTGAGGCGAGGATCCGCCGGGGAGCGACTGCATCCCGTAAGCGGATCCGGGGCGGCCGGCCCGAGGGCAAGCCGCTACCGGCTCAGTGTAGCGGGTCGGGCGGCGCCCGGGCGGCGGGTTCGCGATCTTGCCGATGGCGGGGCCGGGCGCGCCGCCCTCCGGGCTCCGACGGGGCGTCGGGGCGGGCGGTGACGGCTGCCCGCCGGGCCGGGGGCGGCGCTCAGCTGCGGGAAACGACCATCTGGGCGCTGCCGTCCGGCAGGCCGGCGACGGCGACCTTCTGCCCGCCGAAGGAGGTGCTCCACCAGCCCTGCCAACTACCCGAGGCGTAGCGGGCGCTGTGGTAGACGACGCCGTCGTTGCCCACGGCGATCAGCTGGGCGTCGCCGTTCGGCATGCCGGTGATCGCGAAGCTCCCGGACTGGAAGCTCGCCGCGCCGGCGTAGCCGTCGACCACGTTCCAGTCCTGCCAGGAGCCGCTCGCGTAGCGGGCGCTGTGGTAGATCTTCCCGTCGCTGCCGGTCGCCAGCAGTTGGGTGTCGCCGTTCGGCATTCCGGCGATCGCGACGTCCTTCGCCTGGAAGGTCGCGGCGCCGACGCCCGCGACGGCGTTCCAGCCCTGCCAGGCGCCGTTCGCGGAACGGACGTTGTGGTAGACGTTGCCGTCGTTGCCGGTGATCAGCACCTGCATGCTGCCGTCCGGCAGTCCTGCGGCCGCGATCTTCTGCGCGCCCCAGTCTCCGATCGGCAGCCAGCCCTGCCAGGCGCCCGAGGCGTAGCGGGCGTTGTGGTAGATCTTCCCGTCCTTGCCGATCGCCATCACCTGGGTGTCGCCGTTCGGCATTCCGGCGATCGCCTCGGCCCGGGCCGCGAACCGCGCCGATCCGGCGTAGCCGTCCAGCGGCGCCCAGCCCGTCCAGGATCCGTTCGGGTAGCGCGCCGTGTGGTACAGGTTGCCGTCGGCACCGGTGGCCAGCGTCTGGGTCGAGCCGTCCGGGGTCGCCGCGATGGCGTCCTGCGAGCCGTTGAAGAAGGCCGAGCCGGCGTAGCCGTCCAGCGGGCTGAAGGACGTCCAGTTGCCGTCCACCAGGCGCGTGGCGTGGAAGAGGTCGCCGGCCTTGCTCACCGGCGCGGTCGGCGACGGGTACGGGTTGGCGTGGTCGGTGCTCAGGCCGCCGTTGCACTTCGCCGCCCAGGCCCCGGCGCCCTGGCCGGCCAGGATCCGCTCCGCCGTCAGGATCTGCTGCTGCTTGGTGGCCTGGTGGGGCATCGGCGCGTACTGGGTGCCGCCGTACGCCTCCCAGGTGCTCTTCGTGATCTGCAGGCCCCCGTAGTACGGCCAGCCGGCCTTGTAGTAGCTCCAGTCGCCGCTGCTCTCGCACTGCGCCACCCGGTCCCAGGTGGCCACCGAGGCCGCCTGGGCGGAGCCGGCGGCCACCGTGGACAGGCTCAGGGCGGCGAGGGCGGTGAACGTGAGGGCGGCTGCGCGGGGTCGGCGGGAGGCGCGGGACATCGTGACCTCTTCTCGGAGGGGCGGGACGGCTCGCGCGGGACGGAGCCGGGGGTGAGCGGCGCGACGGCAGGAGGGCGGCGGCGAGGGGGCCGGCCCACCGCGGCGGGGCGGCGGTGGGCCGGGGGGTGGAACCGGCGGGCGGGGACGGTCAGTTGTAGGTGCCGCCGATGGAGACGGCGTAGTGGTTGCCGCTCACGCCGTTCAGCTGGATCGGGGCCGCCGGGTCCCAGCTGCCGGAGCCGTCGCGGATGGTGTGCATGATCCGGTCGTCGTTGGTGATGAAGACGGCCTGGAACTCGCCGTCGATGTTGGCGGCGCTGACCCGGTTGGCGGTGAACGAGCCGATCACGGGGGCGAGCTCGGCGAACGGCTGCCACGTGCCGTTGCCGTAGCGGGCGCCGTGGAACTGCTGGCCGTTGTTGTTCACCACGACGATCTGCGCGTCGGATCCGGTGCCGGCGACCGCCACGTCCTGGGCGGGGCCGACGTTCCCGGCGGCGTCGTAGACGTTGCCCCAGGCCGACCAGGAGCCGCTGACGGCGCGGATGGCGTGGTAGACCGTGCCGCCCGAGACCGTCACGACCTGGAGTTCGCCGTTGACGCTCGCGACCGAGGCGCTGGTCACGGCGCCGCCCGCCGGGGTGATGTCGCCGAACGGCAGCCAGGTGCCGTTCGCGAGCCGGGCGGTGTGGAAGAGCTTGCCGTCGGCTACGGCGACGACGTGCAGGTCGCCGCCGATCGAGACCGCGGAGACCTTGGTGACGTTGCCCAGCCTGTTGGTCTGCGGGCCGATGTCGGTGAAGCGGTCCCAGCTGCCGCCGGTGTGACGGATGGTGTGGTAGATGTTCCCGTCGCCGCCGACGGCGAGCAGGTGGGTGTCGCCGTTGATGCCGGCGTCCGCGATGGACTGGACGCCACCGATGTCGCCCGCGACGCTCTCCACGTTCCCGAAGCCGGTCCAGCTCCCGTTGGAGGAACGGGTGGTGTGGAAGACGTTGCCGCCACCGTTCACCACGACCTGGGCGCCCCAGCCCACGGCCCCCTGCTTCGGCGGCAGCGGGGTGCTGTCGACGGTCTTGTCGTAGCGGAAGGGCTTGAAGCCGCCGCTGATCAGGGAGCTGCGCGAGTAGTTGATCTTGCGGGCGGTCAGGCCCGGCCGCGGCTCCTCGTAGACCACGGCGGTGTTGTGGCTGCCGTCGGTCCAGCCGGCGAACAGCACGACGTGCGTGCTGATGTTGTCGATCATGTCGCCGGGCTGCAGGTCGTCGAGGCTGCCGAGCTGGGTGGAGATGTCGTCGAGGGTGGAGGTGACCCGGCTGGAGCCGAGGTGCCAGGCCATCGAGACCAGGCCGGAGCAGTCCTGCCGGTAGGAGCCGTTGCTGTCGCTGTGCCAGAGGCTCTGGCTGTACGGCACCGCCTGGTCGACCCAGTTCTGGGCCCGGGCGATGATCTCGGAGCGGCTGATCGGGCCGTTGACGGACGAGGTGCCGACGGCCTGCGCCGGTGCGGTCAGCGACACGGTGGAGACGACCGCGCCGAGCGCGAGGGCCCCGGCGAGGGCGACGTTGGCGAGCTTCGAACGGTTGGCGGACATGGCGGACCTCCGGACGTGGTGGACGGGGTTGGCGGCTGGGCCCGGCTTCGAGGTGCTCGGGGCCCGACGGTGACGGGCGGCTCACGCGGCGCGCGGATTCCGGGCGGCTGCCCTGCGGGAGCAGCCGGCCTGGCGGCGGTTCGACGCGCTGGTTCGACGCGCTGGTGCGGGGCGCCGCGGGGTGCGGCGCTCGGCGAGGCCGGGGTACGGCACTCGGATCGGCCTGCCTCGGGAGCGGGCCCGGCGGGACGGCCGCCCCGCAGGAGCAGCCGGTCGATGGGGCCCGGCGGGGCCGGGGCGAGGTGGTGGGGCCGTCAGCCCCGGACAGGCGCTAAGAAGCAGCCGCGGCGGCGGCCCGGCCTGCGACGGCGAGGGTGGCGACCGCAGTGGCCTCGGTCATGACGGTGCGGAGCATGACGGTGTCCTCTCCTGCTGCGACGTGAGGGTGGGATCCGGTGGCCGCGTCCCGCGGTGGCGCGCTCTCCGGTGCCGCCCTGAGCGGTGCTCCCTGGCGGCGATCACCAGCTTCGTCGCAGCTCGGCGGCGGTGGAAGGGGCTTCGGTTGGACGGAAGTGGCCCTGGACCGTTCCGGCCAGGAGCGGTCGGCGTCCGCACCGGGGCCGGGCCGGCGTCCGCGCCGGGGCCTGGTCGGGACCGCGCCGGGGCCGGGTCGGCGTCCGCACCTGGCCGGGTCGGGGCCGGGTCGGGGTGCGGGTGCCGACGAGGGGTCAGAGCGGGTCAAGTAGCCTGCCGGAAAAGTGTTCGACCGCCTTGCCGCGCCGTGCGAAGGAGACGAAGGACCCGATGAGACCTGCTGGGCACCCGGTGGTGCGACTGCTGGGGCAGGTGTGGGTGTGGCCCGCGGTGGTGATGCTGGCGGTGGGCGGGTACCGGCTGGGGACGCCGGAGCTGTGGCGGGACGAGATGGCGACCTGGACGGTGGCCACCCGGTCGTTGGGCGACCTGCTCCGGCTGCTCCAGCACGTGGACGCCAGCAACGGGGCGTACTACCTGCTGATGCACGGCTGGACGACGGTGTTCGGCGACTCCGTGGTGGCGCTGCGAATACCCTCCGTGCTGGCGATGGCGGGGGCGGCCGCGTTCGTGGCGCTGACCGCCGAGCGGCTGTTCGGCAACCGGGTGGCGGCGGTCGGCGCGGGGCTGCTGTTCGCGGTGCCGCCGGAGGTGTCGCGGTACGCGCAGGAGGCGCGCGCGTACGCGCTGGTGACCTTCGCGATCGCGGCGGCCACCTGGTTCCTGGTGCGGGCGCTGGAGCGGCCGACGTGGCGGCGGTGGGCGCCGTACTGCGCGGCGATGGCGGTGGCCGGCGCCGGGCACCTGATCTCGTTCAGCACGGTGGCCGGGCAGGTGGCGCTGGTGCTGCTGCACCTGTGGCGCACGCGCGGGGCGGCGGAGCGGCGGCTGCTGTGGCAGTACCCGGTGGCGGTGGGGGTGGCGGCGGTGCCGGTGCTGCCGGTGGTGCTGCTCGGCAGCCGGCAGTCGGACCGGCAGCTGGGCTGGATCGAGAAGCCGAACCTCGGGGGCCTGTTGCACTTCGGCCAGCACCTGTTCGGCTCGCACACGGTGTTCTACGCCTTCGTGCTGCTGGCGCTGCCGGTGCTGCTGCTGCCGGGCCGGCGGGTGCAGGCCGGGCAGGCGCTGCTGCTCGCGGGGCTGCCGGTGATGGGCGTGTGGGTGGTGTCGCAGGGCGGCACCTCGTACTTCATCGAGCGGTACCTGCTGTTCACGGTGCCCGCGTGGGCGGTGCTGGCCGGGGGCGGGGTCGGCGCGGTGCACGGCGTCGCGGCGGCCTGGGCGAAACGTTTCCGTGCTCCGGGACCGGCCAGGGCGGCGGTGGGACTGCTGACGCTGGGACTGCTCGCCGTCCCGGCCGTGGCGGCGCTGCCGAAGCAGCCCGCGGTGCGCTACGTGGGCTCGCACAACGGGTCGGAGGAGCCGTTCCGGGCGGCGGCCGGGGTGATCGCCGCGGGCTACCGGTCCGGGGACGGGATGGCGGCCCCCCTGGGTAACCAGGCCTGGGCGATGGTGTGGCCGGGCGTCAGCTACTACCTGCCGTCGGACGTCCACCCGTACCCGGTGTTCGTCGCGCAGAGCGCCGACGACGCGGAGGACCTGTCGCCGACGCCGTGCCCGCAGCCGGAGGCCTGTCTGGGGCAGGCGGCGCGGATCTGGCTGCTGGTCCTCGGGGACACCGAGGACCCGCTGACCACCATGCCGGAGGACCAGGCGCAGGCTCTCCGCACGCAGTACGGCGCGCCCGACCAGGTCACGCCGCTCGGCGGGTTCACGGTCGCGCTGCTCGACCGCGACAACTGACGAGCGAGACCCGGAGCACGCGACGGCTGACGAGCGAGACCCGGAGCACGCGGAAACACGACGGAGGGGGAGCCGGGCGAACCGGCTCCCCCTCCGTCGTCGCGGTGTCAGAGCGTGCGGGTCAGCCGGGACTGGATGGACGGCGGGTTCAGGTCGGACTGGAGGGCCACCGGGACCTCTGTCTTGTCGTCGCCCGCGCCCACCCGCAGCAGGCCGACCTCCTGGCCGGCCTTCGCGGTGTGGCCGAGCTTGGCCGCGTCCAGGGTGACCGTGCCGGTGATGCCCGGGAAGCCGGCCACCACGAGGTCCTTGGTCGCGACGACCTGGACCTTGCCGCCGAGGCCGTCGTCCACGGTGCCGACGACGTCGCCCTTCTTCACCACGGTCTGGCCGGTCAGGCCGCCCTGCGCGGCCTGGATCTGCTTGCCGCTGACCTTGAGCACGGTCGGCAGGATGCCGTCGCCGGGGTTGGGCGAGGTGGCCTGCTGGCCCAGGGTGACGCCGATGATCAGCCGCTTCACACCGCCGATCTCCTTGTAGGCGGCCCACATCAGGCAGCCGCCGGCCGGGGTGCTGGAGCCGGTCTTGACGCCGATGACCCCGGTCTTCGGGTTGATCAGGTTGTTGGTGTTGGAGATCTTCGCGTTGTTGAAGTTGGTCTCCGGGGTGGAGACGATCTGCCGGAAGATCTCGTCCTGCATGACCTGCTCGGCCAGCTTCAGCTGGTCCTTGGCGGTGGACTTGGTGTCCGCGAGGAAGCCCGCCGGGTCGGCGTAGGTGGTGTTGGTCATGCCGAACTTGGCCGACGTCTCGTTCATCAGCTTGACGAACGCGTCCTCGGAGCCGGAGTGGAAGCGGGCGAGCAGCCGGGCCACGTTGTTGGCCGAGGGCAGCATCAGCAGTTCCAGCGCCTGGTACTCGGTGAGCACCTGGCCCTCGGTGAGGGTGACCCGGGACTCGTCGACGTTGCCAGACTCCTGCGCGGCCTGCTTGTCCACGGTGATCTTCGGGCCGCTCTCCCCCTTCTTCAGCGGGAACTTCTGCAGGATCAGGTAGGCGTTCATCACCTTGGTGACGCTGGCGATCGAGGACGGCGTCTCCTGCCCGGAGCTGCCGAGGCTGCCGACGCCGACCACCTCGGCGGCGGACTGGCCCTTGGCCGGCCAGGCGAGGTCGAGCTGGTCGCCGGCGAAGCTGAAGCTGCCCGCGGCGGACATCCGCACCTTGGCGTCCGGCAGCGGGCGCAGCAGCTGGGCCACCACCGCCGCACCGAGCACCACGGCGAGGAAGGCCGTCCAGATGGTGATCCGCTTGAGCGCGCGGCGCAGCGGCGAGACCGGGCGCGCGTTGAGGGTCGCCAGGACCTCCATCGCCTCGGCGGTGTTCTCCGGCGCGGGCGGCGGCTCCGGGAGGGGCAGCGGCTCGGGCTTCGGCAGCGGCGGGACGGGCGGCACCGGCCGCGGGTCGGGGGTGGGCAGTGGCTCGGGGGCCGGGGCGGGGCCGGGCACGGGGGCGGGAGTCGGCTTCGGCAGCGGCTCCGGACCGGGCTGCGGCTCGGGTTCGGGGAGGGGCTTGGGCGCCGGGTGCGGCTCGGGCACCGGCTCCGGGACGGGGGACGGCTCGGGCTGCGGGGTCGGCGCCGGAGGCTCGGGCACGGTGCCGGACGCGGGGGCCACGGGGGCCGCGGGGGCCACGGCGGAGGCGGAGGCGCGCGCAGGCGCGGGCTTGGCCGGCTCCTCGGGCTTGGCCGGCCCGGCTGCCGCCTCGTCCGGTTCGTCGCTCTCGGGCGCGGCGGCCTCGGCGGCCTCGGCGGGTGCGACGGGTGCGACGGCCCCGGGCGTGTCGCCCTCGGACGCGGCCTTCTCGCCGGCCTCCCTCGCCCCCTTCTCGGTGCCCTTCTCCGTGCCCTTCTCGGTGCCCTTCTCCGCACTCCCCGCCACGGCTCCCGCACCCGCCGCGGCCGTCCGCATGGCGAGACGCGGGTCGGTTCCGGTCGCCCGTCCGGCCGCCTTCTCCTCGCCGTCGGCAGCCGTCACGGCCTCCGCCTCCCCGGCCGCGACGTCGGAACTTCCGTCACCGGCGGGCTTGGTCAGCTCCTCCGGCAGCCGCAGTGCGGTGGTCGCACTGTCCACCGGCAGCCGCAGCATCGTGGTCTTGCTGTCCACATCCCGGACACGGAGCTGTACGGTCGAGCCGCGCTTGGCCCCCGCCGCCGGCGTGTCGCCGGGGCCGGTCTCGGCCTCCCGGCTGCCGTTCGGGTTGCCGTCCGGAGCACCGTCCGGGTCCGGACCCGCACCGCCGGCCGTCCCGGTCCGTTCGCGTTCGCGCTCCTGCGCCCGCTCGCCGTCCCTCAGCACCCTGTCGGGGGACTCGCCCACGTATCCCAGCCTCCTCAACGCCCGGCGGGGCACCGGCAGACCCGATTTCGGGAAGCCGACGCCCCGCCCCGTGTACCTGTACAGTCTCCGCCACCGTCGGCCGATCCGGCCGCGCACACCCCGCCCGACCGGCGCTTATTGCCGTCGCACGGGCGTACTGCGGTCTGTTCACCGGTCAGACGCCGGGCCCGCCGCCCCTGGTTCCCCGCCTCCACCGCAAGGTCACGATTCGGAGGCGTACTCGACAAGCCCGTGTGAGAGGCGTCACCCTGTCTCTCATCCACGCGGGGAGGCTTGGATGGGCAAGAGCCGCAGAACTGTTCCCGAGGAACTCTTGCTGCTCGCTTTGGACCCGACCACGGGTACCACGGCGCAGCCGCAGACCCTCGACCTCGGACTCGCCGGGGCCCAGCTCGTCGAGCTGTCCCTGGCCGGACGGATCGTACCGGAGGGAGACCGGATCGCTGTCGTGCTCGCACGGCCGACCGGCGACCCGACCCTGGACCACGCACTGGAACTGCTGCGCCGACGCGGCAGTCCGGTCCGCGCGGCGCACTGGATCGGCGGGCCCCGGCTGGGGCTGCGGCAGACCTACCTGGCGCACCTGGAGCGCTGCGGCATGGTCACGGCCGTGCCGGGCCAGGTGTGCGGGGTGCTGCCGACGACCCGCTATCAGGCGTCGGACGACTGCACCAACGCCGCGATCAAACAGCGGCTGGACACCGCCATCCGCACCGGCGTGCCGCCGGACCCGCGGACGGCGGCGCTGGCGGCCCTGGCCCATTCCGTGGGCCTGGGCAAGCACCTGTATCCGGGCAACGAGGGCCGGTCCTCGCGGTCGCGGCTGCGAGACCTGATCCGGTACGACCCGCTGGGCGGGATGGTCGCGCACGCCGTGATGGACGTGCAGAACGGCCTGCCGGCGCAGCAGAACCGTTCTGCCCAGGGTTCCGGGACCGGTACCGGCACCGGGCGTTCCGGCGCCCGCGCGGCGGGCCGGGGCTCGGGGCGGGTCGCCGCCTCACGGGTCGGCGTCCGCTGACCGGGACCGCCCGGGCGCGCGGGACGCCGCACCGATCGCCGTACGGCCTGCGCGGCACGTGCAGCCCGCACGGCCCGTACGGCCCGTAACGGCGGGCACCATGGGCCCGGCAGGCACCACGGGCTCGGCGGGCACCACGGGCACCACGAGCCCGGCGGCACCTCCGACGGCGCGCGCCGCCCCGTTCACGCCGCCCGACGGCGCTGAGCAACGGCGCTGAAGGACCCGACGCACCACCGAAGCAGCACCCGCACCACCAGGAGCACGGAGGGGCGGTCGCCCCGCGACGGAAGTCGCCCGGCGACCGCCCCTCTGCCGTCCCCGAAGGCCCTTCGGGGCCCGTGCGGGGAGCCCGGCGGTCCTGCCCTCGCACGTGCCACTGGCACCTGCGCCGCCGGGGAGCACATCCTTAGCCCGTACCGGTTCGAGCCGCTGAGCCGCATTACCACTTGAGGGCCCTCGCCGTCTCACAGAAGTGCTTTTCCGACGATCTGTTCTACTGCGCTGCTGTGATTCCCTGACGCCGACCTGGCCCGAGGTGACATGCTGCTCCAAGTCAGGGGGGTTGGTCCCAATGTCCGAAGTGTTCCGAGGGCTGCCGTTCCAACGATCACCAGAGGTCCGGCCGGAGGTCGATGTGTCGACGAGCATCAATCCCACCGTGCGCCGTCGGCGCCTGGGCTCGGAGCTGCGCAAACTCCGCGAGGGCCTCGGGATGACGGCGGAGGAGGTGGCGGGCCGGCTGATGGTCTCCCAGTCGAAGATCAGCCGACTGGAGAACGGCCGCCGCAGCATCAGCCAGCGCGACGTGCGCGACCTCTGCGACGTCTATCTCGTGAACGACGAGCAGATGCGCGCCAGCCTCATGGAGATGGCCAAGGAGTCCCGCCAGCGCGGCTGGTGGCACGACTTCAACGACATGCCGACCCCGTACAGCGTCTACATCGGGCTGGAGGCCGAGGCCTCCTCGATCCGCGCGTACGAATCCTCCTTCGTCCCGGGCCTGTTGCAGACCGAGCAGTACGCGCAGGCCGTCGTGGAGGGCACCCAGCCGGACACCGACGCGCTCGCCGTGCAGCGCCGGGTGCAGGTCCGGATGAAGCGCCAGGACCGCATCCAGGGCGAGAACCAGCTCGGCAGCCTGTGGACCGTCATAGACGAGGCGGTGCTGCGCCGCGAGGTCGGCAGCCGCGAGGTGATGGCCGAGCAGCTCAAGCACATGATGGAGCTGAGCCAGCACCCGAACATCACCATCCAGGTGATCCCGTTCTCGGCCGGGGCCCACCCCGGTATGACCGGGACATTCTCCCTGCTGGAGTTCCCCGAGTCAGCCGATTCCACGGTTGTCTACTTCGAAGGGGTGACGAGCGATCTCTACCTGGAGAAGGACGCGGACGTCCGCCGCTATACCGGTCTGTACGACTACCTGCGGGCGGCGGCACTCGGCGTGGCGGAGAGCCGGGCACTGATAGCTGAGATTGAAGAGGGATACCACTGATGAGCACCACCTCCGAGCACGGAACCCGCTGGCGGAAGAGCAGCCACAGCGGCGGCAACGGCGCCTGTGTGGAGATCGCCACGCCGGCCACGGGGGCGGTGGCGGTACGGGACTCCAAGGACCCTCAGGGGCCGCAGCTGCGCTTCTCCGCCGAGGCCTGGACCGCGTTCGCGAGCGCTGCGGCCACCGGGGTGTTCGGCCGCCGCTGACCCTGCGGCGGCGGCCACCGACCCGGCCCCGCGCCCGTGGTGCGAATCCGAGCTCGGCCCGTTTGCCCGTAGCAGTGGCCGTCGCCCTCGCCGGCGGCCGACGCTACGGGCAAACGTCGTTCCCGCCCGAACTTCCCGCCCCATCCGTCCTGTCCGCCCCGTCCGCCCCGTCCGCCCCGTCCGCCCCGTCCGCCCCGTTCAGCGCACCACCGGGTACCGCTCGGACCAGGTCAGCCCCTCCGGGGTGCGCGGATCGTGCAGTTCGGTGCCGTGCATCAGCTCCAGCACGAAGTCGTCGGCGAGTTCGAGGATGGCGCCTCGCCCCTCCAGCCCGGCCACCAGCCCCGACGGCAGCGCGGTGTCACCGTGCAGCACCCCGAGCAGGCTCCCGCAGACCGCGCCGGTGGAGTCGCTGTCCCCGGAGTGGTTGACGGCGAGCAGCAGGCCCGAGCGCACGTCGTGCGCGACCAGCGCGCAGTAGACCCCGATCGCCAGCGCCTCCTCGGCGACCCAGCCCTCCCCCAGCGCCTCCACCCGGTCCGCGGACGGCTCGCCGGCCCGGACCGCGTCCAGCGCGGCCCGCAGCGCGGCGGTGGTCTCCTCGTGCGCCTGCCGCTCGGAGAGCAGCGCCAGGGCGAGGTGGACGCCCTCCTCCAGGGTGCCGCCGCGGGCCACGCTCTGGACGATCACCGCGAGCGCGCCCGCCGCGAGGTAGCCGGTGGGGTGGCCGTGGGTGAGCACCGCGCACTCCACCGCGAGTTGGAAGACCAGGCCCGGCTCCCAGCTGGTGAGCAGGCCGAACGGCGCCGCCCGCACCACCGTGCCGCAGGCCTTGGAGTGCGGGTTCTTCGGCCGCTCCACGGTGCCGAGGAACTCGGCGTCGGCCCCGGTCAGGCCGGACAGACAGCCCTGGCCGGGGGCGCGCTGGGCGTACAGCCACTCCTCGCGGCCGAGCCAGCCGAGGTCAGGGCGGCGCTCGTCGGGGCCCCAGTCGCGCTGGGTGGCGGCCCAGCGCAGGTAGGCCAGGTGCAGGTCGGTGGGCGGATGCCAGCTGCCGGTGTCGCGCCGGATGTGGGCGCGGATCAGGCCGTCGACGGTGAACAGGGTGAGCTGGGTGTCGTCGGTGACGGCGCCGGTGCGCCCGTACGCGGGGACGTAGCCGGTGACACCCTGCGGGCCGTGCTGGGCCCGGATCTTCTCCAGCGGCTCGAACTCGACGCCGGCGCCGAGCGCGTCGCCGATGGCACCGCCGAGCAGACAGCCCCGCACCCGGCTGCGGAAGTCCTGCTGCTGGGCGCGTGACCACAGTGGCATCACGACGGGGCGCCTTTCCTCGGGGCAGGGGGCTGCGCGACGCACGGCCGCGGCGCGCGCCCTGGCACTGTATTCGAAGACCCGAGCGAATCAAGGGCGTCCCTCGTGCTCCGGTTCCCCGGCCCCGGCCGCCGTACGGGCGGCAGCGGGGCCGGGGGGAACCAGCAGGCCGAGGCCGGGGGAACCAACAGGCCGGGACCGGCGGAACCGGGAGGCCGGTGGCGTGATCAGTCCAGGACCGGCAGCAGCTCCGGCAGGTGCCCGTCCGAGGCCAGCGCCGCGGCCCGGCGCTCGGCCGGCACCTCGCCGTACGTGGTGGTGCGCTGGCGGTGCGGGCGGCCCGCCGCCTCGGCGATCGCCTGGAGGTCGCGCACCGACTTGTAACTCCCGTACGCCGAGCCGGCCATCCGCGAGATGGTCTCCTCCATCAGCGTGCCGCCCAGGTCGTTGGCGCCCGAGCGGAGCATCTCGGCGGCGCCCTCCGCGCCCAGCTTGACCCAGCTGGTCTGGATGTTGGGGATGTGCGGGTGCAGCAGCAGCCGGGCCATCGCGACCACCGCGCGGTTGTCCCGGGCGGTCGGGCCTGGCCGGGCGATGCCGGCCAGGTAGACCGGCGCGTTGGTGTGGATGAACGGCAGGGTCACGAACTCGGTGAAGCCGCCCGTGCCGTCGGTCGCGAGGGAGCGCTGCTGGATCTCGGCGAGCAGCCGCAGGTGCCCGAGCCAGTGCTTCGGGGTGTCCACGTGCCCGTACATCATGGTGGACGAGGAGCGGATGCCCAGTTCGTGCGCGGTGGTGACCACTTCGACCCAGGTGGCGGCCGGCAGCTTGCCCTTGGTGAGCACCCAGCGGACCTCGTCGTCCAGGATCTCGGCCGCCGTGCCCGGGATGCTGTCCAGGCCGTTCTCCTTGGCCCGCTGGAGCCAGTCGCGGATGGACAGCCCGGTGCGGGTCGCGCCGTTGACCACCTCCATCGGCGAGAAGGCGTGCACGTGGATGCCGGGCACCCGCTCCTTCACCGCCCGGGCGATGTCGAAGTAGGCGGTGCCGGGCAGGTCCGGGTGGATGCCGCCCTGCATGCAGACCTCGGTGGCGCCCACCTCCCAGGCCTGCGCGGCCCGGTCGGCGACCTGCTCCAGCGACAGGGTGTAGGCGTCGGCGTCGGTGCGGCGCTGGGCGAACGCGCAGAAGCGGCAGCCGGTGTAGCAGACGTTGGTGAAGTTGATGTTCCGGGTGACGCAGTAGGTGACGTCCTCCCCGACGGTGTCCCGGCGGACGTCGTCGGCGATCCGGCAGAGCGCGTCCAGGGCCGGGCCGTCCGCGTGGAACAGCGCCAGTGCCTGGTCGTCGGTGAGCCGTGTCGGGTCGTCGGCGGCCACCGCCAGCGCCTCGCGCAGGTCGCCGACCAGCCGCTCGGGCGCGCCCTCGGCGAGCACCTGCTCGCGCAGCACCTCCCAGTCGCCGTAGACGTCCTCGAAGTCGGCCCGGCGGTCGCCGGTGCGGCCCTCGGTGTCGATGGTGGCGTGCAGGTCGGTCCGCCCGTACGAGACGGGCAGGTCCTCGGGCTCCTGCCAGGGCAGGCCGCGGACCACCGCGTCCGGGTTCGCCAGCCCGGTCTCCGGGTCGGCGAGGGCGCGCACGTGCGGCAGCACCCGCGGGTCCAGCCAGGGCTCGCCGCGCCGCACGTACTCGGGGTAGACGGCGAGGCGTTCGCGCAGTTCGAAGCCGGCGGCCGCGGAGCGCTCGGCGAGCCGCTCGATCTGCGGCCACGGGCGTTCGGGGTTGACGTGGTCGGGGGTGAGCGGGGAGACGCCGCCCCAGTCGTCGACGCCGGCCGCGATCAGCCGCCCGTACTCGCCGTCCACCAGGTTCGGCGGCGCTTGCAGGCAGGCCGCCGGGCCCATCACGTGCCGGGCCACCGCCACGGTGGCGACCAGCTCGTCCAGTTCGGCGTCGGGCATGCCGCGCATCGCCGTGTCCGGCTTGGCGCGGAAGTTCTGCAGGATCAGCTCCTGGACGCCGTGGTAGGCCCGGGAGACCTTGCGCAGCGCGAACAGCGACTCCGCGCGCTCCTGGTACGTCTCGCCGATGCCGATCAGCAGGCCACTGGTGAACGGGACGGAGCTGCGCCCGGCGTCCTCCAGCACCCGCAGCCGGACGGCCGGTTCCTTGTCCGGCGAGCCGAAGTGCGGGCCGCCGGGCTCGCTCCACAGCCGGGTGGCGGTGGTCTCCAGCATCATGCCCATGGAGGCGGAGACGGGCTTGAGCCGCTGGAAGTCCGTCCAGCCGAGCACCCCGGGGTTGAGGTGCGGGAGCAGGCCGGTCTCCTCCAGGATGCGGATCGACATCGCCCGCACGTAGGCGATGGTGTCGTCGTACCCGTGCGCGTCGAGCCACTCGCGGGCCTCGGGCCAGCGGTCCTCGGGCTTGTCGCCGAGGGTGATCAGGGCTTCCTTGCAGCCGAGTTCGGCCCCGCGCCGGGCGACGTCCAGCACCTCGTCGGGGGACATGAACATCCCGTGGCCGGCCCGGCGCAGCTTGCCGGGGACGGTGACGAAGGTGCAGTAGTGGCACTTGTCGCGGCAGAGCCGGGTGAGCGGGATGAAGACGCTCTTGGAGTAGGTGATGACGCCGGGCCGCCCGGCCGCCGCCAGCCCCGCGTCGCGGACCCGGGCGGCGCTCGCACACAGGTCGTTCAGGTCCTCGCCTCTGGCCTGGAGCAGCACCGCGGTCTCGGTGACGTCCAGGGCGACGCCGTCCCGGGCTCGGCGCAGGGCGCGCCGCATCGCGTTAGCGGTCGGGGGGTTGCTTGCGTCCATGGCGGTTCCGTCCATGGCGCGACCCTACGCCAGGTGTCGTACGTTCGGAGTAGCCAACCCTGAGGGCGTCTCAGGGTCGATGTACCCGTGAGGTTTACCCCGAACTGGCCCCGCAGGGCGATGACGGGGCCCGGGTGCGGGCCTCTAATGGAGGGGCACAGCCAATCGCTCGTGTTCGTAGAGGAGTTGAGGACGCCATGACCAATGACACGGCGGCGGGGGACAACGTGGACGGCGGCGTGCCGTACCGCTCACGGCGGCGCATGCTGGTGCGGGCCGGGGTGCCGCTGACGGTGGCCGCGGTGATCGCCGCCGGGATCGGCCTGGTGCCCGCACTGGCCGCCGACGCCCCGCCCGAACTTCCCTCGCTGACGCCGGAGCAACTGGTGGCCAAGGTGCTCGGCTCCGACGCTCAGAGCCTCTCCGGCACGGTGTCCGTCTCCACCGACCTCGGCCTGCCCAGCCAGCTGCTGGGCGTCGCGGCCGGCGGGCTCGGCGCGGCGGCCGGGCGCGGCGGCGGCCAGGGCTCCTCTTCGGCCGACCCGCAGGCCAAGCTGCTCGGCCTGCTCGGCGGCGACCAGACGCTGCGGGTCGCGGTGGACGGCCCGGACCGCCAGCGGGTCGACCTGCTGGAGGACATGGCCGGCTACACCGTCGTCCACAACGGCGACCAGGCCTGGGCCTGGGACAGTTCGACCAACACCGCCGTGCGCCTGACCGGCCAGGCGGCCGCCCAGCACCCCGACACCGCCGGCAAGCACGCCGGGGCCCCGCTGACCGGGGTGCCGACGACCCCGCAGGAGGCCGCCCGGCAGTTCCTGACCGCGAGCGCGGGCACCACGTCGGTCACCGTGGCCGGCACCGCCAACGTGGCCGGGCAGAAGGCGTACCAGCTGAGCGTCAAGCCCGCGCAGTCCGGTTCGACCGTCGCCGAGGTCCGGATCGCGGTCGCGGCCGACAACGGGGTGCCGCTCTCGGTGGTGGTCAAGGGCGTCGACGGTTCCACCGTGCTGGACGTCCACTTCACCGACGTGTCCTTCGCCAAGCCGGCCGCCAAGACCTTCGACTTCACCGTGCCCAAGGGCGCCAAGGTGACGGAGCACAAGGCGGACGGGGGCGCCAAGGGTGAGGTACCGCAGGGCTTCGCGCCCAAGGGTTCCGCGCCCGGGGGCAAGGCCGGTCAGGACGCCTCGGGCCGGGACCACGGCGGCGTGAACGTGATCGGCGAGGGCTGGACGACCGTGGTCTCGGCGCAGCTGCCCGGCGGCGCCGTCGACGCGCCGCAGGACGGCGGCAAGGGCGGCAAGCACGGCGGCCGGGGCGCGGCCCTGAACCCGCAGGCGCTGGTGAAGTCGCTCGGCAAGCCGGTCGGCGGCGGCACGCTGATCAGCACCAAGGTGGTGAACGTCCTGGTCACCGACGACGGCCGGGTGTTCGCCGGCGCGGTGACCCTGCCGGTGCTCCAGCACGCCGCCGGGGTGAACTGACGGATGACGAAGGCTCCCGTAACGGGGGACGTTACGGAGTCGGCCGGGGGTCCGGGCGCCGAGCAGCGCCTGGGCCCCGTGCCTTCCACCTCCTCCTCCCCCTCCACCCCCTCCACCTCCTCCCCCGGTTCCCCCGGCTCCTCCCGTCCCGACGACGTGATCAGGACCCGCGGCCTGACCAAGCGCTTCCGGGGCGGCCAGCTCGCCGTGGACGGCCTGGACCTGAGCGTGCCGCGCGGCTCCGTCTTCGGCTTCCTCGGCCCGAACGGCTCCGGCAAGACCACCACCATCCGGATGCTGATGGGCCTGATCGCCCCCACCTCCGGCGTCGCCACCGTCCTCGGCGAGCCGATGCCGCAGTCCGTCGCCTCCGTGCTGCCCCGGGTGGGCGCGCTGATCGAGGGCCCGGCGCTGTACGGCTTCCTCTCCGGGCGGGACAACCTGGTCCGGTTCGACGCCGCCGACCCGACCGCCGACCCGCGCACCCGGCGCCTGCGCGTCGAGACGGCGTTGGAACGGGTCGGGCTGAGCGCCGCGGCGGCCAAGAAGGCCCGCGCGTACTCGCTGGGCATGAAGCAGCGGCTCGGCCTGGCGTCGGCGCTGCTCCAGCCGCGCGAGCTGCTGGTGCTGGACGAGCCCACCAACGGGCTGGACCCGCAGGGCATGCGCGAGATCCGGGCGCTGGTTCGGGAGGTCGCGGCGGAGGGGACCACGGTGTTCCTCTCCTCGCACCTGCTGGACGAGATCGAGCAGGTCTGCACGCACGCGGCGGTGATGTCCCGGGGCCGGCTGGTGGTGCAGGGCACCGTCGCCGAACTGGCCGCCCGCGCGCAGGGCCGGCTGGTGGTCCGCACGCCGGACGTGGCGCACGCCGTGGAGGTGCTGGCGGCCCACCGGGTCGGCTCCCTGCTGCCCGGCGACGGGCGGGTGGACGGCGAGCTCGGCGCGCTCGGCTCGCTCGGCGCCCCGGTCGAGGAGGCGCTGCCGAAGCTGTGCGCGGCGCTGGTCGAGGCCGGGGTGCGGGTGCACGGGTTCGGGCTGGAGCGGGGCACGTTGGAGGACGCCTTCGTGGCGCTGACCGGGGAGGGCTTCGATGTCGCAGGCTGAGCTGCCGCAGGCCGGGATGTCGCAGGCCGGGGCGGTGCCGGTCGGGGCTCAGCCGGTCCGGACCGGGCGGAGGCCGCAGACCGCGGCCGGGTTCCTGGCGCTGTTCCGCAACGAACTGCACCTGACCTTCCGCCGGATGCGCACCAAGGTGCTGCTGGGGATCCTGGCGGTGCTGCCGATCCTGATCGGCGTGGTCGTCAAGCTCAACACGGGCAGCCCGCACGAGGGCGGCGGCGGGGTGAACTTCATCGCGCAGACCACCCAGAACGGCCTGTTCCTGGTCTTCACCGCCCTCGCGGTCGCGCTGCCGGTGTTCCTGCCGATGACGGTCGGCGTGGTCGCCGGGGACTCGGTCGCCGGCGAGGCGGCCACCGGGACGCTGCGCTACCTGCTGGTCGCGCCGGCCGGGCGCACCCGGCTGCTGGCCGCCAAGTTCACCGCCGGGCTGGTGTTCTGCCTGGCCGCCACCGTGGCGGTCGCGGCGGCGGCGCTGGCCACCGGCGCCGCGCTGTTCCCGCTCGGCGAGGTGACGCTGATCTCCGGCGACACCATCGGCTTCGGCGACGCGCTGCTGCGGGCGGTGCTCGTGGCCGGGGTGGTGGCGGCCTCGCTGGCCGGGCTGGTGGCGATCGGGCTGTTCGTCTCCACGCTCACCGGTAGCGGCATCGCGGCGATGGCGGCGACCGTCGGGCTGGTGGTCACCGTGCAGATCCTGGACGCCTTCCCGCAGCTGGACGCCGTCAGGCCGTTCCTGTTCACCCATTACTGGCTCAGCTTCGCGGACCTCCTGCGCCAGCCGATGTACTGGGACGGCGTGTGGAAGGACCTCGGCCTCCAGGCCGCCTACGTCGCCGTGTTCGGCGCGGCGGCCTGGTCCCGCTTCACCAGCCGGGACATCAGCGTCTGACCGCCGCCTCGACGGGGGCGGACCAGCGGGAGCGGATCAGCGCCTGACCGCCGCCTCGGCGGGGGCGGGCTGCGGCACGGCCGCGGCCCGCCCCGCGCGGTCGGCCCGCACCTGGCGCAGCGCGTCCCAGGTGAGCACCGCGAGCGCCAGCCAGACCAGGCCGAAGCCGGCCCAGCGGGCGGGCGGCATCGACTCGTGGAACACCGCCACGCCGATCAGGAACTGGAACACCGGCGCCAGGTACTGGAGCAGCCCGAGCACGGTCAGCGGCACCCGCACGGCCGCCGCGCCGAAGAACAGCAGCGGGATCGCCGTGATCACCCCGCTGAGCATCAGCAGCCCGGAGTGCCCCCAGCCGTACGAGCCGGCCACCGTGTGGCCGAAGGTGCCGCGCCCGCTGACCTCCAGGTAGACCAGGTAGCCGAGCGCGAACGGGAACATGAAGGCGCTCTCCGCCGCCAGGCTCTCCAGGCCGCTCAGCCCGACCTTCTTCTTCAGCAGCCCGTACGTGGCGAAGGAGAGCGCCAGGGTGAGCGCGATCCACGGCAGCCGCCCGTACGCGACGCTGAGCACCGCGACGGCGGCCGCGCCGACACCGACCGCCGCCCACTGCGCCGTCCGCAGCCGCTCCTTGAGCACCAGGACGCCGAAGCCGATGGTGACCAGCGGGTTGATGAAGTAGCCGAGGCTGGTCTCGACGACGTGCCCGGCGTTGACGCCCCAGATGTAGACGCCCCAGTTGATCGAGATCACCGTGGCCGCGCCGGCCAGCATGGCGAGCCGGCGGGGCTGGCGCAGCAGCGGGCGTATCCAGCTCCAGTGCCGCTGGGCGATCAGCAGCAGCACCACGGCGACCAGGGACCAGACCATCCGGTTGGCCAGGATGTCGTCGGCGGCGCCGGGCTCCAGCAGTGGCCAGAACAGGGGGAAGAGGCCCCAGATGCCGTAGGCCGCGACGCCGTACCAGAGGCCTCGGCCGCTGTCCTGCTGGGTTGTCTCTGGCATGGCCGCCTGCCCTCCGCGCGCGTGTGTCGAGGTGACGGTAGCGGGCGGAGGGGCAGGCTGTCATCTCCGTTTCCGCATTTTGGTCATGACATCGCTGACCTCGGGAAACGCGGACCCACGGCGGGTCCGAAGTGCGGGAGGACCTGAGGCCCGGAGCGCCTCAGGCCCGGAGCGCGGCGCGCACCGACTCGGCCAGCGGGACGGTCGGGCGGCCGATCAGCCGGGCCAGGTCGCCCGGGGTGCCGGCCAGCTCGCCACGGGCGATGCCCGCGTCCACGTCCACCAGCACCTCGGCGAAGCCCTCCGGCAGGCCCGCGCCGACCAACGCCGCGAGGTGCTCCGCCGGTGCCACGTCCTGGTGCGCGACCGGCTGCCCGGAGACCAGCGCCAGCTCGGCCGCCAGCTCCGCCAGGCTCCACGCGGCGTCGCCGCTCAGCTCGTACACCCGGCCCTCGTGGCCCTCGCCGAGGAGCACGGCGACCGCCGCGTCCGCGTAGTCCTTGCGCGGGGCGGTGGCCACCCGGCCGTCCCCGGCGCTGCCGAGCACCACGCCGCGCGCCACCGTGCCGGCCGCGTCGCCCAGGTAGTTCTCGGTGTACCAGCCGTTGCGCAGCAGGACGGACGGCAGGCCGGATGCGCGGATCAGCTCCTCCGTCGCCTTGTGCTCGTCGGCCAGCCGGAAGGTCGCCGCGCCCGGCGCGCTCGTGTAGGCGAACAGCGCGACGCCGGCCGCACGGGCCGCGTCGACCACCGCGCGGTGCTGCGGGATCCGCCGGCCGACCTCGCTGCCCGAGATCAGCAGCACCCGGTCACCGGCCGCGAAGGCGCCGGCCAGGGACGCCGGGTCGTCGTAGTCGACCACGCGGACGGCCACCCCGCGCGCGGCCAGGTCGGCCGCCTTCTCGGCGGAGCGGACGGCGACCGCCACCTCGCTCGCGGGGACCGCGGCCAGCAGGCCCTCGACGACGAGACGGCCGAGCTGGCCGGTGGCACCGGTGACGACGTACATGGGGATGCTCCTTGGGTGGGTTTCTGCCTCGACGGGGTTCCCGCCTCGAAACTCACCCTAGGGACTGCACTAACCTTTCGAAAGTACGCACTTCAAAGTACGGTACTGACATGAAGGTAATGGCAGGACAGTCATGAAGACCCTGGAGGAAGGCCGCCCGGCCGTCCCGGTGCGCGAGCTGCCGCCGGCGGACGTGTTCGACCGCATGTGCCCGTCCCGGGGCGTGCTGGAGCACGTCACCAGCCGCTGGGGCGTCCTCGTGCTCGGCGCGCTGCGCGAGCGCGGCTACCGCTTCAGCGAACTGCGTCGACGGGTCTCCGGCGTCAGCGAGAAGATGCTCGCGCAGACCCTGCAGACGCTGGAACGCGACGGCTTCGTGCACCGCGAGGCCCACCCGGTGATCCCGCCCCGGGTCGACTACAGCCTCACCCCGCTCGGCCGGGAGGCCGCCGAACTGGTCGCCGCCCTCGCGCACTGGTCCGAGCAGCGGGTCCCCGCCGTCGAGGCCGCCCGCGCGGAGTACGACGCCCGGCCTAGCGTTCGCTGATCAGGGCCGCCAGCCCGTCCAGCACGCGGGCCAGGCCGAAGGCGTACGCGTGGTCCGGGTCGTACGCGCCGCCGTGGGCCTCGCCGGCGGCGGCGCCCACCCGGGCCGCGACCGGGTAGCGCTCGGCGTCGAAGACCTTGGCGAGCAGCTCGGCGTTGGCGGCCCACCACTGCGCGTCGGTCATCGCGCTGTCCTGCCGGGCGGCGCGCTCGTCGGCGGCCATCCGGGCGCAGGTCTGGACGAAGCCCAGCAGGTGGGTGAGCGCCGCGTCCAGTTCGACGTCGGGCAGGCCGGTGCCCTCGAAGGCGCGCAGCTCGTACTCGTACTTGGCCATCAGGCCCGGGCCGAGCGGCGGGCGGCTGGTGGAGACCGCCGAGACCCACGGGTGGGCTCGGTGAAGCGCCCGGTTGTCGTCGGCGACGGCGGTCACCCTGGCCCGCCAGCCGTCGTCGGCGGGGGTGCTGCGCGGCGTCGTCGCGTAGACGGTGTCCAGCATCAGGTCGAGCAGCTCGGCCTTGCCGGGGACGTAGGTGTACAGCGCCATCGGGGACAGCCCCAGCTCCTGCGCCACCCGGCGCATGGTGACGGCGTCCACGCCCTCGGCGTCGGCCAGGGCGATGGCCACGGCGGCGATCTCGCCGGTCGACCGGGCCTGCCGCGGGCCGCGCCGGCCGGGCTTCTCCTCGGCGGTCAGCCCCCAGAGCAGGGCGAGGGTGCGCGCCGGATCTCCTGCGCTGCTGCGGTCCGTGGCCATGGGGGGATCTTTTCACGGCCCCGCCGACAGCTCGACGGAGCGACGGCCGGTCGCTCAGCGGTCCGGCAGCCCGGTGCCGGCGTCATACGAGCGCCGGGTGGATCAGCCGCCCGTGGTGGATGAGCGAGGCGGACTGCTTGAGCCGGTTCACCCGGACGCTGATCTCGTAGCCGCGGATGCCCTCGACGTGGGCCAGGCGGCCGGTGAGGTAACGGTAGAAGTCGGGGGTGTCCCGGCAGGCGACCACGGCCATCAGGTTGTGGCGTCCGCTGATCGCGGCGACGAACGCGCACTCGTGGTGGCCGCCGACCTCCTCGCCGACCTGGTGCAGCCGCGGTAGGTCGACCTGCAGCCACAGGGTGGCGTTGAGCCGGTAGCCGAGGCGCTCGGCCAGGGTGTCGACGTCGTACGTGAGCGAGCCTGCTGCCTCCAGTGCCTCCAGGCGACGGGCGACCCGGGGCTTGGACCAGCCGGTGACCTTGGCCAGGTGGGTATGGGTGGCCCGGCCGTCCTCGGCGAGCGCGCGCAGCAGCGGCAGGTCCTGTTCACCCAGGGGCGTCGACGAGGCCACTGCCGGGGTGGGGTGGCCGGAGGTCAGCCGCCGCACCTGTGCGGGGGTGAGCGAGGCGTCGGGGTCGGTCCAGTGCGCGGTTCCGGGACCGCCGTAGATACGCACGACCAGGTCGACGTTCACGTCCAGGACCGCGCCCGCTCGCGGCAGCTGGCGCAGCAGCAGGTCGTCATGGTCGGTTCCGGCGGGGGACCGGATGATGCAGATGATCTCCGAGCCGCCGGAGGCGATGCCGACGTACGCCACCTCGGACCGGCGGGCCAGTGACTGGGCCAGCGGTGCCACCGCATCAGGTCGGCAGCGCAGCCGGGCGATCCACTCCGCCTGGCCGTCGGCGTTCAGGTTGCCCAGTCCGACGACGCGCAGCAGGCCGTCCCGCCGCAGGGCGGCGTAGCGGCGCGCCACAGTCTGTTCGGACACGCCGATGACCTCCCCGAGCCGCCGGAACGAGACCCGGGGCGCGCACTGCAAACCGTGGATGATTTTGCGGTCCAGATCATCAGCCATGGAGGAATGGTCCCATCGCCAGGCGCTCAGGCGGAGGTTCCGGGAGGCTTCTTGGGATCGACTGCGGGTTTCGGGCGCTTCGGGGAGAAGCTGATCGGCGGCTCCACGGGCGGCTGCCATCGGCCGTCGCCCCCGGGAGCGGGCGCACGCTCCCGGCGGCGCTCCGAGAATGCGGGGCCTCCCCCGCAGCAGCCGAAGGAACGACCCCGTGAACTCCACAACGACGCCGGACCTCAGGGCCGGACGGGCCGCCACGCTCGTCATGGCCTGCCTGGGTGTCTTCGTCGCCTACCTGCCCGTCACCACCGTGTCGGTGAGCCTGCCGGCGATCCAGCGCGCGCTGGGCACGTCGACCTCCGAACTGTCCTGGGTGTCGGACGCGTTCGTGCTGCCGATGGCCGCGCTGATCCTGACCACCGGCGTCTGGGGCGATGTCCACGGCCGCAAGAAGGTCTTCCAGACCGGCATGGTCTTCTGTGCGCTGGGCGCCGCGATCTCGCTGCTGTCCAGCTCGGTGCAGGCACTGTGGGTCGGGCAGGCGGTCTCCGGCATCGGCGCCGCCGCTCTGCTGCCCACCACACTCACACTGATCAGCCATGCCGTGCCCGACCACCGTGAGCGGGGCAAGTTCATCGGCTTCTGGGCGATGAGCCTGACGGCCCCGCTCGCCGTCGGCCCGCTGATCGGCGGCGCCCTGCTGGAGCACACCACCTGGCGCTGGATCTTCCTGCTGCCGATACCGCTCTCCGTGGCCCTGCTGGCCGTCGCCGCGTTCCGGCTGCCCGACTCGCGCGCCCCGCACGGCCGCCGGCTCGACTGGCCCGGCCAGATCACCGCCGCCACCGCCGTCACCGCACTGGTCTACGGCGTCATCGAGGGCGGCGCGGACGGCTTCGACGAACCCGCTGTGATCACCGCGCTGACGCTCGGCGCGGTCGCCGCCGGAGCCTTCGTCCTGGTGGAACTCCGCAGTACCAGCCCGATGCTGGACCTGGCGCTGTTCCGCAGCCCCGCGTTCACCGCCACCGCACTGGTGGCCGTGGTCAGCTTCCTCGGCCTGATCGGCTTCTTCTTCGTGCTCAGCCTGTACTTCGGCCTGGTCCAGCACCTGAGCACCATGCAGGCGGCACTGCGGATGGTGCTGGTGTCCGGCACCTCGCTGGTGGCCGGCCTCCCTGTCGGACGGCTGATGCACCGGATCCCGCCGAGGGTGCTGATCACCTCCGGGCTGGCGCTGGTCGCCGCCGCGATGTTCGCCATGACCGGCGTCGACGCCCACACCTCCTACGGGGCGCTGACCTGGCGGCTGGTGCTGCTCGGGCTCGGCATGGGCGCGGTGCTCACCCCGATGACCGCCTCCGCAGTCTCCGCCGTTCCCTTCCACCTGGCCGGGATGGCCGCGGCCGGCAACAACGCGATCCGCCAGGTCGGCGCCGCGCTCGGCCCCGCCGTCCTCGGGGCGCTGCTCACCACCCGTGCCCTGAACGCCCTGCCCGCACAGCTCGCGAACGCCGGCGTCCCGGCCCAGACCGGCGCGCGTGTCCTGGACTCCGCCCGCGAACACGGCCTGGGCGCCGTCGCCGGACTCGACCTCGGCCCCGCCACGGGACAGGCCCTGACCGCGCTGAGCAACTCCTTCCTGGACGGCATGCGGCTGTGCCTGCTGGTCTCCGCCGGCCTCGCCCTGCTGGCCGCGCTGGCCTGCGCCCTGCTGCTGAAGAGCCCGTCGAGCGCGGCACCGAGGGCGGCGGGTCCGGGACGGCCAGTGCCGGAAGCGGAGCAGGCCGCGGTCCCGGTTGCGGCGCAGCCAGCCTGAGGAACAGGAAGCAGGGGGACCGACAGCGGTGGTACTGCACCCCACCACCCCTTCCCGGTGGGCAGCCCTTGGGAGGACCAGGGCACTCCCGAGGAGTGGCACGTGAGCAAGGAGTACTACGCCCGGGCTGGAGCGAGCGCGCACTACTTCTACGCGTCGCAGGCGGGCAGGGGTTCCGTGCTGGTCCGGGTGAGCGTCCACGGGCGCAGCGGCCCCCCTAGTGTCCCTCTGCGGCATCGAACTGATCGGCCGCAAGCCCTCCGCCGTCGAGGCGGACATCATCCGCTACATCCAGGACCGCGGCCTGGACCTGCGCATGGGTTGCGGCGGGGACATCAGCCCGGGCGACTCCCAGGTGTGGGCACGGGCGGAGCGGGCAGGGGACACCTCGGTCAGCGCGGCCTGCTTCTGCATCGAGGACTTTGAGTACCACGGCTGACCCCGCGTCCAGAAGCCGATCAGCCAGTCGACGCCGGCTCCTCTCCCGTTCCACGCAGACGTTCAGGCCTGCTCACTCCGGTCTTCCCGGCCGCCCGATGCCGCGCTGATTCGACAAGATCCGAAAGAGAGGTCCTAGCCGACCATGATCAAGCTCGGCGCCAACCGCTGTACCGGTGTTCCCCGAGGCCGGGCTACCGTCTCCCCATGACCAGCGTCCCGACCAGCAACGGCCCGAGTGGCGGCGGCTCGACCGGTGGCGGCCCGGACCCGATCCCGGGCACCGACACTCCCGAGGCCATCCGGCCCCGCGTCACCTGCCGCCGCTGCCATCGCCCGCTGCACGACCCGGAGTCGCGGATCCTGCGGCTCGGCCCGGAGTGCCGCGATCCGGCGGAGCGGGTCGCGCGCTTCGACGTCGACCAGGATCCGCTGCCCGGCATCGGGTGACGGGCGTCGGGTGACGGGCATCGCCCGCCGACCTCTGTTGTAGCGCCCGTCAGGCGCGCCGGAAGAGGCGGCGCAGGAGGCCGGGGCGGGGTTCCGGTTGCTCCCGGGGCACCACCTCGGCCTGCTGAGCTTCCCCGGCTTCCCGGGCTTCCCTGGCCTCCTGGGCCTCGGCCCGCTCGATCAGCCGCCGGGCCAGGTCGAGGTCGGCCCGGGGCAGCCAGGGCGCGGTGAGCGCCAGCGCGGCGAGCGAGCGCAGGACGGTCACCACGCGGGTGCGGCGGGCCCGGGCGCTGTAGTGCAGCCGCTGCCGGAGCCGGTCGGCGATGTCGGCGCGGGTCTCGGGGTGCGTCCAGCCGATCGCGACGAGGGCGAAGCCGGCCGCCTCGACCACCCAGTCCTCGGGCCCGAGCAGCAGGTCGACCAGCACGCGGCGGCGGTCGGAGTCCTCCCACGGCTGGTCGGTGCGGTGGTGGGCGATGCCGAGGCAGGCGAAGACCTGGACGGCCCGCACCCACAGTTCGGGCTGGTGGGCGAGCAGGGCCCGGCCGAGGTCGTCCTCCCGGGGCATCGGCGGGTGGACGAGCGCGCCGAGCAGGTCGTCGAGCGGCAGCCCGGCCAGCCGGACGGCGTGGTCGTAGGCGGCGGGGACGGTCGCCCAGACGATCTCGGCGGTGGCCCGGACGAGTTCGGCGCTGTCCGGCGCGGGCGGGGCGACGGCCGGGCGCGGGTCGGTGCCGTCCCAGGCCCAGATCCGGGTGGCCGGTTCGACCAGCGGGAGCCGGGGGTCGGGCTCGGCGACGGACCGGTAGTCGACGGTGGAGCGCGGCAGGGCGAGGCGGACGGCCAGCAGGGAGCTGGGCGGTTCCACGGCGGAGGCGCTGCACTCGATCTCGCTGTCGCGGGTGGTGCCGGGGGCGGCGAGCAGCTGGTGCAGCACGTTGACGGTCGCCTCGGTGGCGCCGGAGACCATGCCGAGCCAGGGTTCCCGGTGGCTGAGCCGTTCCAGCAGGTCCTGGGCGTACTCGTGGTCCGGGTGGGCGCGGTGGTGGTCGGCCAGGGCGAGCAGGTGGGCGGCGTCGCCGTCGGCGGCGTGCCGCAGGCCGTACCGGGCGGGGGCCGCCTTGGGGTGGTCGGGTTCGGTGGCGAGCACGCGGTCCAGCCAGGGCAGGCCGTCGGCGGGACGGCCGAGGGCGCCGTACAACTCGGCGACGTCGACGGCGAGGTAGCTGCTGGAGTTGTCCCGCTCCGGTTCGACCCGGGCCAGTTCGGCCTCCCAGACGGCGAGCGCCCGTTCCGGCCGGCCGTGCGCGCGCAGGGCGTTGCCGAGCATCACGGACGGCAGGTAGCCGGGGGCCAGCAGGTGGGCCAGTTCGGCGAGTTCGACGGCGCGGCCGGTGGCGCCGAGGCGGCGGGTGAGGCCGGAGGCCATCGCGAGCAGCAAGGCGTGGTCGCCGTGGCGGGCCACCACGGACTGGACGAAGTCCTCGAACGGCTGGACGGCTTCTGCGAGTTCGGCGGGCAGCGGGTCGGGCAGTCCGCCGGCGGCCCGGGCCACCGCCTGGGCGACGGCGTCCGGGTCGACGAGGGCGGGCAGGTCCTCGCGGGCGAGCCAGGCGGTGTGCGCCCAGGGTCTCGCGGGCTCGTACTGGATCGCGGAGGCGAGCAGGCCGACGGCGGTGTCCCAGTCCCCGGCGGCGGCCTCGACGTGGGCCCGGCAGGCGACGGTGCCCAGGTAGACCTGGCCGTCCAGCGGGAACAGGTCGCGGGCGGCGGCCGGTCCTCCGGCGGCGGCGCACAACTCGGCCAGCGCCTCGTGCAGTTCGGGCAGCTGGGGGTCGGCGAGGATCGCGTCGGCCAGGTGGTCGGCGGCGTGCGGGAGGTCTCCGGAGTCGATGGCCAGCCGGGCCACCGCCACCTCGCCCTCCGCCGCCAGCCGCTCGTCGCCCTCGTCGTCGGCGTGCCCCATGTGGTCGTCCCCCCGCTCGCGGTGTCTGCCTTGTGCGCGGACGAGGCTATCCCGCGTATCTGATGACCGGATGATCAATCTGTCGGTGTGTCGGACGAGCTGGAATTGGCCTGAATCGCGCTCACCTCTAGGTCGGATACACCCCGAACGAGTGGTTTGGGTGCTGGTCGGCGCCTTTTCCCGAAATCGGCGCACCACGATGTTCCCGACGCTTCGCTCCCGAAGCACCCCCCGGTGCACCCACCGGTGCACCCACCGGTGCACCCACCGGAGCACCCACCGGAGCACCCCCACCCCGACGACAAGCGAGAAGTGACGATGAAGCTCTCCCGCACCCTGTCCATGGCCGCCTCGGCCGCCGTCCTGAGCACCGTCGCCCTGGGCACCACCGCCCTCACCGGGCACGCCACACCAGCGGCCGCCGCCTCGTTCGTGGTCAGCGAGGCCCAGTTCAACCAGATGTTCCCGAGCCGGAACTCCTTCTACACCTACCGCGGCCTGACCGACGCCCTCAGCGCCTACCCCGGGTTCACCACCACCGGCAACGACGCCACCCGCAAGCGCGAGGCCGCGGCGTTCCTCGCCAACGTCAGCCACGAGACCGGCGGCCTGCGGTACGTCGTCGAGCAGAACACCGCCAACTACAGCCACTACTGCGACGCCTCGCAGCCCTACGGCTGTCCCGCCGGCAAGAGCGCCTACTACGGGCGCGGCCCGCTCCAGATCAGCTGGAACTTCAACTACAAGGCCGCGGGCGACGCCCTGCACATCGACCTGCTGAACAACCCCTACCTGGCCGAGAAGGACCCGGCCGTCTCCTGGAAGACCGGCCTCTGGTTCTGGAACACCCAGAAGGGCGCCGGGACGATGACCGCGCACGACGCCATCGTCAACGGCAAGGGCTTCGGCGAGACCATCCGCAGCATCAACGGCGACCTGGAGTGCAACGGCAAGAACCCGGACGAGCGCAACGACCGCATCAACCTCTACAAGAAGTTCGTCGGCGTCCTCGGCACCGACGTCGGCGGCGGCAACATCTCCTGCTGACCGGCGACGGCTTGCGTGGGAAGTCGGCCGGGCCGACTTCCCACGCACGGGGTCGTTTCGCGGCCACGGCCAGCGGCGGCGTCATCACCGGGCGTCATCACCGGGCACCGAAGCGAAGGTCCACGAAGGCCCCGACCAGTCCCCCGAGCGCGACGGCCGGCACGACCACATCCCCGGCACGGCCGGCCAGCGCGCCCGTGACCAGCACGAACGCGACGACGGCCAACGCGCCCGCCCAGGCCGGTCCCGATCGCGGCAGCAGGGGAACGGGCCTGCCGTTCCGCCGCCGCCTGACCCACTTGACGGCGAGCAGGAGCACCGCGACCGCGAGGAGCGGCGGCGCCGTGACGTGCGCGGAGGTTCCCATCGCTGTCCGCCTTCCGTTCGGGTTGCCACCGACACGGTAACTGCCGTGCAGGAGACCGGCGATGGCGCCGTCCCGGCCACCGTTGCCGATCCACGGAACGGCCTGCGGGCAGAGCGCCGAGCACCTGGGTTCGGGGACGTGGCGACGGCGACCGCATGGCAGGAGGCGTTCCTGTAGGCCTGCTCGCGACGGCGCGGCTGCGGTGAGGCCGGTCCCGTCGGGCACCTGAATATTTCATCACGAGAAATATTCAGGTGGTCGTCGGCGTTGGCCACGGAGCCGGGTGCGGGAAGGCCCCGCACGGCTGGAGACGGGAGCGACGCCGTGCGCGTGGAGATCTGGACCGACATCAACTGCCCGTGGTGCTACATCGGCAAGGCCCGGTTCGAGCAGGCCCTGGAGCGGTTCCCCCACCGCGGGGACGTGGAGGTCGTCCACCGCTCCTTCGAGCTCGACCCCCACTCGCCGGCCGAGGCGCGGCCGGTCGTCCCGCTGATCGCCGCCAAGTACGGGCTCAGCCTGGACCAGGCCGAAGCGGCAGAGGCGCGGATCGCGGACAACGCGCACGGGGAGGGGCTGGCGTACCTCCGCGAGGGGCGCGACGCGGCGAACTCCTTCGACATGCACCGCCTGCTGCACTTCGCCAAGGACCACGGGCGGCAGGGGCAACTGCTGGACGCGCTGTACCGGGCCAACTTCGCCGACGCGCGATCCGCGTTCGCGGAAGGACGACTGGTGGAACTGGCCGTCGAGGCGGGGCTGGACGGCGAGGCCGCGGCGGCGGTGCTGGCCGATCCGGACGCCTACGCGGAGGCGGTACGCGAGGACGAGGCGACGGCGGGCGCGATGGGCGCCACCGGGGTCCCGTTCTTCGTGTTCGACCGGCGGCTCGGGGTCTCGGGCGCCCAGCCCGCCGAGACGTTCACGGCGGCACTGGAGCAGGCCTGGGAGAGCCGGGTGGCGGTGCCCCTGCTGGTCGGCGGCGCCGGCGGTGAGGGCAGCGGCGAGGTCTGCGGGCCGGACGGGTGCGAGCTGCCGCAGCGGTGAGGCGAAGGGCGTGGAGCAGGAAGTCGGCGGGGCCGACTTCCTGCTCCGGGGGTGTCAGCGCTTGGGGGCGATGAGGCGGATGCCGGTCCAGTCCGCAGCGGCGCTGATGGCCTTGGTCGAGGCGAGGCCGGCGGTCTGGGCGGCCTCGTTGACGTCGCTGGGCTCGATGTAGCCGCCCCGGCCCGGCTTCGGGGTGAGCAGCCAGATCATGCCGCCCTCTTCGAGGAGGCCGATGGCGTCGACCAGGGCGTCGGTGAGGTCGCCGTCGTCCTCGCGGAACCAGAGCAGGACGGTGTCGGCCACGTCGTCGTAGTCCTCGTCGACGAGGTCCTGGCCGATCAGCACCTCGATGCCCTCGCGGAGATCCTGGTCGACGTCCTCGTCGTAGCCGATCTCCTGGACGACCTGCCCGGGCTCGAACCCGAGCCGGGCCGCCGGGTTGGTGCGCTCTGTCGTCATGCCGGTGTTCCTTTGACTTGGAGGCGCCTGTCGCCTCGCATCCGGGTAGCCAACCAGACACGGACGGCGGTCGGCGCGGAACACGCCCGGAGATTGACGATCCGTCAGATCTTGCGGCAGGAGATGACCACGGACGAGCTGACGGTCAACAGGAGTTGCGCACCGCCGGCCGCGTCGGCCCGGGCAATGGTGGCGCCCAGCTCGCCGGGCGGGAGGGGGAACGTGTGCGGGCGCAGGTCGGCGTCGTGCGCCACGACCGCGTCGCCCTCGACGTAGAGCAGCAGGTATTCGGCGACGTCGGACACGTCGGGTCCCCTCCCCTGGGGTGGCTGGCGCTTGGCGCTGCCCACGCTAGGGGCCGCGCGGGGCGCGGTCGGTGGCATTCACCCGGCACTACTCCCACGGGTGAACGCGGTCGAGGACGAGCGAGGGCTCGGGCTGGGGTTGAGGTGGGGGTTGAGGCGGGCGGGGTGCCCGGCGGCGTTGCGACCGGCGGCCTCGCGGTAGGCGATGCGCTGGACGGCGGTGAGCAGGCGGTAGAGGTTGAGAGCGGCGTCGGAGTCGTCGGCGGCGAAGCCCAAGTGGAAGATGAAGGCTTCGAGTTCGCGCCAGTCGAAGTCGTCGGGGACGGGCTGGGCGGCGCCGGGGGCGAGGGTGTTGAAGGCGGCGGCGACGGCGTAGTGGGTCGCGGCGAGGGCGTTGGCCAGGGGGTTGGGGCCGAAGTCGGGCTCCGGGGCGGGGTCGGACATGTCAGGGGTCCTCCTCCTCGGGCTTTGCAACGTTGAGTGCGGTGATGACGCCCAGGACGACGGTGGCGATCGCCAGGGCGAGGAGGACGGCGAAGGCGGCCGCGATCAGAAAGCGCACGGGTCGTCGCGGTCTCGGTCGGCGGCGAGGAGGAGGGAGAGGAGGTTGAGGAGGGTGGAGGCGGGGGCCGTGTTGAAGCGGACGAGGATGCGGCCGTCGATGGTGCGGTCGGTGGTCGCGGAGGGGAAGATGAGGCCGAACCTGCGGCCGCGCTCGTCGACTTCGGCGAGGAGCGTGCGGATGTGGTCGTCGGTGTAGTACCGGATCCGGGGGTCGGTCGGCAGCATCGGGTAGCGGCGGGGAAGAGGCATCAGGCGGCGTCCAACTGCAGTTCGAACCAGACGGATTTGCCCTGCTTACGCAGGTCAGTGCCGAAGCGGTGGGTGAGGGAACGGACGAGGTGGAGGCCCCGGCCGGAGAGGGCGAGGGGGTCGGCGGGGACGCACGGCTCGGGCGGGAGGGTCTGGCTGTCGTCGCAGACCGAGACCCGGAGCCTGCGGTTGAGGAGGGACAGCACGACGAGGGGCGCGAGGCTCCCGGCGTGCTTCCACGCGTTGAAGAAGAGTTCGTGGAGGGCGAGTTCGGCGTCGGAGATGGTGGGGGGCGGCCAGCCGGCGGTGGTGAGGAGGTCGCACAGCTCGGTGCGGGCGGCGGTCCAGTCGGGAGGGTTGGAAGCACGCATGGGAGACCCCAGGAGGAGAGGAGGGGAATCGGCGGAAACGTCGCCATGAACCGGACTGACGCTCCGTCATGTGATCAGTGCAACACTGAGAGCAGGGGTCTGCCTGGCAAGGTTGCAAGCAGATCCAGGAGACTCGTACCAGCCATCACTCGTTGGTGGCATCCCGGAGGGGTTGTGCGCGAGACTGCGCCGACAGGGAAGGACGATCGTGGGATACAAGGGACCAATCAGCCAACGGCAGCGCCGATTCGGCGAGGAGCTGCAGCACCTGCGGACAGCCGCCGGGCTGTCGTCTGCCGACGCCGGGGCACTGGTCGGTATGAAGGTTCCGGCAGTGAGCCACACCGAGGCTGGTCGGATCACTCTCAACCCCGAACGCCTCGAAGTCTGGCTCGACGCCTATGGCTGCACGGACCCGGTATACCGCGCGGGTCTTACCGAGATGGGGCGGAGCAGCGGCAAGGGCTGGTGGAGCGAGTTCGAGGGCAAAGTTCCGACACTCGCGCTGGATCTGGCCGAGGCGGAGGACAGGGCACAGACCTTCTCAGTGTTCGATACGCTCCATATCCCCGGCAGCTTGCAGGTCCCGGGCTATATCGAAGCTATCTACAAGGATGCTTACCAAGATGGCCGTTGGGACACGGCGACCGCCGTCCAGTTCCGTCTACAGCGGCAGCGCGTCCTGACCGACAGTAGGCGTCAGTTTCGATTCGTCATCCACGAAGCAGCTCTTCAGATGCGGTTCGCCGGCAAGTCGGTCATGCACGAGCAGCTTCTTCACCTCGTCGATATGGCGGAGCTACCCAATGTCACGATCGAGATCATTCCATTCGACGCCCCCAAGAAGGTCCCCTACACAGGCGCCTTCCTGATCTGCGACCCCGGGTGCACCGCGCTGTCGACCATCATCCTGGATGGGCCCAAGCGCGCTATTCACCTTGGGGATCCATCAGATGTAGTGGCCTACCACCAGAAGTTTCGCGAGGCCTGCGATCTCTCATTACCGGCCGTGGATGCGTCGAAGCCCAGGCGTGATTCCTCTCGTGACTCGTGGGGACTCCTTCAGCACCTCATCTACCAGCTTCAAACGTGAAAGGCGCCCGATGTCCGACCTTGCCTGGCAGAAGTCATCCTTCAGCGACGCAGACGGCGGCAGCACATGTCTTGAACTAGCGACTGGGGTCGACAGCCTCCGTCACTTCCGCGAGTCCGACGACCCCGACGTCATCGTCACCACCACCGTCCCCAAACTCCGCGCCTTCCTCCTCGGCGCCAAGGCCGGCGAGTTCGACCATCTCGTCCGAGCCTGAACTCCACGCACGCCCGGCGGTCAGCACACTCGGTGCTGACCGCCTCCGCTCAGCTCCCTGTTCCGGGCCGCCCGCACTGGGTTAGCGTGGACCCATGTCGAGAGACCTGCCCGCGCTACGGGCATCCCATCAGGACCGGGACCGCACCGTAGAAACGCTGCAGGTCGCCGCCGCAGACGGCCGGCTCACCCCCGAGGAGCTCGAAGCCCGGCTGGAATCCGCGCTCTCGGCCCGGACGCTCGCCGAGCTGGCTGAGCTGACCACCGACCTGCCGAGCTTCGCGTCGGCCGTGCCCACGCCGAAGGACGTGCTGGTCATCGACCAGCGCGGCGGCAAGTACACCCGGGCCGGGCGCTGGGTGGTCCCCCGGCACATCGAGTTGCGGCCGAAACATTGCACGGTCGTCCTCGACTTCACCGAAGCGGTCATCACGGCCGACACCCTTCTGATCGACGCGGCCCTGCGGCACGGCAAGCTGCTCATCATCAGCCCGCCGGGCCTCGTCACCCTCGACACCGACGATCTCACCCTCGTCTTCTCCAAGGTCAAGCAGCGCTCCAACGGCGGCGGCGACGCCACCAGCCCCCGGCTCCGGATCGAGATCACCGGCACCCTCAAACACGCCAAGGTCATCGCGCGCGCTCCCCGCCGCCGCCTCTTCGCCATCTGAGGCAGCCCCGCTCCACAGCTACGCTCCCTCGCCCGCTCGTCGATCCCGACGAGCGGGCACCTCTCGTTGCCCAGCCGGTCTCCCGCCCTCAAAGAGCCCGCCATGACGCATCGTTGGCCGATTCCCGCCTTCCGACACGACCACGCCGGTGACCTCCTCTTCGAGCATCTCGGCTGCGCGCGAACCCCGGCCGTCCCGCGAAGATCGGCGCCCGGAGGGTCGAGGCCGTGGTCGAATCTCCCAGACGAACGATGCAGTTCTTCCCGGAGGTGAACGATGCCCGCAGATCCCCCACTTGAGGACCTGCTGCGATCCTGCACCCGCTCCGCGCTTCACCTTGAGATGCGCGACGGCTACATGCGGGACGACCCACTGTTCCTCCGCTGGCTCGACGGGCACCGGGACGACCCGGCCGACCGCTCGTCGTGGTGGAACCCGTGGTTGCAGCTGATCCACGAAACCACCGCCCGAGGCGTCGAGGTCCGGCGCGCCCGTGTGGTGTCGGAGCCGGTGAGCGAGTACATCCGGTTCGAACACGAGATCACGTTCCGGAACATCGCCTCCGGCGAGCAGGTCCGGTGGCTCCCCCGTCAGCAGACGACCGACCTGGCGCTCCCCGGAAACGACTTCTGGCTCATCGACGGGCGGCTGCTCGTCGTCCACCACTTCAGCGGCGAGGGCGACTTCGTCGACGACGAGATCAGCACCGACCCGCAACCCGTGAAGCTCTCCCACTCCGCGTTCGAGGCCGTCTGGGAGCGGGCGGTCCCGCACGAGGACTTCCAGCTCCACTGACCGGTGCACGCGCGCCATCCGGCGTCCAGCAAGGCAATCTGGCGTTGGCCAGGTGCCGTAGGAGGAGGCCGCACCCGCCCGCTCGTTGGAGCCCAACGAGCGGGCGGCAAACGTCCTACCGCCCTCTTGGCGGCGATCAACCGGAAGGGTGAGGCTCACGCACACCGGTGCACCCCACTCGACTACGGGAGTGAGAATGGCCCTGAGGTTCCTCGGCATCATCCCGAACACCCCGGACACGGACTCGCCGACGATCTGGTTGGACGAGGAAACCGGAGACTTGCTGATCCAGTCCTACAAGGCCACGGACAACGAAGTGAAGGCATGTCAGGAGATCGGTTCGATCCCCGGCCACTCCACCGACGTGCCCGATCACGAGACGATCATCAGGCTTCCCGAGATCATGCTTCAGTTCATCCCCAAGCCCGACAGTGAGTAGGAGCGATGACGAACCCGGTACTTGAGGGCCTGGCCGAGGCCAAGGTTTCCGCCGTGCATCTTGAGATGCGCGACGCCTACCAGCCCAGCGACCCCGAGTTCATCGCATGGCAGCAGGGGAAACACCTTGACCCTGCTGCCGAGCGGTCGTCCTGGTGGCGCCCGTTCCTGGACGTGGTGGCCGAGACGACGGCGCGCGGTGTCGTGATGAGGCGTGCCCGGGTCGTCTCCGAACCGGTCACCGACTACATCCGGTACGAGTACGACGTGACGTTCCCGAACGTCCGGGCGGGCGAACAGATCCGCTGGCTTCCCCGCCGGAAGGCGGCCGACATCGCGTTGCCCGGCACCGACCTGTGGCTGTTCGACGGGTCGTCGGTGCTGTTCACGTACTTCTCGGGTGTCGGTGAGGTCGTCGACCGTGAATGGCGCACCGAGCCGGCCGTCGTCGAACTGGTGAAGTCGGCATTCGAGGCGGTGTGGGACCGGGCCACACCGCACGAGGAGTACCGGCTTCACTGATCCACCATGGCCGCCTCGCCTGCACGCCCTGCCCTCGACGGCGATCCCCCTGCCCTGCCCGCGCGTTGGGGACCGACCGGCGGGCGGGGCTGCCCCCGGTGGGCAGGGTTGCTGCCCCCGCCATCCCTATCGCTCCGGGTGCGGGCGGGGTATCCAGGACTCACCGGCCATCGACCCGAAGGGACGCCGATGAGGACCAGCGACAGTGACGACAAGGCGCACGCCCCCTCGACCGCCCGGACACCCGCGCACGCGCCCG
The DNA here is from genome assembly GCF_040684355.1 of Kitasatospora sp. NPDC091276. Taxonomy (NCBI): domain Bacteria; kingdom Bacillati; phylum Actinomycetota; class Actinomycetes; order Kitasatosporales; family Streptomycetaceae; genus Kitasatospora; species Kitasatospora sp. NPDC091276. The sequence goes on along the minus strand of NZ_JBFBFU010000007.1, from coordinate 146,248 downwards.
CACCCACGCACGCGCCAGCACCCGCACCCGCACCCGCGCCCGCGCTGCTCGGCCTCCAGGCGTCCGTCGGGAACGCCGCCGTCGTCCGACGACTCCAGCGGGCCGGCCAGGTGCAGCGCTCCGCCGCCGCCGTCCACGACGTGCTGCGCAGCGGCGGCCGCTCGCTCGACGGCGCCACCCGCGCCGACATGGAGGCCCGCCTGGGCGCCGACTTCTCGGACGTCCGGATCCACGACGACAGCGCCGCCCGGAGTTCCGCCGCCGAGATCGGCGCCCGCGCCTACACCTCCGGCAACCACGTCGTCATAGGCGACGGCGGCGGCGACCGGCACACCCTCGCCCACGAGCTGACCCACGTGCTCCAGCAGCGGCAGGGCCCCGTGGCGGGCTCCGACAACGGCTCCGGGCTGAGCGTCAGCGACCCGTCCGACCGTTTCGAGCGCGAGGCCGAGGCCAACGCCCGGCGGGTGATGTCCGGCCCGACCGCAGGCCGCCGAGCCGACCACGCCGCCACCCACGAGGACGAGGAGCACCGGGGCTGAGCCGTCCCGCCCCCGCCCATCAACGGGATCGTTCATCGTTTGTCTACCGCCTTGTCCCATGGTCAGTCCCACGGGGCGCCCCGAACTTTCACGGGCGCGATATGGACGAAAGAGGTACCCGGGGATGAAGGCAGTGAAGGCAGTGCGACGCATGGCCGTCGGGGTGGCGGCCACGGCGCTGGCGCTGACGGGGACGATGCTGGGGGCCGGCACCGCGCAGGCGGCGTACGACCCGACGACCCACACGCTCTGGAACGACGAGCCGCTCTACCCGGGCTGGCACGTCGACTCCGAGAACTCCCGGCTGATCATGCAGTCCGACGGCAACCTGGTCGTCTACCGCGGGTACAACACCCCGAACCCGCTGGCCGTCTGGAACTCCGGCACCCACGTGAACCACTGCGGGTACAAGGCGGTCATGCAGTCCGACGGCAACCTGGTCGTCTACTCCGCCTCCGGGGGCGTCTGCTGGTCCTCCGGCACGTACGGGCACCCGGGCGCCCGGCTGGTGGTGAAGAAGCTCGGCGGCGTCGCCATCTACTGGGGTGACGGCGAGGTCCCCATCGTCACCACGCCCACCAACGACATCCGCATGTGGGCGATGTCCTCGGACCTCTACTGACCACCGCACCGGCCCGGAGCGCCGCTCAGGCGCCCCGTTCGGCGAGCCAGCGGACCAGGTCGGCGACGGACCACTGCGGGCGGGCCGCGAGGCGCGCCGCCACCGACCGCAGGAGTACGGGCAGGTAGCCGCAGAGCTCGGCGACCTCGGCGGCCGGGCCCGGCTCCCGGCGGATCCGCTCGGCGCCGACGACCCGGGCCAGTAGCTCGTACGCGTCGTGCGGCTCCAGCGGGCCGACGGCCAGCCGGGCCGCGTCGGCGGGCAGGGCGCCCGGTTCGGCGCCGGCCACGACGGCCGCGCAGCCCGCCACCGCGGGCAGCAGCGGCGCCGGGTCGGTGACGCCGTCGAGCACGACCAGCACCCGCCGACCGGCGAGCGCGGCCCGGTAGCGCACGCCCAGTTCGCCGACACCGGCGTCCTCGACGGGCCGCTCCCCCAGGGCCCGCAGGAAGGCGGCCAGCACCGCTCCCGGCTCCGCCGTCCCGCCGGCCGCGTACAGCTGCCCGTCCGGGAAGGCGTCCTGGACGGTGTGCGCCAGGTGCACCGCGAGCGCGGAGGTGCCGCTGCCGGCCGGCCCGGACAGGCCGAGCACCGGCGAGGCCCCGGCATCACCGCCGTCGACATCACCGGCACCGGCACCGTCGCCGCCACCGGACCGCAGGATCCGCTCGGCCTCCCGCACCTGGGCCGCCCGCCCGACCAGGTCGGGGATGTCCGGCGGCAGCTGGCAGGGCCGGGCGGGCCGGCGCGGCGGTACCGGGGCGGACGGCGCCGCGAGCTCGGTGTCCCCTCTCCGGATGCGGGCGTGCAGGTCCGCGACCGCCGGTGCCGGTTCGAGCCCCAGCTCGCGGTCCAGCCGTTCGCGCAGCGCCTCGAAGGCGGCCAGCGCCTCGGCCGTCCGCCCGCAGCGGTGCAGGGCCAGCAGGTGGAGGCGCTGCACCTCCTCGTCGCGCGGGTGTGCGGCGGCGAGCGCGTCCAGCGCGGGCAGCGCCTCGGCGTGCCGGCCGAGCGCCAGGTCCAGGTCGTGCAGCACCTTGACGGCGGCATGGTGACCGGCGGCGAGCCGTTCGCGGGCGCGTTCGGCGAAACCGCCGGGCACGCCGTCCAGCGCACGCCCCTCCCACAGCGCGAGCGCGCCGGCGAGCAGCTCCCGGGCCCGCACCGGGTCGTCGTAGCGCAGCGTGACGGCCTCGCCCACCCCGGCCTCGTAGCGGAACAGGTCGACGGCGGCCCGGTCCACCTCCAACCGGTAGCCACCGGCGGTGGCGACCAGCAGGCCGGGGGCCGCGAGGGCACGGCGCAGCCGGTGCGCGTGGGTGCCGATCTGGCCGGCCGGGGCCTTGGGCCAACGGGCGACATCCTCGCCCCACAAGCCCTCGACCAGCCGTTCAGTGGGCACGAGCTGGCCCGGGGCAAGCAGCAGGGCGGCCAGCACGGCCCGCTGCTGCGGCCGACCGAGATCGATCTCGTGGCCGTCACACCGGGCCCGCAGCGGCCCCAGAACACGGAATTCGAGCCCCATGCCCCCACCCCTCGAAGCCATGAGTTCAAGTACACAATCCGTGACAGAGCATAGGTGACCGGATCAGGGGGCGCCGCCGTCCGTACGGAAGTGGCGTGATCCGGGCACCGGACGACATTCGGGGACGGGACATGGTTGACATCGGGGCGTCCGGGCTGCGGTTCGGACTGCTGGGACCACTGCGCGCCTGGCACGGGGAGCGGGAGATCGAACTGGGCCGACCGCAGCAGCGGGCCGTCCTGGCGGTGCTGCTGGACGCCGCCGGACGGACGGTGGCGACGCCGGTGCTGGTGGAGGGGGTGTGGGGCGGGGCCGCACCGGCCGACCCCCGCAAGGCCGTCCAGCTGGCCGTCTCCCGGCTGCGTTCGGCCTTCAAGCCGTACACCGGGCCGGATCCGCAGCGGATGCCGCTGGTGCGGGTCGGCGACGGGTACGCGCTGCGGGTGCCGGACGCGGAGGTGGACGCGGCCCGCTGGGAGGAACTGCTGGCCACGGCCGGACGGCTGCGCGACGAGCAGGCCCCGCCGCAGGAAGTCCGGGAGGTCCTGCTGGCCGCGCAGCGGCTGTGGGTCGGCGAACCGCTGGCCGGGCTGCCCGGGCCGCACGCCGAGGCCGTCCGCTCCCGCCTCGCCGAACAGCGACTTCACGCCAAGGAGACGCGGCTGGAGCTGGACGCGGAAATCGGCGACCACACCGGTCTGACGGCCGAGGCCGCCGCACTCGCCCTGGAACACCCCGAACGGCCCCGGCTGACCGCCGTCCTGATGCGCGCCCTCTACCAGGCGGGCCGCAAGGCCGAGGCGCTCGCCGTGTACGAGGACGCCCGCCGCCGACTGCCGTCCGGCGGGGACGGGCCCACCCGGCACGAGGACACCCGCCGGCCGCCGACGGCCGCCGCCGCTCCGACGGCCGAGGACGGTCCCGCCGCACTGCACCTGCGGATCCTGCGCGAGGACCCGTCCCTGCTGCCCGCCCCCGCCGCCTCCGCCCGCGCCGAACCCGCCGCCGCCTGGCAGCCGCCCGACCAACTGCCCGACGGCCTGGCCGACTTCACCGGCCGCACCGAGGAGGTCGAGACCCTGGTCGACCGCCTCGCCGGGGCCGGCGGCCGAGCCGTCGTGGTCTCCGCCCTGGACGGCATGGGCGGGGTCGGCAAGACCACGCTCGCCGTACACGTCGCCCGACAGGCCCACGGACGCTTCCCCGACGGGCGGCTCTTCGCCGACCTGCGCGGCGCCGACCGCACCCCGCTGGACCCGGGCGCGGTGCTCGCCGGCTTCCTGCGCGCCCTCGGCGTGGCCGCCGCCGAGATCCCGCTCGACACCGGGGAGCGCTCCGCCCTCTACCGCTCGGCACTGGCCGGGCGGCGGGTCCTCGTCGTCCTCGACAACGCCGCCACCCTCGGCCAGGTCGAACCACTGCTGCCCGGCTCGTCCGGCTGCGCCGTCCTGATCACCAGCCGCGTCCGGCTGGCCGGCCTCGCCGGGGCGCACCAGATGCGCCTGGACACCCTGCCGCCCGCCGAGGCATTGGAACTGCTGACCCGGATCGTCGGCGCCGACCGCGTCGACGCCGAACCCGGGGCCGCCGAGGAGATCGTGCGGGCCTGCGGACTGCTGCCGCTCGCCGTGCGCATCGTCGCCTCCCGGCTCGCCGCCGACCCCGCGCTCACCCTGGCCGCGCTCGCCGACGGGCTGCGCCGGGAACACCGGCTGGCCGAACTCAGCGACGGCGAACGGACCGTGGAGGCCACCTTCGCCCTCTCCTACCACCGCCTCGACGCCGAACTCGCCCGCGCCTTCCGCCTGCTGTCCCTGCCCGACGCCCCGGACGTCCCGCTGCCCTGCGCGGCCGCACTGCTCGGCCGCACCGAAGCCGAGACCGACGAACTCCTCGAAGCGCTCGTCGACCTCAACCTGCTGCACTCCCCCCGCTTCGGCCGCTACGGCTTCCACGACCTGGTCCGCGACTACGCCCGCGGCCGGCTCGCCGCCGAGGAGCCCGCCGCCGAACGCACCGCCGCCGCCGACCGGCTGGTCGACTACTGCCTGGCCACCGCCCGCAACGCCGACCGCGCCGCCCGCAAGGCCGACCCGGTCGAACTCAGCCTGCTCGACGCACCCGTCCGCTCCCCCGGGAAGACGATCACGGACGGGCCCGCCGCCGTCCGCTGGATGCGCGAACAGGCCGGCGTGCACGCCTCCGCCATCGCCCTGAGCTGCGCCGACCCGGCGCTGCCGCTCGACCGGGCGGCCGAACTCGCCGACCGGATGGGCTCCGTACTCGCCGAACGCACCCAGACCCGCGACATCGCCGACCTCGCCGACCGCGTCGCCCGCGAGGCCGCCGCCCGCGGCGACCACGGCCCGCTCGCCCTCGCCCGCTACGTGCGCGGCGGCATGCTCTGGCACATCAACCGCTACGCCGAGTCCGAGCAGGACATCCGCCAGGCCGTCGCGCTCTGCCAGGACGACGACGGCGGCAACGGGGCCAGCGGCGACGGCCCGAAGGTCCGCGTCCTCGCCAAGGCCCTGCTCACCCTCGGCGGCAACGCCCGCGTCCACGGCCGCTACGCCGACGCCGCCCGACACGCCGGCCGTGCCGCCGACCTGTTCCGCCGCCTCGGCGCCGAACGCTCCGAGGGCAGCGCCCTCGGCGAGTTCGCGTTCAGCTGCGCCCAGACCGGCCGGCTGGCCGAGGCCCGGGACGCCGCCGAGCGCGGCGCCCGCCTGATGAGCGGCTCCGGCCCGGTGTCCGCTGCCACCGGGCGCTACTACCTGGCCCGGGTCCTGCGCCTGTGCGGCGACCCGGAGGCGGCGCTCGCCCACGCGGCCGGCGCCCGCGACGAGTTCGCCGCCCTCCAGGTGACGGTGTTCGCGGCGGCGGCGGGCGACCTCGCCGCCCGGATCCACGCCGAGGCCGAGCGCTGGCTGCTCGCCGCCGACGCCGCCGAGGCGGCGCTGCCGCTCGCCCGCCGCACCAGCGCCGCCCTGGAGGCCGCGCTGCTGCGCACCCTGGGCACCGCGCTCACCGGCCTCGGCCGCCCCCTCCAGGCCCGTGCCTGCCTGGCGGACGCGCTGGAGGTGTACGAGCGGCTCGGACTCGGCGAGGACGCCGAGCGGACCAGGGCCCTGCTGGACGGCCTGCCGCAGCCCTAGGTCCCGGCCGATCTCGGCGGGCCGGACGAGACCTGGCAGGCCCTGGGCCCGGGGCCCCCCTTGTTGATCACTTGTCTACCGCGGTCCGCGATCTTCTCTCTCGTCAGGTCGCGGACCGCACCAGTGCGGAGCCGGGGCCACTCCCATCGAAGATAGGCGCCACTCATGCCCACGCTCCCGCAGAACGGCCAGGTCTGGACCCTCAAGTCCGCGAACGGAACGGTCGCCGACGTGCGCTCCAGCCAGAGCAGCCCGGGCACCCCGGTCCAGTCCTGGGGCCCCAACGGCACCACCGCCCAGGGCTGGGTCTTCTGGGCCAAGGACGGCGGCAGCTGGCTCCTGGAGACCCAGCTCACCAACGGCAGGCACGCCCCCGGCCAGGCCGTCGTCATCGACTACAACTACTCCACCGGCCAGACCTGGCTGTTCAACGAGCACGGGCAGCCCAACCAGCGCTGGGTGCTGGAGGTCATCGACAACGACTGGTTCCGGGTCCGGACCGTCCGCGGCGACGAGGGCCAGCTGTTCCTCACCGCGGCCGCCCCCGGCGCCCCGCTCACCCTCACCAAGCAGGACGACAACAACCCGGCGCAGCGCTGGCAGCTCATCCCGGCCGGCGGCCAGAACGGCGGCGCCGGCGGCCAGCAGCAGCCCCAGCCCCAGCCGCAGCCGCAGCCCGGCGGCGACTTCCGCACCGAGATGCTGGCCTCCGTCAACACGGAGCGCGGCCGGGCCGGCCTCCAGCCGCTGCGGCTCGACGACCGCCTGAGCGCCGCCGCCCAGCGGCACGCCAACGACATGGCGTCCCACGACCTCACCCAGCACGACGGCACCGACGGCAGCAACCCGTGGGACCGCATCCACGCCGCCGGCTTCCAGTTCCGCTCGGCCGCCGAGAACGTCACCCCGGGCAACAGCGTGGCGGAGGCCATGCAGATGTGGATGAACAGCCCGCACCACCGCGACAACATCCTGGGCCGCGACTTCACCTCCATCGGCATCGGCTACACCCCCCGCCAGCGCGGCAACTGGGGCCGCTACGTCCAGACCTTCGCCCAGGCCTGACCTCCCCGCCCCCTCAGCCGTCACAGCAGCCACAGCAAGCAAGGAGCCACCCTCATGTCCTCGAACGCGGCGGACCTGATCCGCGTCGCCCGAGACGAGGTCGGATACCAGGAGGGCCGCAGCGGCTCGCACTGGAACAACATCCAGAAGTACTCCCCGACCGTCCCCGGCCTGGAGTGGTCCCAGGGCGAGGCCTGGTGCGCGACCTTCGTCGCCTGGTGCGCCCAGCAGTCCGGCAACGCCGGGCTGTTCCCGGTGACGGCCTCCTGCGCCGAGGGCGTCGCCTGGTTCAGGGACCGCGACCGCTTCACCGACTACCCGGTGATCGGCGGCCAGGTGTTCTACGGCCCCGGCGGCGGCAGCCACACCGGCATCTGCGTCGCCTACACCAGCTCCACCATCACCACCGTCGAGGGCAACACCAACGACGACGGCAGCTCCGAGGGCGACGGCGTCTACCTCAAGACCCGTGACCGCAAGTCGAGTTGGGTGTACGGGTACGGTGTCCCGGACTTCGCCGACGGCGTCATCCTCGCCGACCCGCAGTGGCGGGACCGCCAGGGGGCGGTCTACTTCGGGCAGGAGGCCTCCGCCGCCGACCAGCCGAACGGCGGCGCCCGGCCCCAGGCCGACAGCAGCGGGGACGGAGGCGAGGGCGGCTACGAGCCCTTCCCCGGCGCCGACTTCTTCCAGGACGGCCAGAAGAGCGACGTCATCACCCGGATGGGAGAGCGCCTGGTCGCCGAGGGCTGCTCCGCCTACGCCGAGGGCCCCGGCCCCGAGTGGTCCGGGGCGGACCTCGAATCCTTCCGCAACTGGCAGCACAAGCTGGGTGACTCCGGCAGCGACGCCGACGGAATCCCCGGCCCCAAGCAGTGGGACGCCCTCCAGGTCCCGCGCGGCTGACGCCGCACCTCGACCACACCCGGATCCACCACACCCAAGAAGGAGAACCCGATGAAACCCGTCACCCGTACCCGCAGGTTCCTCGCCGGGCTCGGCGCCGTCGCGGCCGTCGCGGGGGCGGCCGTGGTCACCGCCCCGGCCGCGCACGCCGCCGGCTGCGAGCTGGCGCCGAACCTGCAGACCGTCACCGCCGTCTACAACGGCGCCACCGGCGTCCTGGACCTGCCGGCCAACACGGAGAGCAACGGCCGGCGGATCGGCGTCTACCAGGGCAACCAGAGCCCCGCGCAGACCTGGTCGTTCTGGGGCTACTGCGACGGCACCACCGCCATCTCGCACGGCTCGGCCGGCAAGGTCGTCGACCTCGACACCGGCTCGGGCGCCGTCCAGCTCTGGGACACCCCCGGCGGCTGGGACGGCCTCAACCGCCCGGCCGGCGACTGGCTGCCGGCCAACCAGAAGTGGATCCGCACCAGCGAGGACCGCGGCTGGTACCTGATCCAGAACGTGGCCACCGGCCAGTGCCTCAAGTCCAACGGCGTCGCCCAGCTCACCTCGGTGACGTCCTGCAACGGCAGCGACCCGGCCCAGCGCTGGAAGATCGGCTGACGGCTCCCCGAGAGGGGTCCGACGGTTCCGCCCGGGGCGCGAATCGTCGGACCCGACCCGTCCCCGGTCCGTTCGCCGACTCCGGCGGGCGGACCGGTCCGCGCCCACCACCCTCCGCCCGAGCCACCCCTGGGCCGGCGGAGGGGTTCGTCGGCAAGCCGGTCCTCGACCCGCTCGCCCACGAGTGGGCCCCGTGACACGCCGCCGAACCCCTCCCCGACGGCGTGTCACGGTCAGGCGTCCGCCGTCACCGCGCTGCGGGCGTCTCACGCTCCGGCGTCCGCCGCCACCGTGCCGCAGGCACCCGCACCGTCACCGTGCCGCAGGCACCCGCGCCGTCACCGCGCCACAGGAACCCGGTGGATCCGCAGGAAGGCGTCGACACCGAGCGCCGCGATCCGGGCGAGTTCCTCGTCCGCCACCGGCAGGGCGCCCCAGAACGAGCGCTCGGCGACGCCGTGGAAGGTCAGCAGCGTGAACTGCTCGGCGGTCTGCGGGGCGTCGTCGACGGCCAGCAGGCCTCGGTCCGCGATCGCCTCGAACCGCTGCGCGAGGTCGCGCTGCGAGGCGATCGGGCCGGCCTCCAGCCACGCCTCCAGGACGTCGGCCGGGATGTTGGCGACCTCGGCGCGGATGGCCCGGCCGAGCGCGCCGCGGTCACCGGCCGAGAGGACGGCCCGGGCCCGTTCGACCGCGAAGTCGGTGAGGCCCCGGCGCAGGTCCACCACCCGGTCGAGGTGCTTGTCCATCAACTCGCGCATGGTGTCGGTCAGTTCGGCCGAGTTCTGGAGTGCGACGGAGAGGAAGAGGGTCTCCTTGTCGGCGAAGTGGTTGTAGACCGTGCGCTTGGACACCCCGGCCTCCGCCGCGATCGCGTCCATGCTGGCCCGGACGTATCCCTCGCGCCCGAACACCGCCGTCGCGGCCCGCGTGATCGCCTTGCGCTTCTCCGGCCGTCCCGCTCCGCCCGTCGCCGCCACGGCGTCACTCCTCATCTACCGGGACTCTCGAAAACTGCCCGGTGTAGTGTCTCCCGAGCCCGCCTGAGCCGGGTTGCCATCGAACAAGGGTGCTCTATGCTGCCTACAACCTCTACACCCGTGTAGAGGGAATTCAACAGCACGCCTGCCCCCGACCGGAACACGGAAGCCGAGCGCGGGAACCGGCCGGCCGAACAGCAGCGTCCAGAAGTGGCAGCGCACAACGGCTCATCACACGAGGACCGGGCGCAGGCGCCACAGGGGCGCAAAGCACGGGAACACCGGGGGTGAGTGCGTGGCGGGGCGGCGAGGACGGACGTCCAACCAGGAGGCACGCGGGCGAACGCCCGGCCAGGAGACGCAGGCGCGGACGACCGACCAACGGACCGCCGACCAGCGGTCACCGGGGCGGACACCCGACCGGCGGGCACCGGGGCGCACCTCCGACCAGGGATCCCGTCGGCGGGCGAGCAAGGCCCCCGTCCGCCCCTTCCCCGGCGGAGCGGCCCTGCCCGTGGCCCTGGCCGTGGGGCTGCCGGCGGTGGGCGCCGGGATCGACGAGCTCTCCGGCCCCGGCATGGGGACGGCCTTCCTGGTGGGCGCCGTGCTCGGCACCGGCCTGGCGGCCGCACTCAGCAGCCGCAATGGCTGGTGGTGGGTCCTCGCCTCCACTCCGCTGCTGGTCCTGGGGGTGACGGCCGGCGCGGAACTGCTGGCCAACGGCGACGCCTACCGGGGCAAGAACCTGGCCACCGGCTCCGCGAAGTGGGTGGTCCACGACTTTCCCGTGATGGCCGCGGCCGCCGCAGCGGCCGCCCTGGTGATCGTGGTCCGGCTGGTCCGGGACCGGAGGAGGGACCATGGCTGAGAACCCGCAGACCCGGGACGGCGGCCGCGCCGCCGCGCCCCCGACCCGCCGCACCTCCCCCCTGCTGATCGCGGGCCGGACGCTGGCCTGCTCGGTCGCCCTGGCGGTGTTCGCCGCCAGCGGGGTGGTCTGGTACGAGGTGACGTCCCTCACCGACGGGATGACCACCTCCAACGCCATCGCCGAGACCAAGAAGAACGCGCCCAAGCACCTCGACAACTCCGTCAACATCCTGCTGATCGGCCTCGACAGCCGCAAGAACATGGACGGGACGGACCTGCCGCCGGAGTTCGTCCAGGACGAACTGCACGCCGGCCACAGCTCCGACATCGGCGGCTACAACACCAACTCCCTGATCCTGCTGCACATCCCAGCCGGCGGCGGCAAGGCGCAGGCCGTCTCCATCCCCCGTGACGACTACGTCATGACCTACACCGGGGACGGCAAGCAGGCCGGCATGCGCAAGATCAAGGAGGCCTACGGCGAGGCCAAGGAGAAGGCCACCCCGGCCCTCCAGGCGAAGGGGCTCAAGGGCGCGGACCTGGAGAAGGCCGGCCGCGACGCCGGCCGGGCGGCCACCATCCAGACCGTGCAGAAGTTCCTCGACCAGCCCGTCGACCACATAGCCGAAGTCAACCTGATGGGCTTCTACGACATCGCCAAGGCCGTCGAGCCGATCGAGGTCTGCCTCACCCACGACACCAAGGACCCGGCCATGGAGGGCCAGGGCTCCGGTGCCGACTTCCACAAGGGCATCAACAAGCTCAACGCCTCCCAGGCGCTCTCCTTCGTCCGCCAGCGCCACAACCTGGACGGCCCGGACGGAAACAGCGGCGACTTCGCCCGCACCCACCGCCAGCAGGCCTTCATCTCCTCCGTCGTGCACAAGCTCAAGCAGGACGGCGTCATCAGCGACCTCGGCAAGCTGCAGCAGCTGTTCGGCGTGGTGCAGAAGGACCTGGTCATCGACAACGAGTGGAACGTCCTCGACTTCGCCCAGCAGGCCCCCAACCTCACCGGCGGCAACGTCGAGTTCAACACCCTGACCTTCGACGGCTTCGGCACCCGCAACGGTCAGGACGTCAACCTGGTCACCCCCGCGAAGCTCCAGAAGGTCGTCAAGCAGATCTTCGGCTACGCCGACTCCGCACCGGCCGCCCCCGACGCGGCGGGCGACACGCCCGCCCCGGCGGCCCCCTCCGCTCCGGCCACGACCGCGCCGCCCACCACCAAGGCCGCCGCCCCCACCACCGTGGACGTCTTCAACGCCTCCACGGCCGCCGGGGTCTCCTCCACCGCCGAATCCAAGGCCCTGGTCGCGATGGGCTTCAAGGCGGGCAAGACCGGCAGCGCCGCCGCGAAGCCCAAGACCACCACCGTGGCCTACGGCAAGGGCGCCAAGGAGGCGGCCGACCAGATCGCCGCCCGCTACGGCGTCACCGCCACGGAGTCCGCGTCGGCCCCCGCCGACCGGGTGGTCGTCACCCTCGGCACCGGCTTCACCGGCGCGACCGACGACAAGACCGGCGCCGCAGCGCCGGGCGGCGGCGCGACCGGGGCCCCGTCCGACCCGGCGGCCAACCTGCCCGTGCAGGGCCCGTCGGTCGACGCCCAGAGCGACGGCGGCATCCCCTGCGTCTACTGACACCCCGCACCTGACGCGCCGCACCGAGCCGTGGGGAGGCTCCCACCAGGGAGCCTCCCCACGGCTTTTCCCGCGGCGCCCCCTCGGCCGATGGCCGAGGGGGCGCCGCAGTGACCGGACCGGACCGGTCAGTCCACCGTCCAGGTGTCGCCGCCCGCCAGCAGCGCGGCCAGGTCGCCCGGCCCGCGATCGGCCTGCGCGGCGGCCAGCTGCCCCGCCATCAGCTCGTCGTAGACGGGTCGGTGGACGTCGCGCAGGACGCCGATCGGGGTGTGGTGCAGGGTGTCGGCGTCGGCGATCCGGGACAGCGCGAAGGCGGTGGCCGGGTTGGCCGCGTGCGCGTCGTGGACCAGCACCCGCGCCTCGTTGTCCGCCGTCACCGGCGCGGTGAACAGCTCGCCGTCCGGGCCGCGGAACACGCCGCCGGCCAGGTCCGCGCCGAAGCGGATCGGCTGCCCGTGCTCCAACCGGATCAGCGCCTCGTCCCGGGTGCCGGGCTGCTTCAGGGCCTCGAACGCGCCGTCGTTGAAGATGTTGCAGTTCTGGTAGATCTCCACCAGCGCGGTGCCCTCGTGCGCGGCCGCCGCCCGCAGCACCGACTGGAGGTGCTGGCGGTCCGAGTCGATCGTGCGGGCGACGAAGGTCGCCTCGGCGCCGATCGCCAGCGAGAGCGGGTTGAACGGCGCGTCGAGCGAGCCCATCGGCGTCGACTTGGTGATCTTGCCCAGCTCGCTGGTCGGCGAGTACTGGCCCTTGGTCAGGCCGTAGATCCGGTTGTTGAACAGCAGGATCTTCAGGTTGACGTTGCGCCGCAGCGCGTGGATCAGGTGGTTACCGCCGATGGACAGCGCGTCACCGTCCCCCGTCACCACCCACACGCTCAGGTCCTGCCGCGAGGACGCCAGCCCGGTCGCGATCGCCGGCGCCCGCCCGTGGATCGAGTGCACCCCGTAGGTGTTCATGTAGTACGGGAAACGCGAGGAACAGCCGATCCCGGAGATGAACACGGTGTTCTCGCGCTTGATGCCGAGCTCCGGCATGAAGCCCTGCACCGCCGCCAGGACGGCGTAGTCCCCGCAGCCGGGGCACCAGCGCACCTCCTGGTCGGTCTTGAAGTCCCGGGCGCTCTGCGGCCCTTCGGCCTTGGGCACCAGGTTCAGGGACGGGAAGCCGTTCTCGCTCATCGGTGGTCCTCCTCGTCCAGGGCGCCGATCGCCGCCGACAGCACGTCCGCCAACTGCGCCGCCTTGAACGGCAGTCCACGCACCTGGTTGTAGGACTCCGCGTCCACCAGGTACTTCGCCCGCAGCAGCAGCGCGAGCTGGCCCAGGTTCATCTCCGGCACGACGACCTTCTCGTAACTCCTGAGCACCGCGCCCAGGTTGGCCGGGAAGGGGTTCAGGTGACGCAGGTGCGCCTGGGCGACCTCCCCGCCGTCCGCCCGCACCCGCCGCACGGCCGCGGTGATCGGCCCGTACGTCGAACCCCAGCCGAGCACCAGCACCCGCGCCTCGCCGCTCGGGTCGTCGACCTCCACGTCGGGGACGGCGATCCCGTCGACCTTCGCCTGCCGGGTGCGGACCATGAAGTCGTGGTTCGCCGGGTCGTAGGAGATGTTCCCCGTCCCGTCCTGCTTCTCGATCCCGCCGATCCGGTGCTCCAGCCCCGGCGTACCGGGCAGCGCCCACGGCCTGGCCAGGGTCCTCGGATCCCGCAGGTAGGGCCAGAACGAGCCGTCCTCGCGGTTCGGCCCGGTCGCGAAGTCCGGACTGACCAGCGGGAGTTCGTCCACCTCAGGGATCCGCCACGGCTCCGAGCCGTTCGCCAGGTAGCCGTCCGAGAGCAGGAACACCGGCGTCCGGTACGTCACCGCGATCCGCGCCGCCTCCAGCGCCGCGTCGAAGCACTCCGCCGGCGTCGCCGGAGCGACGATCGGCACCGGCGCCTCGCCGTTGCGCCCGAACATCGCCTGCAGCAGGTCCGCCTGCTCCGTCTTGGTCGGCAGACCGGTCGACGGCCCACCGCGCTGGATGTCCACCACCAGCAGCGGCAGCTCCAGCGACACCGCCAGGCCGATCGTCTCGCTCTTCAACGCCACCCCGGGGCCCGAGGTCGTCGTCACCCCCAGCGCGCCGCCGAAGGACGCGCCGAGCGCCGCACCGATCCCGGCGATCTCGTCCTCGGCCTGGAAGGTACGGACCCCGAAGTTCTTGTGCCGGCTCAGCTCGTGCAGGATGTCCGAGGCCGGCGTGATCGGGTACGAGCCCAGGTACAGCGGCAGCCCGCAGCGCTGCGCGGCGGCGATCAGGCCGTAGGAGAGCGCCAGGTTCCCCGAGATGTTGCGGTAGCGCCCGGCCGGGAGCCTGGCCGGCGGCACCTCGTAGGAGACCGCGAAGGTCTCCGTGGTCTCACCGAAGTTCCAGCCCGCCTTGAAGGCGCTGATGTTCGCCTCGGCGATCTGCGGCTTCTTCGCGAACTTGCCGCGCAGGAAGGTCTCCGTCCCGTGGGTGGGGCGGTGGTACATCCAGGACAGCAGCCCCAGCGCGAACATGTTCTTGGCCCGCTCGGCGTCCTTGCGCGCCAGCCCGCTGTCCTTCAACGCCTCCAGGGTCAGCGTCGTCAGCGGCACCTTGTGCAGGTGGTAGCCCTCCAGCGAGCCGTCGGCCAGCGGGTCCGCCGCGTAACCGACCTTCGCCAGCGCGCGCTTGGTGAACTCGTCCGTGTTGACGATGATCTGCGCGCCGCGCGGCAGGTCCTCCAGGTTCGCCTTCAGCGCCGCCGGGTTCATCGCCACCAGCACGTTCGGCGCGTCCCCCGGGGTGAGGATGTCGTGGTCCGCGAAGTGCAGTTGGAAGGACGACACGCCCGGCAGCGTCCCCGCGGGCGCCCGGATCTCGGCCGGGAAGTTCGGCAGCGTGGAGAGGTCGTTGCCGAACGACGCCGTCTCCGAGGTGAACCGGTCACCGGTGAGCTGCATGCCGTCGCCCGAGTCACCGGCGAAACGGATGATCACCCGGTCCAGTCGGCGGATCGGCTTGCCGCGCCTCGGCGGCGAACCTCCCGGGGCCGTTGGATCGGCGGGCACGGCCGCACCGGGGCGTCCGTCACCGTTCCCGGAACGACCACCGTCGCCGTCCGAGCCGTCCACTGCCTCTGACTGATCGACCTGACTGGTCACTGCCGCGGACCTCCTCGAGGGCACACCACCGCGGGCGCGGCCCCGTGCCCCGTCCGCTTGGTGCACCTCCCGCATCCTATGCGCGGGCACTTGATCCCGGACGGAACTCCCACGTGCGGCGGGAAAACACCGGCCCGCGCCCGAACCGCACACGGGGTACAACGTCCGGCCGCCGGAGATCATTCCGCGTCCGACGGCCGCTCCCCCTGCCCCCGAGCTACCCCCGAGCTGCCCGGCCGCCGGGACGGCTACGAGTTGAGGTAGGTGAGCACCGCCAGCACCCGGCGGTGGTCCTCCGGGCTCTGCGCCAGGCCCAGCTTCAGGAAGATGTTGCTGACGTGCTTCTCCACCGCGCCGTCCGAGACCACCAGCTGCTTGGCCACCGCACTGTTGGTGCGGCCCTCCGCCATCAGCCCGAGCACCTCCCGCTCGCGCGGGGTGAGGTTGGCCAGCACGTCGCCCTTGCGGCTGCGGCTGAGGAGTTGCTGCACCACCTCCGGGTCCAGCGCGGTGCCGCCCTCGGCGACCCGGACCACCGCGTCCGCGAACTCGCGCACCTCCGCGACCCGGTCCTTCAGCAGGTAGCCGACGCCCCGGGTCGAACCGGCCAGCAGCTCGGAGGCGTACCGCTCCTCCACGAACTGCGACAGCACCAGCACGTTCAGCTCCGGGTAGCGCCCGCGCAGCTCGACGCAGGCGCGCAGGCCCTCGTCGGTGTGGCTCGGCGGCATCCGCACGTCGGAGACCACGACGTCCGGCAGTTGCCCGGCCGCGGCCAGGTCGTGGATGGTCTTCACCAGCGCGGCACCGTCCCCGACACCCGCCACGACCTCCAGGCCCCGGTCGGTGAGCAGCCGGGTCAGGCCCTCCCGCAGCAGTACGGAGTCCTCGGCTATGACGACGCGGCGCATGGTGACCTTCCCGGCAGGGCAGAGCTGACAGGGGCCAGTCTCCCCCATCCGGGTGAACACCCGGCCCGCCGTCCGCGGATCCGCCGGTCAGGGGCTGCCGCCCGCCGCGCCCCGGTCACATGGTCCGGATCGCCACCGCGTCGCAGAGCCCCTCCAGGGCCGCCTTCGCCGCGCAGTCCGGCAGCGGGGCGAGCAGCGCCCGGGCGTCCTCGGCCTGGCGCAGCGTCTCCCGGCGGGCGCGCTCCAGCGCGGGGTGGCGGCGCAGCAGCCGCAGCGCCTCGGCGTGCAGCTCGTCGTCGGCGAGGTCCAGGGTGAGCAGTTCGCGCAGCCGGGTGTCGGCCGGGTCGGCGGGGTCGGCCGGCATCTGCTCCAGCAGCAGGGTCGGCAGGGTCGGCACGCCCTCGCGCAGGTCGGTGCCGGGGGTCTTGCCGGACTCCTGGCCGTCGCTGGCGATGTCCAGCACGTCGTCGGCCAGCTGGAAGGCGATGCCGATCCGCTCGCCGAACTCGCTGAGGGTGTCCACCATCCACGGCTCGGCGCCGGCCATCAGCGCTCCTATCCGGCAGGAGACCGCGATCAGCGAACCGGTCTTGCCGGCCAGCACGTCGAGGTAGTGCAGCAGCGGGTCGCCGTCCGGGCCGGGGCCGCGGGTCTCCAGGATCTGGCCGGTGACCAGCCGCTCGAAGGCGTCGGCCTGCATCCGCACCGCCTCGGGGCCGAGGTCGGCGAGCACCTGGGAGGCGCGGGAGAACAGGAAGTCGCCGGTGAGGATGGCCACCGAGTTGTCCCAGCGGGAGTTGGCGCTGGGGGCGCCGCGGCGCACCGGGGCCTCGTCCATGACGTCGTCGTGGTACAGGGTCGCCAGGTGGGTGAGCTCGACGACGACGGCCGCCGGCACCACGCCGGGCGCCCCCGGGTCGCCGAACTGCGCCGCCAGCAGCAGCAGCAGCGGACGGAAGCGCTTGCCGCCGGCCTCGATGAGGTGACTGGCGGTGATGGTGATGAACGGGAC
Organism: Kitasatospora sp. NPDC091276; assembly: GCF_040684355.1. NCBI lineage: Bacteria > Bacillati > Actinomycetota > Actinomycetes > Kitasatosporales > Streptomycetaceae > Kitasatospora > Kitasatospora sp. NPDC091276. The sequence continues at coordinate 129,230 of NZ_JBFBFU010000007.1, read as the reverse complement.
GTCGCTCTTGACGGCCTCGGCGAGCGCCGTCTCCACCGCGTCCAGTCCGGCCTGAACGTCCCGGGTCAGGTCGCGGTCCTGCACGCTGAGCCCGAAGGGTCCCACGACGGTCACGAAGACCACTCCTCTGTCCCTGGTCGATCTAGCGGCCTGGTCCCTGAGTGCCGCCGCTGGCCATACAGGCAGGGTATCCGGTCACGAGTGGATCACTGCACGGGCGTGCGGATCCTGTCATGATCGGGCCGGATGCCCTGGTCAGGGCGGCTGTGGGGGCAGTACTGCGGTGGGGGCGAATTCAGCTGGAAAACACGGGCCGGAGCCCCTCCGCCGGCGGGCCGGCGGCAAACGCGCGTCCGGACCGCGCGCCGAGGGCGCGGCCCGGACGGGCCCGGGGCGGCGGCGCCGCCCCGGCGGCGGTCAGCGGACGAACAGCGCGGCCTTCGACGCCAGGTCCAGGAAGTACTGCGGCAGCAGGCCGAGACCCAGCGTGACCAGCACCCCCACCCCGATCGCGGTCGCCGTGAAGGCGCTCGGGATCGCCACCGTCGGGCCGCCCGGCTTCGGGTCGGAGAAGAACATCAGCACGATGACCCGGATGTAGAAGAACGCGGCCACCGCCGAACTCAGCACACCGACGATCACCAGCGGCGTCGCCCCGCCGGCCGCCGCCGCCTGGAACACCGCGAACTTCCCGGTGAACCCGGAGGTCAGCGGGATCCCGGCGAAGGCCAGCAGGAACAGCGCGAACACCGCCGCCACCAGCGGCGAGCGCCGGCCCAGCCCGGCCCAGCTGGACAGGTGGGTCGCCTCGCCCTTGGAGTCGCGCACCAGGGTGACCACGGCGAACGCGCCGAGCGTCACGAAGGAGTACGACAGCAGGTAGAACAGCACCGAGGACAGGCCCTGCTTGTTGGTGGCGATCACGCCCGTGAGGATGAACCCGGCGTGCGCGATCGAGGAGTACGCCAGCAGCCGCTTGACGTCCTGCTGGGTGACCGCCAGCACCGCGCCCACCACCATGGTGAGGATCGCCACCCCCCACAGCACCGGCCGCCAGTCCAGCCGCAGGCCCGGGAAGGCCACGTAGAACAGCCGCAGGAACGCCCCGAAGGCCGCGACCTTCGTCGCCGCCGCCATGAAGCCGGTCACCGGGGTCGGCGCGCCCTGGTACACGTCCGGGGTCCAGGAGTGGAACGGCACCGCGCCGACCTTGAACAGCAGGCCGACCGCGAGCATCGCCAGGCCGATCAGCAGCAGCGCGTCACTCTGGGTGCTGCTCAGCTGCGCCGGGGTGGTCATCGCCTTGCCGGAGATCACGTCCGAGATGTCGCCGAGCTTCACGCTGCCCGCGTAGCCGTACAGCAGCGCGGTGCCGAACAGGAAGAACGCCGAGGCGAAGGCGCCCAGCAGGAAGTACTTGACGGCCGCCTCCTGGGAGAGCAGCCGGCGGCGCCGGGCCAGCGCGCAGAGCAGGTACAGCGGGAGGGAGAAGACCTCCAGCGCCACGAACATCGTCAGCAGGTCGTTGGCCGCGGGGAACAGCAGCATCCCGCCGACCGCGAACATGGTGAGCGGGAAGACCTCGCTGGTGGCGAAGCCGGCCCGGACCGCGGCCCGCTCCTGCTCGCCGCCGGGGGTGGCGGCGGCCTGGGCCGCGAAGGCGTCGGCAGGCAGGCCGCCCGCCTTGGGCTCCAGCTTCCGTTCGGCGTAGGTGAGCACCGCGACGACGGCGGCCAGCAGGATCACGCCCTGCAGGAACAGCGCCGGGCCGTCCAGCGCGACGGACTCCATGGCCAGCAGGTCGACCCGGGTGGAGCCGAAGCCCTGGGAGGCCAGCACCACCACGGCGACGAAGGAGCCGATCAGCCCGGCCAGGGCGAGCGACACCTGCGTCCAGTGCCGGTACCGGCGGGGCACGAAGGCCTCCACCAGGATGCCGGCCACGGCGGCGCCGAACACCACCAGCATCGGGGAGAGCTGGCCGTACTCCAGGTGCGGCGCCGGGATGCTGGCGGTGTTGCCGCCGGCGGCGGCGAGCATGCCGGTGGTGCTCACTTCTGCTCACCTCCTGAGGTGGCGGCGACCGGGTGGGCCGGCGCCGGGTCGGTCTCGTGGACCTGCGAGAGCGTCGCGTTCACCGAGGGGTTGACCAGGTCGGTGAGCGGCTTGGGGTAGACGCCGAGCAGGATGGTCAGCGCCACCAGCGGGGCGACCACGGCCAGTTCGCGGACCTTGAGGTCGGGCATCCCGCCGACGCCGGCCTTCACCGGGCCGGTCATGGTGCGCTGGTACAGCAGCAGGGCGTACAGCGCGGCCAGCACGATGCCGAAGGTCGCCACGATGCCGATCGCCGGGTAGCGGGTGAACGTGCCCACCAGCACCAGGAACTCGCTGACGAACGGGGCCAGCCCGGGCAGCGACAGGGTGGCCAGACCGCCGATCAGGAACGTCCCGGCGAGCACCGGGGCGACCTTCTGCACCCCGCCGTAGTCGGCGATCAGCCGCGAGCCGCGGCGGGAGATCAGGAAGCCCGCCACCAGCATCCACGCGGCGGTGGAGATGCCGTGGTTGACCATGTAGAGGGTGGCGCCGCTCTGGCCCTGGCTGGTCAGCGCGAAGATGCCCATGATGATGAAGCCGAAGTGCGAGATCGACGCGTAGGCGACCAGCCGCTTGATGTCCTTCTGGCCGACCGCCAGCAGCGCGCCGTAGATGATCCCGATCACCGACAGGACCAGGATCACCGGGGCGAAGGTCTTCGAGGCGTGCGGGAACAGCCCGAGGCAGAAGCGCAGCATCGCGAAGGTGCCGACCTTGTCCACCACGGCGGTGATCAGCACGGCGGTGCCGGCGGTGGCCTCGCCCATCGCGTTCGGCAGCCAGGTGTGCAGCGGCCACAGCGGGGCCTTCACCGCGAAGGCGAAGAAGAAGCCCAGGAACAGCGCCTTCTCGGCGGTGCCGGACAGCTGGAGCTTGCCGTCGGCGATCGCCGAGGTGAGGGTCCGGAGGTCGAAGGTGCCGAAGCCCTGGTCCTGCGCGATCACGTACAGGCCGATCACGGCGGCCAGCATCACCAGGCCGCCGAGCAGGTTGTAGAGCAGGAACTTCACGGCCGCGTACGAGCGCTGGCGCGCCGCGTCGGGGCCGCCGGCCCGGTCGCCGAAGCCGCCGATCAGGAAGTACATCGGGATCAGCATGGCTTCGAAGAACACGTAGAAGAGGAAGACGTCGGTGGCGTAGAAGGAGACGACCACCATCGCCTCCACCGCCAGGATCAGGGCGAAGAAGCCCTGGGTGCGGCGCCTGTTCTCAAAGGTGTCGGGGGCGAACGTGCCGTCGGGGGCGGCCGGCCCCGGGTCGGCGTCGTGCCAGGAGGCCAGCATCACCACCGGCACCAGGACGGCGGTGAGCAGGGCGAGGACGGCGCCGATGCCGTCCACGCCGAGCGAGAAGGTGATGCCGAAGGAGCGGATCCAGCTGTACGACTCGGTCAGCTGGTAGCGATCGCCGTGCGGGTCGAAGCGGGTCGCCACCACGGCGGCCAGCACCAGGGTGACGACCGAGACGCCCAGGGCGACGGCCTTGGTGGTCGAGCGGCGGCGCTCGGTCGACCCGGCGGGCAGGGCGGCGGTCAGCACCGCGCCGGCCGCCGGGACGGCACAGGTGGCGGTCAGCAACGCGCTCATGGCCGCACCCCCCACGTGGAATCTGCGCGAGTCATCAGACGGACCTCATCAGGAGAGTCGTGGCGACCAGCACCAGCGTGCCGCCGAACATGGAGAGCGCGTACGAGCGGACGAAGCCGTTCTGGACCCGCCGCAGCCGACTGGACACGCCGCCGATGGTGGCGGCCAGGCCGTTGACGAAGCCGTCCAGACCGCGGCTGTCGAAGTAGACCAGCGTCGCGGTGAGCGCCGAGCCCGGGCGGACCAGGACGGCGTGGTTGAAGTCGTCCTGGAGCAGGTCGCGGCGGGCGGCCCGGGTGAGCGGGGAGCCGACCGGCGGCACCACGGGGACGGCGGAGCGCCCGTACATCAGGTACGAGACGAGGACGCCGGCCAGCATGCAGGCCGTGGTGAGCACGGTGACCACCAGCGGGGCGAGCGGCGAGTTGCCCTCGGAGTGTCCGGTGACCGGCTCCAGCCAGGTCAGGAACGAGTCGTTGAAGGCGAACAGCCCGCCCGCGAAGACCGAGCCGAAGGCCAGCAGGACCATCGGGATGGTCATGGTCTTCGGCGACTCGTGCGGGTGCGGGGCGTTGCCCTCCGCGTCCGGCTGCCAGCGCTTCTCGCCGAAGAAGGTCAGCAGCATCACCCGGGTCATGTAGAACGCGGTGACGGCGGCGCCGGTCAGCGCGCACAGGCCGAGGATCCAGCCCTCGGTGCCGCCCTTGGCGAAGGCCGCCTCGATGATCTTGTCCTTGGAGAAGAAGCCGGACAGGCCGGGGAAGCCGATGATCGCCAGGTAGCCGAGGCCGAAGGTGACGAAGGTGACCGGCATGTACTTGCGCAGGCCACCGTAGTGACGCATGTTCACCTCGTCGTTCATGCCGTGCATGACCGACCCGGCGCCGAGGAACAGCCCGGCCTTGAAGAAGCCGTGCGTCACCAGGTGCATGATCGCGAAGGCGTAGCCGATCGGGCCGAGCCCGGCCGCCAGCACCATGTAACCGATCTGCGACATCGTCGACCCGGCCAGCGCCTTCTTGATGTCGTCCTTCGCGCAACCGACGATCGCACCGAACAGCAGCGTGACCGCGCCGACCACCACCACGGCGGTCTGCGCGTCCGGCGCCAGGTCGAAGATCGCCGACGAACGGGTGATCAGGTAGACGCCGGCGGTCACCATGGTGGCCGCGTGGATCAGCGCCGACACCGGGGTCGGGCCCTCCATCGCGTCGCCCAGCCAGGACTGCAGCGGCACCTGCGCCGACTTGCCGCAGGCCGCCAGCAGCAGCATCAGGCCGATCGCCGTCAGCTTGCCCTCGCTCGCCTGCGCCGCCCCTCCGAAGACCGGCTCGAAGGCGAAGGAGCCGAACTCGGTGAACATCAGCATGATCGCGATCGACAGGCCCAGGTCACCGACCCGGTTGACGATGAACGCCTTCTTCGCCGCCGTCGCCGCGCTCGGCTTGTGCTGCCAGAAGCCGATCAGCAGGTACGAGGCGAGGCCCACGCCCTCCCAACCGAAGTACAGCAGCAGGTAGTTGTCGGCGACCACCAGCAGCAGCATGGCGGCCAGGAACAGGTTCAGGTACGCGAAGAAGCGGCGCCGGCGCTCGTCGTGCGCCATGTAGCCCACCGAGTACAGGTGGATCAGCGTGCCGACGCCGGTGATCAGCAGGACGAAGGTCATCGACAACTGGTCGAGCCGGAACGACATGTCGGCCTGGAACCCGTTCACCGGGATCCAGCTGAACAGGTGCTCGGTGACGGCCCGGTGCTCGGCCTCGCGGCCCAGCATGTCCCGGAACAGCGCCAGGCCGAAGCCGAACGAGAGCGCCGCGAGGGCGGTGGCCAGCCAGTGGCCGAAGCGGTCCAGCGCGCGGCCGCCGAGCAGGAGCAGGGCGGCGCCGGCCAGCGGGGCCGCCACCAGCAGCGGAATGAGAGAGTTCACCGAGGCCCTCCGCCTACAGCTTCATCAGATTGCTGTCGTCGACCGAAGCGGAGTGCCTGGTCCGGAAGATGGAGACGATGATGGCGAGGCCGACCACGACCTCGGCCGCCGCGACCACCATCGTGAAGAACGCGATGATCTGGCCGTCCAGGGTGCCGTGCAGCCGGGAGAAGGTCACCAGGGCGAGGTTCGAGGCGTTCAGCATCAGCTCCACGCACATGAACAGCACGATCGCGTTGCGCCGGATCAGCACTCCGGCCGCGCCGATGGTGAACAACAGGGCCGCGAGGTAAAGGTAGTTGGCCGGGTTCACTCCGCTCCCTCCTCGTCGGCGCGGCCGTTCAGGCCGTCCTTGCCGTTCAGGCCGTTCAGGCCGTCCTTGCCGTTCAGACCGTTCGGACCGCCGTTGCCGTCCTTGCCGTTCACCGACGCCGGCACCGACGCCGGCACCGGCTCCAGGGACTTGCGCGGTCCGGCGACCGCCGGCCGCTCGGACGATGGCCGGCCCAGCCAGTCCGCCGTGGTGTTCTCCAGCTCGGCCATCCGCCGCAGCATCTCCTGGCTGACGTCCCGGACCTGGCCGCGCTCGCGCAGCGTCGCCATCACCGAGTCCTCGGCGATCGTGCCGTCCGGCAGCAGCGCCGGAACGTCCACCGCGTTGTGCCGCGCGTACACGCCCGGCGCCGGCAGCGGCGGCAGCTGGAGGTTGTCCACGACCCGCTGGGCGGCCAGCTCGCGCTGCGTCTTCGGCGCCTTCACGTGCTCGCGGTGGGTCAGCACCATCGCACCGATCGCCGCGGTGATCAGCAGCGCGCCGGTGACCTCGAACGCCCACACGTACCGGGTGAAGATCAGCCGGGCCAGGCCCGGCACGTTGCCCTCGGCGTTCGCCTCGGACAGGCCGGTGAAGTGGTCCAGCCGCGCGTTGGCGATCCCGGCGATCAGCAGCACGCCGAAGCCCAGCCCGCACAGCACCGCGGCGAACCGCTGGCCCTTCAGCTGCTCCTTCAGGGAGTCCTCGCTGGTGACGCCGACCAGCATCACCACGAACAGGAACAGCATCATGATCGCGCCGGTGTAGACGACGATCTGCACCACGCCCAGGAACACCGCGCCCTGCGCCATGTAACAGACCGCCAGCGCCATCATCGTGGCCGCCAGGCACAGCGCGCTGTGCACGGCCTTGCGCATCAGCACCATGCCGAGCGCGCCGCCGACCGCGATCACCGCGAGCACCCAGAACTGGACGGCCTCCCCGACGGAGGTCGTCCCGGTCGCGGCCAGGTTGAGGGAGGTCACTGCTGGACCTCCCGCTCCCGGTCGGTGCGCTCCTGCTGGACCGTCCCGGGCGCCGCCGCGGTGATCTCGCCCCGGTAGTACGCGCCCTCGTCGGCGCCCGGGAAGATCGCGTGCGGGGAGTCCACCATGCCCTCGGACAGGCCGACCAGCAGCTGCTCCTTGGTGAAGATCAGGTCCCGGCGCGAGGAGTCGGCCAGCTCGTACTCGTTGGTCATGGTGAGCGCGCGGGTCGGGCAGGCCTCGATGCACAGCCCGCACAGGATGCAGCGGGCGTAGTTGATCTGGTAGACCGCGCCGTAGCGCTCGCCCGGCGAGTAGCGCTCCTCCTCCCGGTTGTCCGCGCCCTCCACGTAGATGGCGTCGGCCGGACAGGCCCACGCGCACAGCTCGCAGCCGACGCACTTCTCCAGGCCGTCCGGGTGCCGGTTCAGCTGGTGGCGGCCGTGGAAGCGCGGAGCGGTGGGCTTCTTCTGCTCCGGGTACTGCTCGGTGAGCCGCTTCTTGAACATGGCCTTGAAGGTCACGCCGAAGCCGGCGGCCGGGCCGAGGATCGACGGCTTGTCGGGCCGCTCGGCCCGCTCCGTCTGGTCGGACGACATCTCGGTTCAGCTCCCTTCGGTATGGTCGGCCCCGTTGAGGGCGTCCTGGAGTTGCTTCGGGGCCCGGCTGCGCCGGCGCGGCACCGGCGGGAGCTCCTGTCCGGGCAGCGGGGGCACCGGGTATCCGCCCGCCATCGGGTCGAAGTCCCCCTTCGGCAGGGCGGGTTCGGGCTCGGGTTCCTTCTTCAGGAAGTCCCGCAGCAGGGCGAGCAGCAGGATCGCCCCGACCGGCGCGCCGACGTACAGCACCACCTCGCCGAAGCCGTAGCCCTCGTTGCGCAGCGCCCGCACGCTAGCGATCAGCACCAGCCACACCAGCGAGACCGGGATCAGCACCTTCCAGCCCAGCTTCATGAACTGGTCGTAGCGGAACCGGGGCAGCGTGCCGCGCAGCCAGATGAAGAAGAACAGCAGCAGCTGGATCTTCAGCGTGATCCACAGCATCGGCCACCAGCCGTGGTTGGCGCCCTCCCAGAAGGTCGACACCGGCCACGGGGCCCGCCAGCCGCCCAGGAACAGGGTGGAGGCCACCGCCGAGACGGTCACCATGTTGACGTACTCGGCCAGCATGAACATCGCGAACTTCAGCGAGGAGTACTCGGTGTTGAAGCCGCCGACCAGCTCGCCCTCGGCCTCCGGGAGGTCGAACGGCGCCCGGTTGGTCTCGCCCACCATCGCGATGATGTACACGATGAACGACACCGGCAGCAGCGCCGCGAACCAGGTCGGCTGCTGGTGCGCCACGATCTCCGAGGTCGACATCGACCCCGAGTAGATGAACACCGCCGCGAAGGACAGGCCCATCGCGATCTCGTAGCTGACCATCTGCGCGGCCGAGCGCAGCCCGCCCAGCAGCGGGTACGTCGAACCGGACGACCAGCCGGCCAGCACGATGCCGTAGATGCCGATCGAGGCCGTCGCCAGGATGTACAGCAGGGCCACCGGGAAGTCGGTCAGCTGCATCGCCGTCCGGGTGCCGAAGATCGACACCTCGTTGCCGGCCGGCCCGAACGGGATCACCGCGAAGGCCATGAACGCCGGGACGGCGCAGACGATCGGGGCCAGGACGTAGACCGCCTTGTCCGCGCCCTTGACCACCAGGTCTTCCTTGAGCGCCAGCTTCACGCCGTCCGCCAGGGACTGCAGCATCCCCCACGGCCCGTGCCGGTTCGGCCCGATGCGCAGCTGCATCCAGGCCACCACCTTGCGCTCCCAGACGATCGCGATCAGCACCGTCAGGACCAGGAAGCCGAAGCAGAACACCGCCTTCAGCAGCACCAGCCACCACGGGTCCTGCCCGAAGAAGTGGAGCGTCTCGTACGGCTGCGGAGTCATCGCTCCTCCCCTTCGCTGCCCGCGTCGCCCGCCGCGGCCCCGGCCCTCGCGGCCGGCTCGGGGGCGGCCACGGCGATCGTCACCAGATGGCCGACGGTGGTGCCGAGCGCGCGGTGGGCGCCGCCCGGCGTGGAGTTGAGCGGGATCCAGACCGTGCGGTCCGGGATCGAGTCGGTGACCTCCAGCGGCAGGGTCAGCGAGCCGGCCGGGCCGGTCAGCCGCAGCGCCCCGCCCGCCCCGCCCGCCTCGGCGCCGGCCTCCGGCGCACCGACCTCCTTGGCGGTGGCCGGCGAGACCCGGGCCACCGCCCGGTGCCGGGTGCCCGCCAGGTGCGGATCACCCTGCTGCAACGTGCCGTTGTCCAGCAGCTGGCGCCAACCCGCCAGCACCGCCTGGCCGGTGGCCGGGCGGGGCAGCACGCCGGGGTGCGCGGCCGGGTCCGCGGACCGGTCACCCGTCCACGGGGTGAAGTGGTCCAGCTCCAGCCGGGCCGCCCGGACGTCCGGCAGACCCAGCCGGTGGCCCAGCGCCTCCGCCAGCATGGTCAGCACCCGCAGGTCCGGGTACAGATGGCGGCCCATCTGCTGATCGGGCTTGAGCGCCGCCTCGAACATCCGCAGCCGGCCCTCCCAGTCCAGGAAGGCGCCGGCCTTCTCCGCCACCGCCGCCACCGGCAGCACCACGTCCGCGCGCGCCGTCACCGCGGAGGGCCGCAGCTCCAGCGACACCACGAACGGCACCGCCGCCAGCGCCGCGTCGGCCAGCGCCGGATCCGGCAGGTCGTCCGGGTCGACGCCGCCGACCAGCAGCGCGTCCAGCTCGCCGTGCGCCGCGGCCGTCAGGATCTGCTCGGTGTCCCGGCCCGGCCGGGACGGCAGCTCCGCCACCCCCCACACCCCGGCGGCCTCCGCCCGGGCGGCCGGAGCCGCCACCGGACGGCCGCCGGGTAGCAGCCCCGGCAGCAGGCCCGCCTCGACCGCACCGCGCTCACCCGCCCGGCGCGGCACCCACGCCAGCCGGGCGCCGGTCGCGTGCGCCAGGCGCAGCACCGCCGTCAGCGCGCCCGGGGCGGCGGCCAGCCGCTCGCCCACCAGGATCACCGCGCCCGGGCCGCGCAGCAGCTCGGCGGCCCGCCCGGCCTCGTCGTTCAGCGGCTCGTCGGCGGCCAGCGCGGCGAACCACTCCGCCTCCGTGCCCGGGGCGGCCGGCAGCAGCGCGCCGCGCAGCTTGGCCAGGCCCCGGGAGGCGAACGCCGCCACCGAGTACACCTTCAGGCCCCGGTCGCGGCTGGCCTTGCGCAGCCGCAGGAAGACGATCGGCGACTCCTCCTCCGGCTCGAAACCCGCCAGCAGCACCGCCGGAGCCTGCTCCAGCTGCTCGTAGGTCAGGCCCTCGCCGTCCACGTCCACCCCGCGCCCGGCGACGGCGGCGGCCAGGAAGTCCGCCTCCTCGCCGCTGTGCGGGCGGGCCCGGAAGTCCACGTCGTTGGTGCCGAGCACCACCCGCGCGAACTTCCCGTACGCGTAGGCGTCCTCGACGGTGACGCGGCCGCCGGTCAGCACCCCGGCGCGGGCGCCGCGCAGTCCCTCGGCGGCCCGGGCCAGTGCCTCCGGCCAGGAGGCGGGCACCAGCTCGCCGTCCACCCGCACCAGCGGGGTGGCGATCCGGTCCCGCTGCTGGGCGTAGCGGAACGCGAACCGGCCCTTGTCGCAGTTCCACTCCTCGTTGACCGCCGGGTCCTCGCCCGCCAGCCGGCGCAGCACCTTGCCGCGCCGGTGGTCGGTGCGCTGGGCGCAGCCCGAGGAGCAGTGCTCGCACACGCTCGGCGAGGAGACCAGGTCGAACGGGCGGGAGCGGAAGCGGTAGGCCGCCGAGGTCAGGGCGCCCACCGGGCAGATCTGGATGGTGTTCCCGGAGAAGTACGAGTCGAGCGGCTCGTCGTCCCCGGTGCCGACCTGCTGGAGCGCGCCGCGTTCCAGCAGGTCGATGAACGGGTCCCCGGCGATCTGCTGCGAGAAGCGGGTGCAGCGCGCGCACAGCACGCAGCGCTCCCGGTCCAGCAGCACCTGGGTGCTGAGCGGGATCGGCTTCTCGTAGGTGCGCTTCATCCCCTCGAAGCGGGTGTCGGCGTCACCCGTGGACATCGCCTGGTTCTGCAGCGGGCACTCGCCGCCCTTGTCGCAGACCGGGCAGTCCAGCGGGTGGTTGATCAGCAGCAGCTCCATCACGCCGCGCTGCGCCTTCTCGGCCACCGGTGAACTCACCTGGGTGCGCACCACCATGCCCTCGGCGACCGGGATGGTGCAGGAGGCGACGGGCTTGCGCTGGCCCTCGATCTCGACGATGCACTGCCGGCAGGCGCCGGCCGGGTCGAGCAGCGGATGGTCGCAGAAGCGCGGGATCTGGGTGCCGATCCGTTCGGCGGCCCGGATCACCAACGTCCCCTTGGGGACCTGCACTTCGACGCCGTCGATGGTGAGCGTGACCAGCTCGACCGCGGCCTTGTCGCCCGTGGAGGTGGATGGCTCTGTGATCGTCACGCGTGCACCTCCCTTTCGGTGGCGGACTGGTGGCCGGGGCGGGGGCCGTCGGCCCAGACGGTGGAGGCGGCCGGGTCGAACGGGCAGCGGCGCTCGGCCAGGTGCTGCTCGTACTCGGCCCGGAAGTGCTGGAGGGAGGAGACGATCGGGCTCGCGGCGCCGTCGCCCAGTGCGCAGAAGGACTTGCCGTTGATGTTGTCGGCGATGTCGAGGAGCTTCTCCAGGTCCCCGTCGACGCCCGCGCCCGCCTCGATCCGCTTGAGCAGCTGGACCAGCCAGTAGGTGCCCTCGCGGCAGGGGGTGCACTTGCCGCAGGACTCGTGGGCGTAGAACTCGGTCCAGCGGGTGACCGCCCGCACCACGCAGGTGGTCTCGTCGAAGACCTGCAGCGCCTTGGTGCCGAGCATCGAGCCGGCCGCGCCGACACCCTCGTAGTCCAGCGGGACGTCCAGGTGCTCGTCGGTGAACATCGGGGTGGACGAGCCGCCCGGGGTCCAGAACTTGAGCCGGTGCCCGGGGCGGACGCCGCCGCTCATGTCCAGCAGCTGGCGCAGCGTGATGCCCAGCGGCGCCTCGTACTGGCCGGGGTTGGTGACGTGGCCGGAGAGCGAGTACAGCGTGAAGCCGGGGGACTTCTCGGTGCCCAGGCCCTTGAACCACTCCTTGCCGCGGGCCAGGATCGGCGGCACCGAGGCGATCGACTCGACGTTGTTGACCACCGTCGGGCAGGCGTACAGGCCGGCGATCGCCGGGAACGGCGGCCGCAGCCGGGGCTGGCCGCGGCGGCCCTCCAGCGAGTCCAGCAGTGCCGTCTCCTCGCCGCAGATGTAGGCGCCGGCTCCGGCGTGCACGGTGATGTCGAGGTCGACGCCCGAGCCGAGGATGTCCCGGCCGAGCAGCCCGGCCTGGTACGCCTCGGCGACGGCCGCGTGCAGGCGGCGCAGCACCGGGACGACCTCGCCGCGCAGGTAGATGAACGCGTGGTCGCAGCGGATCGCGTAGGAGGCGATGATCATGCCCTCGATCAGCGCGTGCGGGTTGGCGAACAGCAGCGGGATGTCCTTGCAGGTGCCCGGCTCGGACTCGTCCGCGTTGACCACCAGGTAGTGCGGCTTGCCGTCGTTCTGCGGGATGAACTGCCACTTCATCCCGGTGGGGAAGCCGGCACCGCCGCGACCGCGCAGCCCGGCGTCCTTCACCAGGGCGATCACGTCGTCCGGCGGCATCGCCAGGGCCGCCTTGAGGCCGTCGTAGCCGTGGTGGCGGCGGTAGGTGGCCAGCGTCCAGGGCCGTTCGTCGTCCCAGGAGGCGGACAGGACGGGGGTGAGCAGCTTCTCGGCCGGCTCGGCGGCGGTCATCACGCTTCCGTCCCTTCGTGGCCGGTGCCCTCGTGGCGGGGCGCGACGACCTTGGTGCCGCCGGTGCCGGGCAGCGCCTCGCCCTTGGCCAGGCGCAGGCCGGCCAGCGAGGGCGCGCCGCCCGCGCCGGACTCGTCGTTGGCACCCGGGCGCTCGTCGGGGAAGCCCGCCAGGATCCGGGCGGACTCCTTGAAGGTGCACAGCCGGGCGCCGCGGGTCGGCCGGACCTCCCGGCCCGCGCGCAGGTCGTCGACCAGCCGCTTGGCGCTCTCCGGGGTCTGGTCGTCGAAGAACTCCCAGTTGACCATCACCACGGGCGCGTAGTCGCAGGCCGCGTTGCACTCGATGTGCTCGATCGAGATCTCGCCGTCCCCGGTGGTCTCGTTGTTGCGCACGCCGAGGTGCTGCTGGAGCTCGTCGAAGATCTGGTCGCCGCCGAGCACCGCGCACAGGGTGTTGGTGCAGACCCCGACGTGGTACTTCCCGGCCGGGCGCCGCCGGTACATGGTGTAGAAGGTGGCGACGGCGGTGACCTCGGCGGTGGTGAGGTCCAACTGCTCGGCGCAGAACCGGATGCCGGTCGGGCTGACGAAGCCCTCCTCGGCCTGCACCAGGTGCAGCAGCGGCAGCAGCGCCGACCGGGCCTGCGGGTAGCGGCCGATCAGCTCCGCGGCGTCGGCGGCCAGCCGGGCGTGCACCTCCTCGGGGTACGGTGTGGCCGGCAGCGCCGGCATCCCCAACTGGACGTCTGTCACCGGTCCACGCCTCCCATCACCGGGTCGATCCCGGCCACCGCGACGATCACGTCGGCGACCTGGCCGCCCTCGCACATCGCCGCCATCGTCTGCAGATTGGTGAACGACGGGTCCCGGAAATGGACCCGGTACGGGCGCGTCCCGCCGTCGCTGACCACGTGCACGCCCAGCTCGCCCTTGGGCGACTCGACCGCCGCGTACGCCTGGCCGACCGGGACCCGGAAGCCCTCGGTGACCAGCTTGAAGTGGTGGATCAGGGCCTCCATCGAGGTACCCATGATCTTGCGGATGTGGTCGAGCGAGTTGCCCATCCCGTCCGGGCCGACGGCGAGTTGGGCGGGCCAGGCGATCTTCTTGTCGGCCACCATCACCGGGCCCGGCCGCAGCCGGTCCAGGCACTGCTCGACGATCCCCAGCGACTGCCGCATCTCCTCCAGGCGGATCAGGAAGCGGCCGTAGGAGTCGGCGCTGTCCGCGGTCGCGACCTCGAAGTCGTAGTCCTGGTAGCCGCAGTACGGGTCGGTCTTGCGCAGGTCGTGCGGGAGGCCGGTGGCGCGCAGGATCGGGCCGGTGGCGCCGAGGGCCAGGCAGCCGGGCAGGTCGAGGAAGCCGACGTCGACCAGGCGGGCCTTGAACACCGGGTTCCCGGTGGCGAGTTTGTCGTACTCGTGCATCCGGGAGCGCAGGGTCTTCACGCACTCGCGGATCTGGTCGACGGCGCCGGGCGGGAGGTCCTGGGCGAGGCCGCCGGGGCGCACGTACGCGTGGTTCATGCGCAGGCCGGTGACCAGTTCGAAGACGTCCAGGATCAGCTCGCGGTCGCGGAAGCCGTAGATCATCAGGGTGGTGGAGCCGATCTCCATGCCACCGGTGGCCAGGCAGACCAGGTGCGAGGCGATCCGGTTGAGCTCCATCATCAGCACCCGGATCACGCTGACCCGGTCCGGGATGTCGTCGGTGATGCCGAGCAGCTTCTCGACGGCCAGGCAGTACGCGGTCTCGTTGAACAGCGGGGTCAGGTAGTCCATCCGGGTCACGAAGGTGGTGCCCTGGACCCAGTTGCGGAACTCCATGTTCTTCTCGATGCCGGTGTGGAGGTAGCCGATGCCGCAGCGGGCCTCCTTCACCGTCTCGCCGTCGATCTCCAGGATCAGCCGCAGCACGCCGTGGGTGGACGGGTGCTGGGGGCCCATGTTGACGATGATGCGCTCGTCGTCGGCCCGGCCGACCGCCTCGACCACCTCGCCCCAGTCGCCGCCGGTGACCGTGAAGACCCGGCCCTCGGTGGTCTCCCGGGCCTCTGCCTGCTCGGTCTCCTCGTGGGGTCGAGTCTCTTCGTCGTGCCGAGCATCTTCGTGGTGCCGAGTACTCATCAGCTGTACGACCTCCGCTGGTCGGGAGCCGGGATCTGGGCGCCCTTGTACTCGACGGGGATGCCGCCGAGCGGGTAGTCCTTGCGCTGCGGGTGGCCCAGCCAGTCGTCCGGCATCATGATCCGGGTGAGCGCCGGGTGGCCTTCGAAGACCAGGCCGAAGAAGTCGTAGGCCTCGCGCTCGTGCCAGTCGTTGGTCGGGTAGACGCTCACCACGGAGGGGATGCGCGGGTCGGCGTCCGGCGCGGTGACCTCCACCCGGATCAGCCGTCCGTGGGTGATCGACCGCAGGTGGTAGACCGCGTGCAGCTCGCGGCCCTTGTCGTCGGGATAGTGCACGCCGCTCACGCCCAGGCACAGTTCGAAGCGCAGCGCCGGGTCGTCGCGCAGGGTGCGGGCGGTCCGGAGCAGGTGGGCGCGGTCGATGTGGAAGGTGAGCTCGCCGCGGTCGACGACGGTCTTCTCGATCACCTCGACCGGGTCCAGGCCCTGCTCCTCCAGGGCGCCCTCCAGCTCGTCGGCGACCTCGTCGAACCAGCCGCCGTACGGCCGTTCGCTCGGGCCGGGCAGCACGATCGGCGCGGCCAGGCCGCCGAAGCCGGAGGTGTCGCCGCTGTCCTGGGCACCGAACATGCCCTGCCGGCGGCCGACCACCTCGACCGGGATCTCGCGGACCGGGTGCTCGTGACGGGTCTCGGGTACCTGCTCGTTCATCGCAGCAGCCCCCGCATCTCGCTGACCGGGGTGGCCTTGAGGGCGAGCGCCTCGCCCAGTTCCTCGGCCCGGATCCGGTTCGCGCCCAGCGGCTCGTGCTGGATCTTGTCGTGCAGCTTCAGGATGGCGTCCATCAGCATCTCCGGGCGGGGCGGGCAACCGGGCAGGTAGATGTCCACCGGGACGATGTGGTCGACGCCCTGCACGATCGCGTAGTTGTTGAACATCCCGCCCGAGGAGGCGCAGACGCCCATCGAGATGACCCACTTCGGGTTGGCCATCTGGTCGTACACCTGGCGCAGCACCGGGGCCATCTTCTGGCTCACCCGACCCGCCACGATCATCAGATCGGCCTGCCGGGGGGAACCCCGGAACACCTCCATGCCGAACCGGGCCAGGTCGTAGCGGCCTGCGCCGGTGGTCATCATCTCGATCGCGCAGCAGGCCAGACCGAAGGTGGCCGGGAAGAGTGACGCCTTGCGCACCCAACCGGCGGCCGTCTCCACGGTCGTGAGCAGAAAGCCGCTCGGCAGCTTCTCCTCGATTCCCATCAGATCCCTCTCAATGCCCTCAAGAAGCCCTCAAGTCCTGTGGTACGTCGGCCCGTTCGGGCTTGTCCGCTCGTTCACAAAGGCGGCGGCCACCCCGCGCTCAGTCCCACTCCAGGCCGCCGCGGCGCCACACGTAGGCGTAGGCGACGAAGACCGTGGCGATGAACAGGAGCATCTCGACCAACCCGAAGATCCCCAGGGCGTCGAAGGTCACCGCCCAGGGATAGAGAAAGACGATCTCGATGTCGAAGACGATGAAGAGCATCGCCGTCAGGTAGTACTTGATCGGGAACCGACCGCCGCCCACGGGCTGCGGGGTCGGCTCGATGCCGCACTCGTACGCCTCCAACTTGGCCCGGTTGTAGCGCTTGGGGCCGGTGAGTGAGGCCATCACGACGGAGCCGACCGCGAACGCCGCCGCGATGGCACCGAGTACGAGGATCGGCGCGTAGGCATTCATAGCCCCCGCTCCCTCCGTCCAGTCGTCCTTGACTGCAGATCGGAACCGGCGGGTCACGCTGAGGTGAACCCGCGTTCCGGTTCCCGGAATCCGCCCCATGTGAGGCAGTTCACAAAGCCTGGAACGAGCGCATCCTATGCCCGTCGGCTTGTGATCTGCGACACGCAGTTCAACGTCATCTTTGTGATCTACGCCACGATGGGAATCGTGACGAATATGAACATGCCCAGAGTTGTCAACACAAAGAAGTCAAATGGTCACAACCAGTCGTATTTACTTGTGAAGCGGCTGGTCAGAGCCGCACCCCTATATCAACTATGCGTCGACGGGAGCAAATTTCGAGGCGCCATGTTGACGTGTTATAGCGACTCACTCTGAGGGGTGGCGGGGGGCCGAACGCTCGCTTGACCCTTCGTTCACAAGCGCGCGAAACGGTCCTTGGGGCCCCACCCCGCCCGCCGCCCGCCGCCCGGTACGCCGAGCACCAGCCGGGCTGGGGCACGGTCTACGCCCGTCGGCCGCCGAGTCGCCGGTGACCACCACAGCGGATCACACCGGGGCCGGCTCCGGGCCCCGCTCCCCGACCCCGGTCGTGGACTCGGCGACAACAGATCCAGCGGCCTCGGACTCGACGGCTTCGGACTCGACGGCTTCGGACTCCCCGCGCCGGACGGGAGCGGGAGCGGGGACGGAGGCGGGAGCGGTGCGGCGGCCCCACTCGGTGGCGACCATGACCAGGGCTCCGCCGACCAGGGCGAGCGGACCCATCCGGTTCCCCGCGATGGTGATGCCGAAGACGGCGGCCCACAGCGGTTCGGTGCCGAGCAACAGACTCACCCGGGACGGCGAGGTGGCGCGGACAGCCCACATCTGAACGAAGAAGGCGAACAGCGTGCACAACAGGGACAGGTGCAGCAACCAGGCCCACTGGCCGGGCCCGTACGAGCGGGCGACGGCCCACGGCGACGGCCCTACGGCCGGCGCGACGGCCGCGAACACGGCTGTCGCGACGGCGAGTTGGACCCAGGTCAGGGCCAGCATGTCGGTTCCGCGGACGGCGCGGGCGCGGGCCGTCGCCAGGACGAAGGCCGAGCGCACCAGGGCGGCGCCCAGCACCAGCAGGTCGCCGGGCGAAGGCGGGCGCAGCCCGCCGTCCCCGGTGAGCAGCGCGACGCCGAGCACGGCCAGCGCGGCGGCCGCGAGGAAGGCGCGCGGCGGCGCCGTCCGGCTGAGGACGCTCTCGCCGAGCGGGGTGAGCACCATCGCGAGGCTGATGATCAGCCCGGCATTGGTGGCGGAGGTGTGCACGGCACCGTACGTCTCCAGCAGGAAGATCCCGCTGAGCACCAGCCCCAGTGCGCCGCCGCCCAGCCACTCGGCGCGGCTCAGCCTCCGTAGCGCCGGCCAGGCGACCATCCCGAGCAGCGGCAGCACCAGCCCGAACCGCAGGACCAGCATCGCCACGGCCGTCCCGGGCTCCGCCACCCGCTGGACGGCGAGGAAGCTCGACCCCCACACCACCGCCACCAGGAGAACCGGCAGGTCGCGAAAGGCCGATGAGGACGAAGACACGGACTGGGAGGCGCGCATGAGTCAGATCCCTCCGAGCGAACGGAACCGGCGGGGCGCGAGTACCGTACGGCGTCGGACGGACCCTGGAGCTGGGCGGAGGGCGCAGCTATCGACGGGGCGGAGCATGGAGCAGCGGGACGCCATCCTCCCGCACCGGCGCACCCGTGATCAACGCCCTGCCGCAACTCACCGGATCTCCGGCGGGCTCCAGCGACCCCGGGGCCGACGTCCTTCCCAGGCCCGGCAGGTCAGCGGGCGAGCAGGCCGTTCGCCGCGGCGATCTCCTCGATGTCGGCCGGGGTCCCGGACATGATGGCGCGGACGTGCTCGGTGACGAGCTCGACCGGCCAGTTCCACCAGGCCGCACGGAGCAGTCGCTCGACGTCGGCGCCCTCGAAGCGGCGCCGGATCGGGCGGGCGGGGTTGCCGCCGACGATGGTGTACGGCTCGACGTCGGCGGTGACCATCGCACCGGCCGCGACGATCGCGCCGTCGCCGATCCGGACGCCGGGCAGGACGGTGGCGCCGAAGCCGAACCAGACGTCGTTGCCGATCACGGTGTCGCCCCGGCTGGGCAGGCCGGTGACGAGGTCGAGGGTCCGCTCGGTCCACTCGCCGCCGAACATCGTGAACGGGAAGGTGGACACGCCGATGGTCGGGTGGGCGGCGCCGGCCATCAGGAAGCGGGCCCCGGTGGCGATCGCGCAGTACTTTCCGATCACCAGCCGCTCGGGTCCGTAGGCGTAGAGGACGTTGCGCTCCTCGAAGCGGGTGGCCCCTTCGGGGTCGTCGAAGTAGGTGTACTCGCCGACCTCGATCCGCGGGTCGGTGACGAGCGGGCGCAGCAGGACGACCCGGTCGTGGCCGGCGAGCGGGTGCAGGGCAGTGGGGTCGGGAATGGCGGTGGCGGTCACGCAGACTCCTCTCGTAACGCGACCAACGTCGCATTACGATGAGCATGGCACGGCCGCCACACCACAGCAAGCCTTAACGCGACTGGAGTCGACTTTGAACGACAACGCCCCGGAGCCGACCCACCCCGAAACGACCCACCCCGCAACCACCGCACAGCCCGCGACGACCCACCCCGCCACCACCGCACAGCCCGCGACGACCCACCCCGAAACGACCCACCCCGAGCCCCGCACCCCGACCCCCCGCCCCGGCGGTCGCAGCGCCCGGGTCCGGGAGGGGGTGGTCGCCGCCACGCTCGCCGAGGTCGCCGAGAAGGGGTACGACGGCCTCACCGTCGAGGCGGTCGCGAGCCGCTCCGGCGTCCACAAGGCGACGCTGTACCGGCGGTGGGGCGGAGTGGACGGCCTGGTCGCGGACGCCCTGACCGCCTCGGCCGACCAGCCCTGGCCGTTGCCCGACACCGGCGACCTCCGCGAGGACCTGCGGCTGATCACCCGGGAGGTGTTCACCGTCTTCACCGATCCCGACCTGGGGGCCACCCCCACCGCGCTGATCTTCGCCGCCCAGCGCTCCGACACCGGCGCGACCGCCCTGCGCGCCTTCTTCGCCTCCCGCCACCGCCAGGCCGCCGAGGTCGCCGAACGAGCCGTCGCCCGGGGCGAGTTGCCCACCGGAACGGACGGCGCCGAGGTGGTCCGGGCCGCCACCGCCCCGCTCTACTACCGGCTGTTCGTCACCGGCGAGCCGCTGGACGCCCACACCGCCGAGCGGGCCGCCGACGCCGCCGCGCTGGCCGCCCGCGCCGGGCTGTTCACCTCCGCACCCCGGGCCAACCCCGTTCCCCCGGAGCCCTCCTGACCCTCCACCCGCCCGACGGTGCCTGAAACCCGACGGCCCCTACCGACCCCTACCGGATCGCCGCCCCGGCGTGGATGATGGCGCCATGCCAACCCCGCCGTCCACCACCCTCCGGAAGGCCCGTCACGTGAAGCGCGCACCCTGGGCCCTGCTCGCCGTCGCCACCGTGCTCCCGCTCACGGCGAGCACCGGCACCGCCGTCGCGGACACCCCGCCGCCCGCGCCCGCCTGCGCCTACACGCCCGCGGTGCCGGCCGACAACTTCAAGGGCATCCCCGTCTTCGACGCCGAGAAGGCCGCCCAGCCCTACCGCGCCACCCTGCGCACCAGCCAGGGCGCGATCACCTTCCAGGCGCTGACCGACAAGGCGCCCTGCACCACCTTCTCGTTCCGCTTCCTCGCCGAGCACGACTACTTCGACCGCAGCCACTGCCACCGCCTCACCACCCAGCGGCTCTACGTCCTGCAGTGCGGCGACCCGACCGGAACGGGCAGCGGCGGGCCCGGCTACTCCTTCCCGGACGAGAACCTGACCGGCGCCACCTACCCGGCCGGCACCGTGGCGATGGCCAACGCCGGTCCGAACACCAACGGCAGCCAGTTCTTCTTCGTCTGGAAGGACACCAAGCTCTCCCCCGCCTACACCCCGTTCGGCCGGATCACGGCGGGCCTGGACGTCCTGCAGAAGATCGCCGCGGGCGGCGAGGACGACCAGAACAACCCCGGCGACGGCTTCCCCACCCTCCCCGTGAACATCCGCCACGTGAAGATCAGCACCCGCTGACCGGGAGCCCGCCCCTCACCCCCCGCCCCCACGCTGTTCCCGTGCGTCCGCGGCGCCTCCCGTACGGTGGCAGCACCAACGACACCGCACGGGAGCAGCGCGCATGGACAGCCGGATCTGGGAGAGCGTGGACCACCTCGTCGCGTGGCTCGACGAGCAGGGCACGCAGTCGCCCCGGGAGGAGCGCCTGCTGCGGATCCTCAAGCTCTCCGAGGAGGTCGGCGAGGTCGGCGCCGCGGTGATCGGCGCCACCGGCCAGAACCCGCGCAAGGGCGTCACCCACAGCTGGGAGGACGTCCAGCACGAGCTCTGCGACGTCGTCTTCACCGCCCTCGTCGCCCTCCGGACGCTCACCCCCGACGCGGCCCGGGTCTTCGCCGACCGCCTCGCCTACGTCGAACAGCGCTCCGCCGCCTCCCGCCGCCCGGCGGACGGGGAGCGGAAGACGGCGGAGGAGACGCCCTGAGGTCCTGGAAGGGACCGGGGGGCCGGGTGGACCGAGGGGGCCGGGAGAAGGCCCCGGGCCCGCTACGCGTTGGGCGCGACCTTCGCGAGGCCGTTGATGATGCGGTCCATCGCGTCGCCGCCCTGCGGGTCGGTGAGGTTGGCGAGCATCTTGAGGGTGAAGCGCATCAGCATCGGGTGGGTGAGGCCGCGCTGGGTGGCGAGCTGCATCACCTTGGGGTTGCCGATGAGCTTCACGAAGGCGCGGCCCATCGTGTAGTAGCCGCCGTAGACGTCCTTGAGGACGCGCGGGTAGCCCTGCAGAGCGCGCTCGCGCCCGGTCTCGGTGACCCGGGCGTGGGCCTGGACGATGACGCCGGCGGCGATCTGGCCGGATTCCATCGCGTAGGCGATGCCCTCGCCGTTGAACGGGTTGACCATGCCGCCCGCGTCGCCGACGAGCAGCAGGCCGCGGGTGTAGTGCGGCTGCCGGTTGAAGGCCATCGGCAGCGCGGCGCCGCGGATCGGGTCGGTCATGTTCTCGGGGGTGTAGCCCCACTCCTCCGGCATGCCGGCGCACCAGGCCTTGAGCACCTCGCGCCAGTCGAGTTCGCCGAACGCGGGCGAGGAGTTGAGGATGCCGAGGCCGACGTTGGAGGTGCCGTCGCCCATGCCGAAGACCCAGCCGTACCCGGGCAGCTGCTTGCGCTGGCCGCCGCGGGTGTCCCACAGCTCCAGCCAGGACTCCAGGTAGTCGTCGTCGTGGCGCGGCGAGGTGAAGTACGTCCGGTAGGCGACGCCCATCGGGCGGTCCTCGCGGCGGTGCAGGCCCATGGCGAGCGAGAGCCGGGTGGAGTTGCCGTCGGCGGCGACCACCAGCGGGGCGCGGAAGGTGACCGGCCGCTTCTCGTCGCCGAGCTTGGCGGTGACGCCGACGATCCGGCCGGTGCGCTCGTCCAGGACGGGCCCGCTGACGTTGCAGCGCTCGTAGAGCCGGGCGCCGGCCTTCTCGGCCTGACGGACCAGCAGCTCGTCGAAGTCGGCGCGCTTGCGGACCAGGCCGTAGTCGGGGAAGGCGGACAGCTCGGGCCAGTCCAGCTCCAGCCGGACGCCGCCGCCGATGATGCGCAGGCCCTTGTTGTGCAGCCAGCCGTTCTCGGTGGAGACGTCGATGCCCATGTCCACCAGCTGCTTGGTGGCGCGGGGGGTGAGGCCGTCGCCGCAGACCTTCTCGCGCGGGAACGCGGTCTTCTCCAGCAGCAGCACGTCCAGCCCGGCCTGGGCGAGGTAGTACGCGGTGGTGGAGCCGGCCGGACCCGCGCCGACCACGATGACGTCGGCCGTGCTCTCGACCGGGCTGTCCGGCTTCGTCAGATCGGCTGCGGTCTCGGACACGGTGGACACTCTCCTGGAGCTGCGGCTGTGGGGACGGCGGCTTCTGTCTCCGGCAGTCTAGTTCCGTCCCCGCCGCCGGAAACGACCACGCCCCCACCCCGCCGGTGCAACGGCTACCCGAGCTTGTACGCCCGGTGCAGCGCGACGATGCCGCCGGTGAGGTTGCGCCAGGCGACCTTGGACCAGCCGCTCTCCTGCAGCCGGGCCGCCAGCTCGGGCTGGTCGGGCCAGGAGCGGATGGACTCGGCGAGGTACACGTACGCGTCCGGGTTGCTGCTGACCGCGGTGGCGACCGGCGGCAGGGCGCGCATCAGGTACTCGGTGTAGACCGTCCGGAACGGCGTCCAGGTCGGGGTGGAGAACTCGCAGATCACCAGCTTGCCGCCGGGCTTGGTGACGCGCTGCATCTCGCGCAGCGCCGCGTCGGTGTCCTGGACGTTGCGCAGCGCGAAGGAGATCGTCACCGAGTCGAAGGTGCCGTCCGCGAACGGCAGCCGGGTGGCGTCGCCGGCGGTGAGCGGCAGCTCGGGGTGGCGGCGCTTGCCCTCGACGAGCATGCCGACGGAGAAGTCGCAGGGGACGACCTGCGCGCCGGCCTCGGCGAAGGGCAGCGAGGAGGTGCCGGTGCCGGCTCCGAGGTCGAGCACGAGGTCCCCCGGTCCGGCGTCCACCGCCTCGGCCACCGCCCGGCGCCAGGCGCGGGCCTGGCCGAGGGACAGCACGTCGTTGGTGCGGTCGTACTTGGCCGCGACGTCGTCGAACATGGCGGCGACTTCGTGCGGCTGCTTGTCCAGAGAGGCTCGGGTCACGCCCCCATTGTTCACCCTGGCGCCGACACCCCGACCAACGGGGCACGCCGCGGGGCGTCCGCACCCGCCGCACGCCCCCGCCGTCCAGCGCCCCCGCCCGGCCCCACCGGTGCCGCGCGCCCCGTCAGTGCTGCGCGCGCCGCCCGCTCGCGCGCCGCCGGCGCCGGGAGCGCTTGCCGTGGGTTATCGCGGGCATCCCGTCGGCCAGCGCCCCGGTCGCCAGTGCGACGGTGGTGGCCAGCCGGCCCTGCCCGGCGCGGACCGCGAGCGCCCGCCGGTGCCGCCGGATGCGCAGCACGCAGATCACGAACATCCCGACCGCGACCGGCACGCTGAACCGGGCCAGGCCGACGCCGACCGGCTGCGGGTAGGTGTCGCCGCAGATCCGCACCGCGCCCGGGTCGTCGGCGGCGTGCTCCAGGCAGATCGGGTCGCCGATCCTGGCGCCGTCGGCGAGCGGCAGCGCGGCCGCGGTGTGCGACTGGCCGGACGCCCGGTAGCTGACGGCACTGTAGGAGCCGCCGCCGGTGGGGAGCTGGGTGACGACGCCTTCGACTCTCACGGGGTGGGCGCCGATCCGGTCGGCCTGGTCGGCCTGGCGCCAGCCGAGCAGGCACATGCCGACGGCCAGCACGGCGCTGAGCACGGCGGCGAGGTACCAACCACGGCCCAACCGCGGGGATCGCGGCGGGGGGACGGTCGCGGATCGCATGGTTCCTGTCCTGGCTTGCCTTCGGGGCCTGGGACACGGCCCCGCCACCCGCGGGCACGGGCGGTAGGTGGTGAGGGTACGGAGTGAGCTGTCCGGGATCGTATCCGCTGGCGGGCCCTCAGGTCACGGCGAAGGGGGAATCACCCCGCAGGGTGGACAGTGGAGTTCGGCGGCACACGAAGGAAGTGCCGTACGCCGCAAGGAAGTCCGACTACCGGCGAGTACGTCGTCCGGTTCCCGGCCCCGTTCAGCGCCGCCGGTACACCAACCGCCCGCCCAGCACCGCGGCCAGGCAACCGCCCGGCGATGGCTGGGCGAAGCCCTCCCCAACGGCCGGGAACACCGCGAAGTCGGCCCGGCCGCCCGCCGCCACCCGGCCGTGCACGGCCGCCGCGAGCGGCAGCACCGACAGCGGGTCCAGCGGGCCGTCCGCCGGGGCCGTCGCGTCCGGGGCGCCCGGCAGCGCGACCAGCCCGGAGCGCGCCACGGCCGTGCGCACCGCGGCCCGCTCGAACGGCCCGGCCACCGCCGTCACCCCGAACCCGAGCATCCGTTGCAGCCCGCGCCGGGCGCTCGCGCCGCAGCGCCCCTCGTCGACGGAGCCCGTCAGCCCGTCCGCGACCGGCTCGACGCCGATCTCCTCGCGCGGGTCCGGGTGGTAGGCGTGTTCCAGCAGCCGGTGCCCGTACGGGTTGCGCAGCCCCGGTGTGAGCACCGCGGCGCCCCAGTCCCGCAGTCGCGCCCCCGGGTGCGCGGCGGCCAGTTCCCGGTACGGTCCGACGGCCTCGACGCGGTCACCGCGCACCAGCACCGCCCCGTCCGGGAGGGACGGGGCGGTGGGGTCGGCCGGGTCGGGCAGCACCAGGGCCGCCCGGTGCAGGGTCAGCACGACGGTGCCCCGGGCCTCAGTTGTCCAGGATCTTCAGCTCGGGGTGCGCGGTGCCGCCCTCGATCGCCGTGGAGGCGATGTGCGAGGCGACCCGCGGGTCCACCGGGTCGTTGGCCGGGTCGTCCAGCACCCGCAGGTGCTCGTACGTGGTCGCGCGCTGCGCCGGGACGCGGTCGGCGGCCCGGATGAGGTGGATCAGCTCGGTGAGGTTGGAGCGGTGCTTGGCACCGGCCGCCGAGACGACGTTCTCCTCCAGCATGACCGAGCCGAGGTCGTCCGCACCGTAGTGCAGCGACAGCTGGCCGGCCTCCTTGCCGGTGGTGAGCCAGGAGCCCTGGATGTGGGCGACGTTGTCGAGGAACAGGCGGGCGATCGCGATCATCCGCAGGTACTCGAAGACGGTGGCCTGCGTCGAGCCCTTCAGGTGGTTGTTCTGCGGCTGGTAGGTGTAGGGGATGAAGGCCCGGAAGCCGCCGGTGCGGTCCTGCACGTCGCGGATCATCCGCAGGTGCTCGATCCGCTCGGCGTTGGTCTCGCCGGTGCCCATCAGCATGGTGGAGGTGGACTCCACGCCGAGGCCGTGCGCGGCCTCCATGATCTCCAGCCAGCGCTCGCCGGACTCCTTGAGCGGGGCGATCGCCTTGCGCGGCCGCGCGGGCAGCAGCTCGGCGCCGGCGCCGGCGAAGGAGTCCAGGCCGGCCCGGTGGATCCGGGTGATGGCCTCCTCGATCGAGACGCCCGAGATCCGGGCCATGTGGTCGACCTCGGAGGCGCCCAGGGAGTGGATCACCAGCTGCGGGAAGTCGGCCTTGATGGCCGAGAACGCGCGCTCGTAGTACTCCACGCCGTAGTCCGGGTGGTGGCCGCCCTGGAACATGATCTGGGTGCCGCCCAGTTCGACGGTCTCGGCGCAGCGGCGCAGGATCTCGTCGAGCTCGCGGGACCAGCCCTTGTCGCTCTTCGGCGGCACGTAGAAGGCGCAGAACTTGCACGCCGTCACGCAGACGTTGGTGTAGTTGATGTTGCGCTCGATGATGTACGTCGCGATGTGCTCGGTACCGGCGTAGCGGCGGCGGCGCACCGCGTCGGCGGCGGAGCCGAGCGCGTGCAGCGGCGCCGAGCGGTACAGCTCCAGCGCCTCCTCCGGGGTGATCCGGCCACCGCCGGCGGCCCGGTCGAGCACGGCCTGCAAATCGGTGCTGGGCGCATCGAGGGTGGTCGCTGCGAGCTCGGTCACCTGGCCGCCTTCTCTCTCTCGGATACTGCAGTTCTCGGCGCTGCCGCCCCCCGGACGGCAGGCGTCCGGGTACGGCCGAACCAGCCTACGCCAGGCCTTTCGAGCGTCCGCATCAGCCCGCTGCCCGTCGACCACCGCGCTCAATCGACCACCGCGCTCAACCGACCACCGTGCTCAGCCGACCGGCAGCGCCGCCGGCTCCAGCAGCCGCACCGCGACGTCCGACGCGAAGCCGCTGTCGTGCGCGACCCGGCGGGCGAACTCGGCGACGCCGGCCAGCTGCCGCTCGCCGAGCGAGAAGTCGAGGGCCTCGCTGAAGTACCGCTCCAGCACGTCCGCGCCGAAGGCCTCCCAGCGGGCGGCCTGTTCGGCGACCTTGGCGGCCTCGACCAGTGAGAGGTCGCGGGACTCCAGGAAGGCCCGGTGCACGGCCGCGGTCAGTTCCGGACGGCGCTCGGCGAACTCGCGGCGCACGGCCCAGACGGCGAAGACGAACGGCAGGCCGGTCCACTCCTTCCACATCTCGCCGAGGTCGTGGACGGTCAGTCCGAGGTCGGCGGCCTGGCCGAGGTAGGCGCGCAGCGCCGGGTCGCCGATCAGGACGGCGGCGTCGGCCTCGGCGAGCATCGAGCTGAGGTCGGGCGGGCAGCTGAAGTAGTCGGGGCGGACGCCCTCGCGTTCCTCCAGCAGCAGCCGGGCGAGCCGGACGGAGGTGCGGCTGGTGGAGCCGAGGGCGACGCGGCGGCCGTCCAGGTCGGCGAGCGGCACCTTGCTGACGATGAGGCAGGACATCACCGGGCCGTCGCTGCCGACCGCGATGTCGGGCAGGACCAGGAGGTCGTCGGCGTTGCGCAGGTACTCCACGCAGGTGATCGGACCGATGTCCAGCGAGCCGTCGACGAGCTGGTCGCTCAGCTTCTCCGGGGTGTCCTTGGTGAGGTCGAGGTCCAGCAGGTTGCCGGTCCTGGCGAGGCCCCAGTAGAGGGGGACGCAGTTCAGGAACTGGATGTGGCCGACGCGAGGCCTGACCGGGGTGTGTTCCTGGGGCTCCCGCGATTGTCCGTCCGGTGCTGCCACTGCGCCGCTCCCTTGTACTGTTCGTGCGCTTTCCCGCAGCGTATGCCTGCTGTTCACAGAGGCTTGCACCGGGCACCCGACACGCGCTCGCGAGGCCTGCGGGACGCCCCTGCGGGGCCCTACGACACGCGCCGTGGGGGCCGCAGTTCACCCCTGGTCGTCACAGCGACCGCATGCTAGCGTTGCCCTCAGTTGCAGTTTGATTCCCCTTGCAGTACTTGAAGCCTGCGGAGCATGTAACCGCGGGCTTTTTGTAGTTTTTCAGCAATATCGAAAAACTTCGGACTCGTCCGGAGGCAGGGCGATCAGCGCAGCGGACCGGGTGCCACACGGTGTGGCCCCGACACGTCCCTCGCAAGGAGAACGGCATGGCCACGGGAACCGTCAAGTGGTTCAACGCTGAGAAGGGCTTCGGCTTCATCGCCCAGGAGGGCGGCGGCCCCGACGTCTTCGTCCACTACTCCGCCATCAACGCGAGCGGCTTCCGCTCGCTGGAGGAGAACCAGGCGGTGAACTTTGACGTCACCCAGGGCCCGAAGGGCCCGCAGGCGGAGAACGTCACCCCCATCTGACCATCCTCTGATGTTCTGATCGCTCGGGACCCCAGCGGGTCCGTCGGCGGCTCCCGACAGCCGTCACCATGAGCACAAGAGCAACACCCAAGGGGGCCCGCCCGACCGGCGGGCCCCCTGCCTTTTCCCCGTGCCTTTTCCCCGGCCTCTCCTCCCGGCCACCGCCCCGGGAAGCAGCGCACGCACCCGCGCCCCCGCGGCACGCACAAGGGCCCGCCTCCGCACCGGGGAACGGTGCGGAGGCGGGCCCTTGTCGCCGAGCCGGCCGGGATCAGGCAGCTACCGGGGCCGCCTTGTCCGCCTGCGCCGGGACGACGGCCGACGGCGCGTCCTCGTACAGGTCGCCGGAGGGGCGGTTGTAGGCGGCGACGTCGAGGATCTTCTCCCGCGAGGCCACCAGGACCGGCACCAGCACCTGGCCCGCGACGTTCGTCGCGGTGCGCATCATGTCGAGGATCGGGTCGATGGCGAGCAGCAGGCCGACGCCCTCCAGGGGCAGGCCCAGGGTGGAGAGGGTGAGCGTCAGCATGATGATCGCACCGGTGAGGCCCGCGGTGGCGGCCGAGCCGACGACCGAGACGAAGGCGATCAGCAGGTAGTCCCGGATACCGAGGTCGATGTTGTAGACCTGGGCGACGAAGATCGCGGCGATCGCCGGGTAGATCGAGGCGCAGCCGTCCATCTTGGTGGTGGCGCCGAACGGCACGGAGAAGGACGCGTACTCGCTGGGGACGCCGAGGCGCTCGGTGACGCGGCGGGTGACCGGCAGGGTGCCGACCGAGGAGCGCGAGACGAAGGCCAGCTGGATGGCGGGCCAGGCGCCCTTGAAGAAGTTGACCGGGTTCAGGCCGGCGGCGAACTTCAGCAGCAGCGAGTAGACGACGAAGAGCACCAGCGCGCAGCCGACGTAGATGTCGAGGGTCAGCGTGGCGAAGGGCTTGAGCAGGTCCCAGCCGTACTTGGCGACGGACTTGCCGATCAGGCCGAGGGTGCCGAGCGGGGAGAGCCGGATGACCCACCACAGGGCGGTCTGGGTCAGCTCCAGGACGGACTCGCTGAGCTTGAGGACCGGCTCGGCCTTGCTGCCGAGCTTGATGATCGCCGCGCCGACCACGACCGCCATGAAGACGATCTGCAGCACGTTCACCTTGGCGAAGGCGTCGACGATGTTGGTCGGGAAGATCCCGGTCAGGAAGTCGATCCAGGTGCCCTTGGAGTCGAGCGCCTTGAGGCCGTCGGTCTTGAGGTTGGTGCCCTGGCCGGGGTTGGTCAGCAGGCCCAGGCCCAGGCCGACGGCCACCGCGATCAGCGAGGTGATCATGAACCAGAGCAGCGTGCGGGTGGCCAGGCGGGCCGCGTTGGTGACGTTGCGCAGGTTGGCGACGCTCACCACGATCGCGGTGAACACCAGCGGCGGGACGGCCAGCTTGAGCAGCTGGACGAAGATCTTGCCGATGGTCTCCAGGGTGGTGGCCAGCCAGGAGATGTCGGCGGCGCGGGCCAGGTAGCCCAGGCCGACGCCGAGCAGCAGGCCGCCGACGATCTGGACCCAGAACGGGGTCTTGCGGATTCTCGCGAGCACGGACGGCGACGGGGTCGCCTCGGGCGCTGTGGACATGACGGTGCGGCTCCGGGGGAGGGCGTTGCTGACGGTGGGGTGTGGCGGAGGAGGCGGCACGGCGCGCGGGCCGGGCGGGGAGGTCCCGGCCCCCGGTCAGGGGCGTGCCGCCGGGATACAGCTCATGGCGCGACAACGGCGCGGGCTGTCCACAGCACCGGTCAGAGCGCACGGGCGGGCGGCACCGGGCAGCGAGCCCCGGCCGTGCTTCCGCGATGCGTCTGAGGTGGTCATGGCCGACACATTAGCAGCAAAGGTTTGAGATGTTCAAAGTAGTTGTTTGAGGTTGGGATGAGATCCGGACACGAACGAAGCTGACGCACCATCAGATCATCCCCACCGGCTCGATTGACCGCTGAGCGGTTATACGTATAACTTTGACGGCGTCCCCGCCCTCGCCTGCCCAGACCGGAGAAGACGCCCGATGGGCTACCTCGCCCTGCTCCGCGCCCCCCATGTCAGCCGCCTGCTCCTCGGCACCCTGCTCGGCCGCCTGCCCGCCGGCATGACCGCCCTGGTGATCGCCCTCGCCCTGCGCGAGGCCGGCGCGCCGTACGGGCGGATCGGACTGGCCACCGCCGCCTACGCGATCTCCGCCGCCGTCGGCGGGCCGGTGCTCGGGCGGATCGTGGACCGCACCGGGCAGCCCCGCGTCCTGCTCGCCTCCGCCGTGCTCGCCGGCGGCGGGTACGCGCTGCTCGCCCTCGCCCCCGGCTCCGAGATCGCCGCTCCGCTCGGTGCCGCGATCGCCGGGCTCGCCATGCCCCCGCTCGAACCCTGCCTGCGCTCGCTCTGGCCGGACGTGGTGGAGGAGGAGCAGCTCGACACCGCCTACGCCTTCGACTCCGCCTCCCAGCAGATCCTCTACGTGGCCGGCCCGCTGGCCGTCGCCGGGATCGCCGGCCTGTTCAGCCCGGTCGCCGCGCTCTGGATGGCCGCCGGACTGGGGCTGGCCGGCGCGCTGATCGTGGCCACCACCGCCCCGGCCCGGGCCTGGCGCGCCCCGGCCCGCGCGCACTCCGCCGGACTGCTCGGCCCGCTGCGCTCCCCCGGCCTGGTGCTGCTGCTGGTCGGACTGGCCGGGGCCGGCTGGGCGGTCGGCGCGCAGAACGTGCTGTTCATCGCCTACGCCGAGCACCACGCCGACGCCCTGCCCGGCGGCGCGGGCACCCTGCTGGCGCTGGCGGCGCTCGGCGGCCTGCTCGGCGCGCTCGCCTACGGCGCGGTGAAGTGGCGCAGCAGCACGGCCACCCGCACCTGGGTCATGGCGCTCGCGATGGCCGCGTCCTACCTGCCGCTGGTGCTGCTGCCCGGGCCGTACCCGATGGCCGCGCTGGCCTTCCTCTCCGGGATCGGGCTGGCGCCGCTGCTGGCGGCGGCGTTCGTGCTGGTCGCCGAGCTGGCGCCGACCGGGACGGTGACCGAGGCGTTCGCCTGGCTGGTGACGCTGTTCGCGACGGGCAACTCGCTCGGCTACGCGGTGTCCGGCAACCTGGCCGAGGACTCGCTGCGGCCGGTGGCGCTGTGCGCGGCGGGCGGGATCGCGCTCGGCGCCCTGCTGCTGTTCGGCGCCCGCCGCTGGTTCCACCCGGTGCCGCCGGCGCCGTCGATGCGACCGGTGCCGGTGGGCTGAGGCCCCCCACAGACGACCGCGCCCACCGGGGTCTGGCCGGCGGGCGCGGTCTTTCGTCCTCCCCTGCTCCTGCCTACGGCTTCGCTCCCCGCCCCGGCGCGCCGGCCGCCGGCGCGGTGGAGGAGCGCAGCACCAGCGAGGTGGCCAGCGGCGGGACGGGCGCCGCCCGCTCGCCGCGCAGCAGGCCCGCAAGCGCCGCCGCGCCGACCCGGCCCAGCTCCTCGCCGGGCAGGTCGACGGTGGTCAGCGGCGGGGCCAGCAGCGCGGCCACCGCGACGTTGTCCATGCCGACCACCGACAGGTCGGCCGGCACCCTCAGCCCCAGCTCGGCGGCGGCCTGGTACACCCCGGAGGCGACCACGTCGTCGTCGCAGATCACCGCGCGCGGACGGTCCGGGCGCTCCAGCAGGCGGTGCGCCACGCTCCGCGCGGCCGGCTGGCCCTCGTTCAGGCTCACGCCCAACTCCACGACCTCCAGGTCGAGTTCGGCGGCGACCTGCTCGAACGCGGCCTGCCTCACCCGGAACGTGTACGCGGAGTGGGTGGAGCGCAGCCGCCCGATCCGGCGGTGGCCGAGCCCGGCCAGGTGCTCGACGGCGGCGCGCATCCCGCCCGCCACGTCGAGTTCGACGGTCGGCCGGGCCCGGTCGGTGCCCGGGTCGGCGTCGAGGAAGACGACGGGGGTGTCGGCGGGCAGCTCGCCGAGCTGGCTGTCGTCCGGGGAGCAGATCAGCAGGCCGTCGAAGCGGCTGGTGGTGGCGGCCTCCGCGAGGGTGGCGCTCCCCCAGCCGGAGCTGACCACGACCGCCAGGCCGTGCCGGCCGGCCTCCTCGTGGACGCCCTCCAGCACCCGGCCGAAGAACGGGCCGAGGATGTTCGGCACCGCCAGGAGGATCATCCCGCTACGGCCGAGCCGCAGCTGCCGGCCGGCCGCCTGCGGGCGGTAGCCGAGGCTGCGGGCGGCCTCCCGGACCCGCTCCCGGGTGGCGTCGGAGACCCGGCGGCCGGCCTCGGCACCGGAGAAGACCAGCGAGACGGTGGCCTGGGAGACCCCGGCGAGCCTGGCCACGTCCCGGCCGGTGGGCCGGCGCACCGGGGCCGGCCAGGTCCCGGCCTCCTCCCCGACGGACGACCCGAGCGACGCGGACGGCCCGAGCGACGCGGACGGCCCGGACGGCGGGTCGGCCGGTCCGGGCTCGGAAGCCGCAGAAGCGGAAGCGGGGTCGGGGTCGGAAGCGGAGGCGTCCGAGGCGGCGGAGTCGGGCACGGCGGCTGCGGCTGCGGGTCCGGCCGGGGTCAGCTCTGCCGGACGGCGGCCGACCGGGCCGCCTCGTCGGCGGCGTCCTCCTCGGCGTTCTGCGCGGCGATCCGCTCGGCGGTACGGCTGCGCAGGCCGGAGACCTTGGTGGTGATCTGGGCGGACATGTCGTCGCGCTGACGACTCAGCAGCACGTAGCTGAGCGGCGCGGACGCGATCGCGGCCAGCAGGAACAGGAAGATCACTCCGGCCTGGCCGCTGACCGGGATGATCTTGAAGTGCCCGAGCAGCAGGGCGACCAGCAGGCAGCCGAGGAAGATGCTGACCCGCAGGGAGGTGTAGCGGAGCGTGGCGTGCGACTTCTCCTGGCCGGTGCTGCTCACGGGACACATCCTTTTCACTGGTCTGGGCGGGGGCCGGTCTCCCAGTGAAGCATGCCTGACGGGCGGCGCGGGGAAGGGGGCGCCCGTCCCCCCGCCCGCCGCCGCCCGGCCGTCCTGCGGATCAGCGCAGGTCGAGCCACATGGTGATCTCGTCGCGGTCGTCCCCGGGGGCGACCCGGACCGCGGCCGGCACCCGGCCGACCTCCCGGTAGCCGCAGCGGGCGTAGAAACGCTCCAGGCCCTGGCCGCCGCGCGCGGTCAGCCGCAGGCTCTCCAGGCCCCACTCCCGGGCTATCCGCTCGGCCTCGGCGAGCAGCCGGACGCCGTGGCCGCGGCCCTGGCAGTCGGGGTGCACCATGACCCGCTTGAGCATCCGCCAGTGCTCCATCAGGCCGAACCGCATCGACTCGAAGAAGAGGACACCGACGAGCCGGCCGGTGTCACTCTCGTGGGCGACCAGCAGCCGGTCCGGGCCGTCCGGCGCGACCCCGGCGAACTGGTGGTCGGCGGTGTCCCAGACCTCGTCCTCCGTCACCGGCGCCACGAAGCCGACCGCGCCGCCGGCGTTGGTGACGTCGGCCCACAGCCGGACGACGGCGGTGCGCAGGTCCGGGTCGAGCTTCGGGTCCAGGGTGAAGATGAGCGCCATGGCTGCGGAGCCTAGCTCTCCGGTCCGACAGGCCCCCGACCCGCCTTGGGAGCCCGCCCTGGGAGCCCGCCCTACGGGAGGGCCGGGACGACGGGGCGGTCCGGCCGGCTGGTGCGCAGCGCCAGGCAGAGCCCGACGGCGACCACGCACAGGGCGCCGGCGCCGTACCAGGTGAGGTCGTAGTTCCCGAGCGCGTCGCGGGCCAGGCCCGCCAGCCCGGCGACGACGGCCGCACCGATCTGGTGGCTGGCCAGCACCCAGCCGAAGACGATCGGGGCGTCCCCGCCGAAGTGCCGGCGGCACAGCGCGACGGTCGGCGGCACGGTGGCCACCCAGTCCAGGCCGTAGAAGATGACGAAGGCCAGGATCGGCGGCTGCAGCGAGCCTGCGAGCAGTTGCGGCAGCAGGAGCAGCGAGATCCCGCGCAGCCCGTAGTAGGTGACCAGCAGGATCCGGGAGTCGACCCGGTCGGTGAGCCAGCCGCTGAAGATGGTGCCGATCACGTCGAAGACGCCGATCAGGGCGAGCAGACCGGCCGCGGTGGTCACCGGCATGCCGTGGTCGTGGGCGGCCGGGATGAAGTGGGTGCCGACCAGGCCGGCGGTGGTGGCGCCGCAGATCGCGAAGGAGCCGGACAGCAGCCAGAACGCCCGGCTCCGGGCGGCGTCCCGCAGCACCCGCAGCGAGCGGGTCAGGGCGCGGCCGTCGGCGGCGGGCGCCGGGGGCTCCTCGGTCGCTCCGTACGGGAGCAGGCCGAGGTCGGCGGGCCGCTCGCGCATCAGCAGCAGGACGGGGACGGCGACCGCGCTGGCCGCAAGCGAGACCACGATCACCGCCGAGCGCCAGCCGTGGTGCTCGACCAGCCAGGCGCCGACCGGCAGGAAGACCAGGTTTCCCGCTGCCCCGGCGGCCGTCAGCACGCCGGTGACCAGGCCCTGGCGCGCCTGGAACCAGCGGCCGGTGATGGTGGTGGCGAAGGCGCCGGCCATCGAGCCGCTGCCCAGGCCCACCAGCACGCCCCAGCAGAGCACCAGTTGCCAGGGCTCGCGCATCAGCATGGTGAGCCCGGAGCCGACCGAGATAGTCAGCAGCGCGCAGACCACCACCAGGCGCACGCCGAAACGGTCCATCAGGGCGGCGGCGAAGGGGGCGGTGAGGCCGTAGAGGGTCAGGTTGACGGAGGTGGCGATGGATATCGTCCCGAGCGACCAGCCGAACTCGTTGTGCAGGGCGTCCATCATCAGGCTGGGCGTGGACCGGAAGCCGGCCGAGCCGAGCAGGACCAGCAGCGAGACACCGGCCACCACCCAGGCGTAGTGCACCCGGAAGCGGGCCGGGCGGGCCGGGCGGACGGGTCCTTCGGGGGCGGGCGCGGGGGCGGGGGCGAAGGCGTTGCGTTCGGTCACGCGGACGAGTGTCCCGAAGCGGCGCGGCCGCGACGAGTGGCCTGAATGACAGCTTTCGCAAGAATCGGGCCACGGTCCCGGCGTACCCTGGCCCGAACCGGCCGGACCGACCGACCGAACCGACCGACCGACCGACTCAACCCGCCGACCCGATCCGACCGGCCCGGGCGGCCGCACCACCGAAGGGGAACGGCATGGCCCACCTGGTCGCGGTACTCGCCCTCGACGGCGTGATCGCCTTCGAACTCGGCATCCCCGCCCGCATCTTCGGCGGCGCCAAGGACCCGGCCGGACGGCCGCTCTACGAGGTCGCCACCTGCACGCTGGACGGCCGGCCGGTCGCCACCAGCGCGGACTTCCGGATCAGCGTCGACCACGGGCCGGAACTGCTGGAGCGGGCCGACACGGTGGTGATCCCGGCCTCCGCCGACGCGAGCACGGCCACCGTCGACGCCGCCTTCACCCCCGAACTGGCCGCCGCACTGCGCCGGATCCGGCCCGGCACCCGTCTGATGTCGATCTGCACCGGCTCCTTCCTGCTGGCCGCCGCCGGACTGCTGGACGGCCGCCCGGCCACCACCCACTGGCGCTACACCCGGCGCTTCGCCGAGCTGTACCCGAAGGTGCGGCTGGACCCGGACGTGCTCTACACCGACGACGGAGACCTCCTCACCTCCGGCGGGGTGGCCGCCGGGGTGGACCTGTGCCTGCACGTGGTCCGCCGCGACCACGGCAGCGCGGTGGCCAACGCGGTGGCCCGCAGCTGCCTGGTGCCGCCGTGGCGCGAGGGCGGCCAGAAGCAGTACGTCGAGGCCCCGAGCCCGGTGGACTCCACCGGCCACGGCACCGCCGCCGTCCGCGCGTGGGCACTGGAACACCTGGACCAGCCGCTGGCGCTGCGCCAACTCGCCGACCGGGCGGGCATGAGCGTGCGGACCTTCACCCGGCGCTTCCGCGAGGAGACCGGCGCCAGCCCCGGGAAGTGGCTCACCGTGCAGCGCACCGAGCGGGCCCGGCAGCTGCTGGAGCGCACCGACCTGACGATCGACCAAGTCGCCCGGGAGTCCGGTTTCGGCACCGCCGCCTCGCTCCGGCTGCAACTGCGCGACCGGCTGGACGTCGCCCCGAGCGCCTACCGGCGCACCTTCCGCACCGTCCCCGGGTGACCCCGGGCGGCTTCAGGTGCCCTGGGCGGCTCTCGGCCGAGTGGCCGGAAAACTCCGCCGGATGACGGCGGGTCGGATGGCAGCCGGCCGCGTGCACCCCGAGCACGGCGCGGCCGGCCACCATCCAATCGCGACGCACGGGCCCTGAACCCGCGCCGCGCCCTCCGCACTCGCCAAGGAGCGCCCGCGACCGGCGATCCACGGCCCCCCTGCTGGCGTGGTCCCCCTGGACAACAGCACCGCGGCGGCGTTCGGGCGTCCCCTCGGCGTCCCCTCACTGACGGAGAGCCGCACCCAAGCGTGATCAGTCGGATACGTCACGTCAATGGGTAGTCCGAAATTCGGAATGGTTGCGTCAACTTTCGGCCGGTGATCTCCGCCGGCGATCACCGGCGGGATCGGCAGCGAACCGAGCGGGCCCCGGGGCTGCCGCTGCCGCTACTGCGCCAGCGCCGCCCAGTCCACGCCCGCCAACGGGTCCGCCGGCCGGGCATCCGCACCGATCTCGCACCACACCCGCTTGCCCGAGCCGTCCGGGAACCAGCCCCAGCGCTCGCAGAGCAGCTCGACCAGCTCCAGGCCGCGCCCGTTGGTGGCGTTCTCGTCCGCCCCGGCGTGCCGCGGGGCGGGGGCCGTCCGGCTCGCGTCGGCGACCTCCACCCGCAGCGGGCCGGCCGGCTCGCCGCCCGCCTGGTCCTCCTCCACCGGCAGACAGAGCCGTAGCACCGCCGGACACCCGGTGTGCACCACGGCGTTGGTCACCAGCTCGGAGACCACCAGCACCACCGTCTCGGCGACCGGCGCGTCCGGGTCCACCCCGTGGTTCAGCAGCCGCGAGCGCACCCACCGACGGGCCCGGCCGACCTCGGCGGGGTCCGCCTGCACCGCCAGCTGTACCTGAAGAACCTGCACCGCTCCACCACCCGCACTCGCAGTTCGGCCATCGTCCCGATCGGGCCGGATCGTCCAGCCGGCGAACCCTCGCACATCGCCCGGTGCCACCCGGGCCCTCGGCCGGGCTCCCGCCCGGCGCTCACCCGACCTGTCCCGTCCGGGCCAACTCGTCCGGGCCAACTCGTCCGTCGCGCACTGGCCGCGACTCGATTACGCCTCAGGATGAGTGGGCGGACGGACCTCGGCAAGCGCTTCGGGCATATTCCAGCGATCGGGGGACAGCTCAGTGCATACTGTCCCGTTCACTCTCGCGAGCCTCGCACCGGCACTCGTCCGGCCCGGGCCGACCCGCCGGTCCCGCAGTGGCGAACCTACCTCCGGACGCCCCGCGCACCCGGCCCGCCACTCGCGAACCACCCGTGCGACATATGTCCAACGGCCTTCGAACAGTGGCCTCCAAGGACCGCCCCGCGCACGGGCCGCCGGTCCGAGCGACAACCGGGCGACGACCCGGCTGGCGACCCGGCTGGCGACCCGGCTGGCGACCCGGGCGACGATCCGCAGGCCCGGGTTCCGTTCTTCGGGGAATGCTCCCGCCGCCGACCGGCCGCAAGATACCGTTGGGTACGCCAGCGAAACCCGGGCAGGAGGGTCGGTTCCCGATGGCCACCCCCGACCGCGCGCCGCGCTGGGACGAGCAGCTCCAACGCCGCCTCGCCCGCGGCGAGGAGACCGCGCTCGGCGAGATCTACGACCAGCTCGCGCCGATGGTGCACGGACTGGCCGGGCGGATACTCGCCGACCAGGCCGCCGCCGCCCAGCTCACCCGGGAGATATTCGCCCAGGTCTGGGAGCACCCCGAGGACTTCGACCCCGCCCAGGGCTCGCTGCGCTCCTGGCTCGGCGCGCTCACCCACCGCCGCGCGGTCGACCGGCTGCGGGCGCGGCGGGCCGCCGAGCGGGTACCGGGCGGCCCGGGCGGCGGACTTGACGGGCCGGGAGGCAGCGAGGGCGCGGCCGAGGCGGAGATCCGAGCCGTGGCCACCGCCGCGCGCATGCAGTACGTGGTGGACTCCCTGCCCCAACCCCTGCGTGAGACCATCGCGGTGACGTACTACGACGGCCGCACCTACCAGGAGACGGCCCGGCTGCTCGGCATCAGCGAGCAGGCCGCCAAGCAGCGGATGCGGCTCGGCCTGGAACTGCTGGCCACCGAACTGGCCGAGGAGCGCGCCCGCCACGACGAACGGCACGGCCGCGAGGACGACCGGGAAGACACGGACGACGCGGGCGACAGGGACGACGGGGACAGGGGCGCATGAGCGAGCGGAGCGAGCCCACCACCGAGGAGCAGCACGACGCCCTGCGCTCGCTGCTCGGCGCCTGGGCCCTCGGCGCCTGCCCGAGCCATGACGCCGCCGAGCTGGAGCGGCACCTGCGCACCTGCCCGGAGTGCGCCGAGGAGGCCGCCCGGCTGCGCGAGGCGGCGGGCTGGCTCGCCCTGGACGAGCCGCTCGACCAGCCCAACTCGCTGCGCCAGCAGGTGCTCGACTGGTGCCTGGCCCGCCGACCGGCCGAACTGCCCGTCCCCGCCTGGGGCATGCCGTACACCGCGGAGACGGCCAAGCTCGACGCGCTGCTGCGCGACCTCGGCCCGGAGGAGTGGCAGGAGGTGGCGGACCTGCCGTGGCACGGCGGCACCGGGCGGCTGCGCCCGGCCGAGGTGCTGTGCCACCTCGCCGCCGTGGACGGCTATCTGGCGCTCGCCCTCGGCCTGCCCGACCCGGTGCCGGCCGGCCCGGGCGCCGCACCGGCCCCGGCCGCCCGGCGGGTGCCGCCGCAGGAGCCGGCCGCGCGGCCGCCGGCGCTCCGGATCCCGCCCCTGCTCCCGCCCCGGGTCCCGCCGCAGGGCGGGCCGTACGCCGGGATCGCCGAACGCACCGCCCGGTTGGTCGCCGACCGGGCCGGCCTCCCGCCGCAGTCGGTGCGGGAGCGGTGGCGGCGGCAGACCCACGACCTGGTGCGCACCGCCGCGCTCGCCCCGCAGGGCAACACCCCCGTCGACTACGGCTTCGCCGTGCTGCCACTGCGCGACGCCTTCGTGGACCGCGCCTTCGAGTGCTACGTGCACGGCGAGGACGTGGCCCGCGCGGTCGCCTACCCGTACGACCCGCCGGCGCCCCAGCACCTGCGGCAGATGGTGGACCTGGCGGTCCGGATGGTCCCGCGGGCACTGGCCGACCTGCGTGCCGCCCGCGCCACCCGTCCCGAGCCCGCCGGGGCCCCGGCCCTCCCGCCCGTGGCGGACCAGGGTCAGGGCCGGGGCCGGCGGCTGCGGCTGGTGATCGACGGCCCGGCGGCCGGCGAGTGGCTGATACCGCTGGACGGGCCGGAATCGGGGCCGCCCGGCGGCGAGCCGGTGGCCTCGATGGTGCTGGACGGCCTGGAGCTCTGCCACCTGGCCGCCGCGCACCGCGATCCGGACCGGCTGCCGGTCGGCGAGCACGGCGACCGGGCCGCGATCCGCGAGGTGCTGCACGCCCTGCCGCTGCTGTCGCGGCCGTAAGCGGCCACAGCCGCCGCAACGGCGGCAACGGCGGCAACCACACCGCCCGCCGACCGCCCCGACCTCGCTACGCGAAGACCACCGTGCGGGTGCCGTTCAGCAGCACCCGGTGCTCGCTGTGCCACTTCACCGCACGGGCCAGCGCCTGGCACTCGACGTCCCGGCCGAGCGCGACCAGCTGGTCCGGGGTGACGTCGTGGGTCACCCGGGCCACCTCCTGCTCGATGATCGGGCCCTCGTCGAGGTCGGCGGTGACGTAGTGCGCGGTGGCGCCGATCAGCTTCACGCCCCGGGCGTGCGCCTGGTGGTAGGGCTTGGCGCCCTTGAAGCTCGGCAGGAAGGAGTGGTGGATGTTGATCACCCGGCCGGACAGCGCGGTGCACAGCTGGTCCGAGAGCACCTGCATGTAGCGGGCCAGCACGACCAGCTCGACGTCCTCCTTGGCGACCAGGTCCAGCAGCTGCTGCTCGGCGTCGGCCTTGGTGTCCCGGGTGACCGGGATGTGGTGGAACGGGACGCCGTAGCTCTCGGTCAGGTCGCGCAGGTCGGTGTGGTTGGACACCACCGCGGCGATCTCCACCGGCAGGGCGCCGATCCGGGTGCGGTAGAGCAGGTCGTTCAGGCAGTGCCCGAACTTGCTGACCATGAGGACGATCCGCATCCGCTGCTCGGTCGGGTGGATCTGCCAGTCCATCCCGAACGAGGCCCCGATCGCCGCGAAGCTGGCCCGCAGCTTGTCGGCGGTGACCGGCTCGGCGGCGGAGAAGTGCACCCGCATGAAGAACAGCCCGCTGTCCCCGTCGCCGAACTGCTGGCTGTCGATGATGTTGCAGCCGGTCATGAAGAGGTAGCTGGAGACGGCGTGGACGATGCCCTGCTTGTCGGGGCAGGACAGCGTGAGGACGTACTGGGCGCTGGCCGGCTGCTGGTCCACTGGGGGTATCCCGTCCTGAGGTCGTGGCGTTCGTGGGTGGTCCAGCGTGTCACATCCTGGACAGCCGCCGCCCCGCTGCCCGTACTGCGGGACGGCACTGCTCAGCGGCCCGACCGGACACCCGACCGGACGCCCGGCCGGCGCCCCCCGGCGGCCCCGCCGTCGGCCCGGGCTCAGACCCGGGCTCAGACCCGGGTGAGGATGCGCAGCACGTCCAGCGACTTGGGCGCCGTGTCCGGGTCGTCCCCGTCGTTCACCGCCAGCGCGACGTGCGCCTCGCGCGCGGCCCGGACCGCCTCCGGCCAGCCGGGGTGGCCGAAGTAGGCGGAGGCGTGGGCGTCCGCGCCGACCTCGTGCAGCAGCTGGACCACCCGCAGCACCGCGACGTCGACCAGGGCGGCCTCGGCGGAGTCGCGGAAGATCGTGCCCACGTACTTCTCGGCCGACCAGTGGTCCAGCCAGGTGTCCTCGACCAGCCGGTAGACGGCGTCGGTCACGTC
Organism: Kitasatospora sp. NPDC091276; assembly: GCF_040684355.1. Lineage (NCBI taxonomy): Bacteria > Bacillati > Actinomycetota > Actinomycetes > Kitasatosporales > Streptomycetaceae > Kitasatospora > Kitasatospora sp. NPDC091276. The sequence goes on along the minus strand of NZ_JBFBFU010000007.1, from coordinate 88,360 downwards.
GCCGTACCCCTCCCGGCCGTTCAGCCAGGTCTCCTGCTGGAAACCGGGGTCGGACAACATGTGCAGCGCCGAGCGCAGTCGGGCTCGCCAGCGCCACCAGGGCAGGTCGTTGAGCGGCATGCCGTTCATCGTGCTGGAGCGGTGGCCCGGACGAGAAGTGTTTCGGGCAGACCGATGCGAAGAATCTGTGCTGGCGGACATGGAGAACGATCGTACGTTCCCTGTCCGTTCGTACTCCACTCCCGATCTACACGCGTACCCCGCCTGATTTCAGCTCCCGTTACCCGGCCGTTCGTACTTCGGCCCTCTCGGCGTGTGGCGCCGGGGCTTGGCTTGCTCCGGTGCGCCGGATGGCGCCCCAGAGAGGGAAGACCGATGACCAGCCGAAGGGACCCGTTCCGACCCCGGCACCAGTTCGCGCGGCGCCGCCGCCGCCCGATCGCCGCGGCCGCCACCGCCGCGGCCCTGCTCCCCACCCTCTTCTCGGCCTCCGCGTGCGGCGGACCGGCCGATGCCTCCACCAACGGCGGCGACCTCACCGTGATGACCTGGTCCCCGTCCGGCACCGGCTCCGCCGACCGGCCCGGCATGACCGCGCTCGCCGAGGCGATCGGCCGGGACGTCAACCTCAAGGGCGGACTGAACAGCCGCCGGCTGCAGGTGCTCACCTGCAACGAGCACAACACCTCCGAAGGCGCCAAGGCCTGCGCCCAGCGGGCGGTGGACGCCAAGGCGGTCGCCGTGATCGGCTCCTACAGCCAGTACGGCTTCGACTTCATGCCCGTCCTGGAGCGCGCCGGCATCCCCCTGATCGGCGGCTACGGGCTCTCCCAGCCCGAGTTCAGCAGCCCGCTCTCGTACCCGGTGGACGGCGGCATGCCCGCACTGATCGGCGGCAGCGGCCGTCAGCTGGTCGAAGCCGGCTGCAAGGCCGTCGCACTCGTCCGCCCGGACACCCCGTCCGGCGACAACCTGCTCGGCTACCTGGCCAACGCGCTCAAGCCGGCCGGCATCAAGCTGCTCGACGTCAAGGCACCCGAGCAGTCCACCGACTACACGGCGGTGGCCCGCAAGGCGATCGGCCGGGACGAAGCGGCGAACTGCGTCACCAGCGCCCTCGCCGCCGAGCCGACCGGCAACCTGCTGGACTCCTACCGTCGGCTGAACCCGAGGAACACCCGGTTCGCCTCGGTGATCGGCAGCGTGCAGCAGTCGGTGGTCGACTCCACCGGCGGCGACTCCGGCCCGCTGGCCGGCACCTACGTCACCAGCTGGTACCCGCCGGAGTCGGCGAAGGTCTGGGACGGGCTGCGCGCGGTGGTGCGCGCCGACACCACCGGCGGCCACACCATCGACGTCTCCGATCCCGGCGTACAGACCACCTGGGTCGCGTACGAGGTGTTCCGGCTGGTCGCCGAGAAGGTCGCGGCGTCCGGCCGGCAGGTCACCGAGAAGACCGTCACCGGGCTGCTGGACAGCGGCGAGGGCATCGACGTCGGCCTCACCCCGCCGCTGAACTGGGGCACCCCCAACATGCTGCCCAGCACCGAGTCCCCGCGGCTGGTGAACACCTGGGTCACCTACCAGGTGGTCAAGGGCGGCCGGATGACCCTGCAGCAGCCGGGCTTCGTGGACATCCGCTGGGTGCTCACCGGGGGCCGCCCGCCGGCGTGACGCCCGGGCGGCGCAGCACGGACGGCGAAGGACAGCCGACGCAGCACGGGCGGCGCAGCACGGACGACAGGGGGGACGGACGGCGAAGGGGCGGGCCGGCGGGCCCGTTCCCCCGTCCGTCCTACAGGTCGCCGTCGCTGCGGCTGGGCAGGCCGGTCTGGGCGGCGATCGCGTTCCACAGGGTCGAGGCCTGCTTCTTCGCGGTGGTCGCCGTGCCGCTGGCCTGGACGGCGTTCTTGTAGTGCTGGTTGTCCAGCTTCTTGGGGTCGCAGGCGCCGGGCGCCTGCGAGTCCCCGGCCCAGGCCGCGTACTCGTCGTCGGCCTGCGCGGAGGCGGTCCACGCCGCATTGAGCTGCTCGACCAGCTGCTGGCCGCCGGGCAGCTTGTCGGCCTTCAGCTGGCCGAGCTTGGTCTGGAGTTCGCGCCGCTTGCCGGCCGCGCCGGTGAGCGCCTGCTGCGACTCGGGCAGCTTGTCGCACTTCTGCACCGCGGCGACCGCGCCGACCACCGCCGAGCGGCTGTCGCTCGCGGTGCCGAGCAGGTCCGACAGCGGCTGCGCCTGGGCCTTGACCGCCGGGTCGACGGTGGTGCCCGAGCTGCTCGCGCTCGCCGTGCCGGGGGTGGCGCTGCCGGTGGCGGCCACCGGGAGGGTCTTCTTGGCGTCGGCGGCGGGGGTGGTGTCGTCCCCGTTCACCAGGACGGCGACCAGGATGCCGGCCACCGCGAAACCGGCCACCACCCCACCGATGATCAGCTTGTTGGACGGGCGGCCGCCCCGGGCGGCCGGAGCCTGCGCGCCCGCCCGGGTGGTGTCGAAGCCCTGCCCGTGGTCCTGGGCGTAGCCCTGCCCGTGCCCGTGGTCCTGCCCGTAGCCCTGGCCGTAGTTCTGCCCGTAGTCCTGACCGGGGTAGGCCGGCGCCGGCTGCGGCTGCCCGGCCTGCGAGTAGCCCTGGTAGCCGCCCGGGCCGGGCTGCTGCGGGTAGCCGGCCTGGGACTGGCCCGTGGGGTACCCGCCCGCGTACGGGTCCGCGCCCGGGTACGGCGGGAGGTGCTGCGTCTCCGGCGCCGGCTCGTGCTGCGGGACGCCGTAACCGGGCTGCGGAGCGCCGGCCCACGGGGCGGGCTGGGCCGGCATGGCCTGGGTCGGCCGCGCGTGCCCGCCCTCGCCGAGGTACTCCGGCTGCCCGGACGGCTGCCCCACCGGCGGCACGCCCGTCTGCCCCTGCGGGTGGCCCTGGGGGTGACCCTGCGGCTGGCCCGGCGCGCCGCCCTGGGTCTGGCCGGGCTCGGGGCGGAACAGGTCGTCCAGGTTGAAGTCACCCGAGTTGGGGTACGAGCGGCGCTGGCTCAACGCGATTCCTCACCTGTGCACGACCGCGCGCTGACGGCGGACCACATCTCGTCGGTTCTTGGGGGCATCACAGTTCTTTGGACGTCACACCCACGCTACCGGTTCGCCGAACCGGGTGACCACGCGGGCGGGACATCCCTCACGCTCCCCTCACGCCGCCCCGCCGGGGCCCGGGGCCTTGGACCCGCCCTGGTGCCCCGGGCGCGACACTAGGCGGCCTCCGCATCCGCCCGGGCGTGGAACTCACGGACCACCCGCTGCTCCCGGTAGGGCTCCAGCCTGCGCCGGAACTCGTCCAGGTACTCCACGCCCCGGTTGGACCGCAGCCCGCTCAGCAGCCGGACCGCCTGCGCGCCCGTCTCACAGGCGCGTTCGAGGTCCCGCTGCTGCAACTGGGCGGTGGCGAGCAGGACGAGGTCCACCGCGCGGCGGCGGACCCGGGTCGGCGGGTGCAGGTCGAGCGCCCGGCGGGCGTAGTGCTCGGCCTGGCCGGCCTGCTCCAAGTCCCGGTGGCAGTGGGCCAGTTCGTCCGACAGGTAGGCGTCGTCGAAGTGGACGATCCAGTCCGGGTCGTCCTCCGGGCGGCGCTTCTCCATCATCTCCAGCGCCTTGGCCGACACCGCCTCGCAGGAGCGGGCGTCCCCCAGCAGGGCGTGGCCGCGGGCCTCGGCGGCGTAGAACATCGCCATCGCCGTCGGGGTGGCGACCGTCCGGGCGCCCTCCTGCGCGGCGCGGGCGAGCTGGGCGATCTCCCGCGGGTTGCCGAGCGTCGCCGCCAGGTGGCTCATCGACGCCGCCAGCACGTAGCCGCCGTAGCCGCGGTCGTCGGCCGCCTGGGCGAGCCGGAGCGCCTGGATGTAGTAGCGCTGGGCCAGGCCGGGCTGGCCGGTGTCCACCGCCATGTATCCGGCCAGTTCGGTCAACCGGGCCACCGCGGCGAAGAGTTGGCGCCCGGTCTCGTCCCGGTACGCCCCGCCGAGCAGGCTGGAGACCACCGAGTTGAGGTAGTGCACGACCACCGGGCGCACGTGACCGCTGCCGAAGCGGTGGTCCAGGTCGACCAGCATCGCGGTGGTGGCCTTGATCGCGGCCACGTCGGTCGGGCCGACCCGGGGGCCGCCGGTGCGGGCCACCACCGGGTCGGGCGGGGTGATCAGCCAGTCCCGGCTGGGCTCCACCAGCGCAGAGGCCGCGACCGTGGCCCCGGTCAGGAAGTCCCGCCGCCCGACGTCGCTGCGCCAGAGCTCGCAGACCTGCTCCAGGGCGGCGTTCAGGGTCGGCGCGAACTGGAGCCCGATGCCGGAGCTGAGGTTCTTGCCGTCGGCCATGCCGATCTCCTCGACCGACACGCTGCGGCCGAGCTTGCGGCCGAGGGCCTCGGCGATCACGGCCGGCGCCTGCCCGCGCGGCTGCTGCCCGCGCAGCCAGCGGGCGACGGAGGTCTTGTCGTACCGCAGGTCCAGACCGTGCTCGGCGCCGCAGAGGTTGACCCTCCGGGCCAGGCCGGCGTTGGAGCAGCTGGCCTCCTGGATCAGTTGCTGCAGACGCTCGTTGGGCTGTCGTGCGACGAGTGGTCTTGCGGCCATTGGGTTTCGCCTCCCCACACCCTCCGGTCCCGGCCGGCGGGCGACGATTCTGCTGATCTGTTGCCGACTGTCCGACCGTCCAAGGAATCTGACACCAGGTTAGCGATCAGCAACGCCAGCGGGATACCCACGGTGACGATCCGCACCCCCCACGCGCCCTGGGAAATGCTCCTGTGCGCCCCCACTGCGCCTGCCCCCGCCCGCCTCAACTCGGTCGAGTAACCGGTTCGGGTGACATTGCCGGTATGCGCCCAACCGGCTTGCGCCGGGCCGTAACCAGCCTCACACACGGTAGTTGAGCAGCGCGTGGAAGACATCCCCGACTCCCCCGACCAGGGCAAGACCGCCGCACTGCCCCCGCTGCTCATCGAAGCCGTCGGCTACGCCGAGAACCGCCACTGGGAGGTCGCTCCCGGCGCCTGGCTGATCGACGGCGACGGGCCCGCCCGCTGCTCCTGCGGCGACCGGCGCTGCCTGCTGCCGGGGGCCCACCCGCTCGACGCGGACTGGGCCCGCAAGGCGAGCGCCGGGCCGGGGGCGGTGCGGCGCTGGTGGACCGAGCGGCCGCAGGCCTCGATCCTGCTGCCCACCGGCCGGTCCTTCGACGTCCTGGACGTCCCGGAGACGGCCGGCTGCCTGGCGCTCGCGCGGATGGAGCGGATGGACCTCCAGCTGGGCCCGGTCGCGGTGCTGCCCGCCTCACCCGGCCGGATCGGCCGGCGGCTGCACTTCCTGGTGCTGCCCGGGGTCGCGGCCAAGCTGCCGGAGATGCTCCGCAAGCTCGGCTGGCCGCCCGGCCGGCTGGACCTGGTGGCCCGCGGCGAAGGGGACTGGACGGTCGCCCCGCCCTCCCGGATCGGCGGCACCGGCTACGCCCAGTGGGCCCGCTCCCCCTCGGCGCTCAACCGCTGGCTGCCCGACGCCGCCGAGCTGATCAGCCCGCTCGCGTACGCCTGCGGACGCGAGGCGCCCGCGGCCGCCCACCCCCAGCCCGCCCAGCCGGCGGCAGCGGTGCGCTGAACGGGCGCGGCAACGGTTCACCGCCGCGGTTCACCACCGCGGTTCACCACCCTGGTTCACCGTCTCGTGAACGGCCTCGTGAACCGCCCCGATTCACTGCCCCGATTCACCGCCCCGTGAACGGCCGCCCTCCGCCTATCGGGTGAGGGCGCGCAGCGCGCGACACCCCGCGCCCGGCTGACGGGCCTTGTCTCCCACCGGAGGCGAGGCCCGTCACACGCATGTGCGGATAAGGCCTCCGTGTACCCGCTGATCATGGGCGAAAGCCCCCCGGACGAGTGACAACGCTCAAGGATTGCCATGATCGGCCGAGGGGAGGAATTGCGGTGCGAGGGGACGCCGGAGGGAGCGCTCGGACGGGGAAGCCGGGCGAGGCGGTGGAGGGGCCGGGAGGGAATGGAGGGGATGGAGGGGACGGGAGGGACGGAGGGGACAGGGAGGGAACGGGGAGGCGAAAGGGCCCGCTGCACGGGGAGCAGCGGGCCCTTCGCGTCGTTCCGGGAAGCACGTTCCCCGGGCCCGGAAGCGTTCCTCCGGGCCCGGAGGGCGCGTTCCTCAGGCCTGGGCGACGAAGACGTGCTGGGCGATGTCCTTGCCCAGCTCCGCCGCGTTCTCCCCGGTGCCGACCAGCACGCCGCCGACGCCGGCGCTGACCCGCACGGTGGAGCCCGGCCGGATCCCGGCCCGGCGCAGCGTGCGCATCAGTTCGCCGTCGGTCTGGATCGGCTCGCCGATCCGGCGGACCACCACGCTGGCGCCGCCGTCACCCGGCTTGACGGTGTCCAGCGGGACGAGCGCGGCGTCGAAGCCCTCGCCCTCGGCCTTGGCGTCGCCCAGCTCGTCCAGGCCCGGGATCGGGTTGCCGTACGGGGACTGGGTCGGGTGGCCGAGCATGGCGAGCACCTTGCGCTCGACCGTCTCGCTCATCACGTGCTCCCAGCGGCAGGCCTCCTCGTGGACCTGCTCCCACTCCAGTCCGATCACGTCGACGAGCAGGCACTCGGCGATGCGGTGCTTGCGCATGACGCGCACGGCGAGCCGGCGCCCGTCGTCGGTCAGTTCGAGGTGGCGGTCCCCCGCCACCTGCAACAACCCGTCGCGCTCCATCCGGCCGACCGTCTGGCTGACCGTCGGGCCGCTCTGCTCCAGTCGCTCGGCGATCCGGGCGCGCATCGGGACGATGCCTTCCTCCTCCAGCTCCAGGATGGTGCGAAGGTACATCTCAGTGGTGTCGATCAGCCCAGACATCGCCGCTGGCTCCGTTCTTCGGTGTCCTCACCGCCAATTCTGACGTACTGCACCGACAACCGGGCCCGCGCAAGGGCCCCGGGTCCCGGTTTTCGTTCCTGTTGACAGCGGTGCCGCCGGGGCGCCACGGTGCTCGCCGTAGCTTTCTCCACTGGCGACCCGGACCCGACCGGACCGCCCCACCCGGCCGGCTCCCCCACCGGCAGAGAGCGAAGGCAACAGATGAACGACCTGGTCGGCCGGTACTTCGACGCCGCGATCGCCCATCTCCAGCGGGTCCGGGAGGAGGAGGCCGACGCCATCGAGGCCGCCGCGGCACTGCTCGCCGAGGCGATCACCGAGGGCCGCCGGGTGTTCACCTTCGGTGCCGGGCACTCCGCGCTGCCGGCCCAGGACGTGGTCTACCGGGCCGGCGGGCTGGTCCCGATGAACCTGCTGAACGTCCCCGGGATGGCGGGGGTGACGGTGATGCCCGCGCCGCTGGCCAGCGCGCTGGAGCGGGTGTCCGGCCTGGCCACCACCACCCTGGACCTGACCCCGGCCGCCTCCGGCGACCTGCTGTTCGTGATCTCGCTGTCCGGCCGCCAGGTGATGCCGGTCGAGCTGGCCCGGTACGCCCGGGAGCGCGGTCTGAAGGTGATCGGCGTGACCTCGCTGGCGTACCCGGGCGAGGTGCCCCCGGCGCACCCGTCCGGCACGTACCTGAAGGACAACTGCGACGTGGTGCTGGACAGCAAGATCGCGGTCGGGGACGGCGAGCTGACCCACCCGGCCGCCGAGACCACCTTCGGCCCGGTCTCCACCATCGTGACCAGCGCGCTCATGCAGGCCGTGGTCGCCTCGGCGGTCGGCCGGCTGGCCGACGCGGCGGCCGGGGGCACCGCCGCGGCCCCGCCGCTGTTCCGCTCCGGCAACGTCCCCGGCGGCACCGAGTGGAACGCCAAGCAGATGGCCGACAACGCCGACCGGATCCTCTACACCTACTGACGCCCACCGGTCGCGCCCACGGGCACGCCGGGCCACGCAGGGTGTCCGCCCGCCCACCGAAAGTACCCGGGCCGGACAATCCACCGGGGCATCCCGGCCATTGCGGGCGGCCCGGGGGCGGGCCAGGCGTACCGGGAAGCCGCCCGGGGCAGGAGGGCGGTGCGACCGGAGCGACGGGTGGGGGCCGGACATGGCGTCTGGGGCGGGACGGACGGGGTGGGTGCGCGAGCGGGAACTGCTGCCCGGGTTCTTCTGGGCCGCCGACGCGGCCTCGCTGCGCGGCCAGCGGCGTTCGGTGCTGCTCTCCGCCTGGGAGCTGCTCCTGCTGGTGGCCGCCGCCGCGACCGGCTCGGCCGACGGCGAGCCGTGGGCCTGGCCGGCGGCCGCCGCCTACCTCGGCGCGATCGTCCTCGCGGTGGTGATCAGCCGGCAGAACCCGCAGGGGCTCTGGTACGAGGGCCGGGCCGCCGCCGAGTCGGTCAAGACGCTGGCCTGGAAGTTCGCCGTCCGGGCGGACGCCTACCAGCCGCCGCCGCACACCCTGCCGGACGCGGAGGGCCTGTACCGCGTCCAGCTCGGCGGGGTGCTGGGCGCCTTCCGGGACAGCCGGGTGGTCACGCCGGGCGCCGGGGCGGAGCTCGCCGGGATCACGGCGGCGATGCGCGACCTGCGCGAGCAGCCGCTCGCGGTGCGGCGCGAGGTGTACCTGCGGGAGCGGATCCAGGTGCAGCACGACTGGTACCGCGCCAAGTCCCGGTACTGCGCCCGGGCCGGGGCCCTGGCGGGGGTGCTGGGCGTGGTGCTCCCGGCGCTCGGGCTGGTGCTCGCGGTGCTGCGGGCGCTCGGCGCGTTCACCTACGACGCGTTGGGCACCGTCTCGGCGGTGGCCGCCTCGATCACCGCGTGGGCGCAGCTGCGCCAGTACCGCCCGCTGGCCGCCGCGTACGGGCTGGCCGCCGACGAGCTGGAGCTCATCCGGCGCCAACTGGCCCGGCTGGACGTGGAGTCGGCGGACGCCGAGGAGCTCTGGGCCCGGCTGGCCCGGGACGCCGAGGACGCGGTCTCCCGCGAGCACACCACCTGGCAGGCCCGCCGGGAGATCCGCACCACCACCGACCGGGACCACTGAGGAGGCCGCAGGTGTCGTTACGGATGGTCAAGGCCCCGGACGGTCGCGCCCTCGCCGTCGAATCCCTGGGCGACCCGCGCGGCCGCCCGGTGTTCCTGCTGCACGGCATGCCCGGCAGCCGGGTGGGCCCGCACCCGCGCAGCACCGTGCTGTACCGGCTGGGGGTGCGGCTGATCTCCTACGACCGGCCGGGCTACGGCGACTCGACCCGCCAGTTCGGCCGCCGGGTGAGCGCGGCGGCCGCCGACGTGCGGGCCATCGCGGACGACCTCAAGCTGGACGGCTTCGCGGTGCTCGGCCGCTCCGGCGGCGGCCCGCACGCGCTGGCCTGCGCGGCGCTGCTGCCGGAGCGGGTCAGCCGGGTGGCGGTGCTGGTCGGCCTGGCGCCGCGCAACGCGGCCGGCCTGGACTGGTACGCCGGGATGACCCCGTCGAACGTGCACGCCTACCAGGAGGCGGAGCGCGGGCACGGCCGGATCGCCGACGCGATGGAGTTCCGCTCCCGGCAGATCAAGGACGACCCGGTCCGGCTGCTGAACGGGCTGCGACCCGAACTGTCGCCCGCCGACCGGGAGGTGGTGGCCGACAGCGGGCTGCGGCGGATGCTGCAGAGCAACTACCGGGAGGCGTTCCGGCACGGCGCGGACGGCTGGATCGACGACGTGCTGGCGTTCACCGCCGACTGGGGGTTCAAGGTCGAGGACATCGCGGTGCCGAGCTGGCTGTGGCACGGCACCGACGACCAGTTCTCCCCGGTCGAGCACTCCCGCTGGCTGGGCGACCACATCCCCGGCGCCGAGCTCTTCCTGGAGCCCGGCGCCGCGCACTTCGGCGCTTTCCGGGTGCTGACCACCGCCCTGGCCTGGGCGGCGGGCTGAGGCCTCAGACCGTCACCGGGGTGACCGGCGCTCCCCCGCCCAGCACGGCCAGGACGTTGTCCACGGCCAGGCCGCCCATCGCCTGCCGGGTGGCGACGGTGGCACTGCCCAGGTGCGGGGCCAGGACGGCGCGTTCCTGGGCGAGCAGCGCGGACGGGACGGCCGGCTCGTGCTCGAAGTTGTCCACGGCGGCGGCGAACAGCGCGCCGGACTCCAGCGCGGCGGCCAGCGCCTCCTCGTCCACCACTCCGGCGGTCATGCTGACCACCACCGCCCCGCGCGGCAGCAGGGCGAGGCGGCGGGCGTCCAGCAGGTGCCGGGTGGCGGCGCTGAGCGGGGCGGTGACGACCAGCACCGTGGAGTGGGCGAGCAGGTCCTCCAGCCGCCGCCAGGTGGCGCCGTCGGCTTGCTCGGGCGGCAGCTCGCGGCGGTTGTGGTAGCTGACCGGCATGTCGAAGGCGCGGGCCCGGCGGGCCACCGCCTGCCCGATCCGGCCCATGCCGAGCACGCCCAGCGGGGTGCCGGCCAGCTCCATGCCGAGCAGGAAGTTCGGCGCCCAGGTCCAGGGGCTGCCGGAGCGCAGCAGGCGCTCGCCCTCGCCGAGGCGGCGGGTGGCGGCCAGCAGCAGCGCCCAGGCCATGTCGGCGGTGGCGGTGGTGAGCACGCCGGGGGTGTTGGAGACCAGCACGCCGCGTTCGGCGCAGGCGGCCAGGTCGATGTTGTGGTGCCCCACGGCGTGGTTGGCGACGATCTCCAGGGACGGCCCGGCCGCGTCCAGGAACTCGCCGTCGACCCGGTCGTCCAGGGTGGTGAGCACGGCGCGGCGGCCGCGGACGGCGGCCAGCAGGTCGGCCCGGGCCATCGCCTGGTCGGAGTCGTGGCAGGTGACGGCGTGGCGCGCGGTGAGCCGTTCGATCACCCCGGGCGCGAGGCGCCGGGTGACCAGGACCGGGGGCGGGGGCGGGGTCTGCTCGCTCAGGCGCCCACCTCGCTTTCGCTCGGCGGTCCCTTCGTGAGACGCGCCCCCTTCCATGACTCGCTCGCTTCGCTCGCTCATGGTGCCGCAGCGTACCCGCCGCCCCCGCGCGTCGGCCGTGCTCACCCTGCCGCTTACACCGGCTGCGGCTCCAGGTCCCGGTTGATCCGCTTCCAGCCGCGCGCCGCGACCGTGTTGGGGTGCTCCTCGCCGAACTGCCGGATCAGCTCGCCGATCGCGCGGGCCCGCAGTTCGGCGGCCTGGGTGTGCCGGCCGGCCGAGCGCAGGGTGATCGACAGGTTGGCCTCGCAGGCGACGGCGTCCGGGTGCCGGGGCGTGTAGCGCTCGCACAGGCCCTGGTAGGCGGCCCGGCCGAGTTCCTCGGCGAGGCCGATCTGGCCGTCGTCGCCGTAGGCGTTGGCCAGGTTGATCACCGCGTTGAGGGTGTACGGGTGGTCCGCTCCGACGGAGTCGGTGAGCCCCTCGACGGTGAGCCGGCCGCGTTCGATGGCGCCCTGGATGTCACCGCTGCCGCGCAGGTAGATGCCGAGGTTGTTGGCGCAGGCCAGGGTGAAGGGGTGTTCGTCGCCGAACAGGCGGCGGTGGCCTTCGAAGACGGTGGAGCAGAGGTCGCGGGCGGCCTCCTTGTCGCCGGAGGCGCTGTGGTCGGCGGCCAGGTTGAGCGCGCAGGCGAGCGCGTCGGGGGCGTCGGCGCCGTAGCGCTCCAGGTAGCGCTCGTAGGTCTCCTTGGTGATCCGGCGGGCTTCGGCGAGCGCGCCGATGCGGCGCAGTGAGACGGCCAGGGACTTGGCGTTGCGCAGGTTCTCCGGCAGGTCGGGGTCGAGGACGTCGCCGAGGTCGGAGGTGACTTCCTGGAGCAGGTCCACCGAGCCGCGGTAGTCGCCGAGTTCGCGCAGGTCGCGGGCGAGGTTGGACTTGGTGGAGAGGGTGTAGGGGTGCCGGGGGCCGAGGACGGCCGTGCGCCGGTCGAGGGTCTCCTGGTCGAGTTCGCGGGCGGCCTCGCTGTTGCCGACGAGCCGGTAGTCGATGGCCAGGTTGTTGGCCATGGAGAGCGTGCGCGGGTTGTCGTCGCCGAACAACTCGCGGAACTGGTCGAGGATTTCGCGGTCGAGGTCGAGTGCGGCCTGGAACCGGCCGAGTGCCCGGCGGTCGGCGCCGAGGGAGCCGGCCGTCATCAGGGTGTACGGGTGGTGCTCGCCGAGCAGGGCCCGCTGGCGTTCCAGGGTGTCCTCGTCCAGGGCCAGGGCTTCCGCGTAGTTGCCCTGGGAGCGCAGCACGTTGGCGAGTTGGAAGCGCAGCAGCAGGGTCTGCCGGTCGTTCTCGCCGAGCTTGTTGGTCCACTCGGTGTCCAGGGCGTGGCCGAGGTCGCGGGCGCGGTCGAGTTCGCCGCGCTTCCAGAGGTAGCGGACGCGGTCGATGAGCAGCTGGCGGGTGTCCGCCTCGTCGCAGTTGTGCGCCTTGGAGGGCGACAGGTGCGGCCAGATCTCGTCGAAGGCGGGCCAGTTGGCGGGGTCGTCGGTGTCGCCGAGGACCGGCCGGGCGCCGGTCAGGATGCGATGCACCTCGTGGACGGCGATCTCCTGTTCGTCGTCGGTCATCTCGGCCCGGATCACCGCCTGGACGAGCCGGTGCACCTGGAAGCTGTTGCTGCCGGCGTCGACCTTGGCCAGCGCGTACCGGCCGATCGCCTGGATCACCTTGCCCAGCATGAACTTGTCGCTGAGGTCGGCGTCGTACTTCACCAGCGCCCGGATCATCTGGTCGCTGTAGAAGAGGTTCATCGAGATCGGCTCGGGCGCGAAGAACGCGCAGAGCTGGAGGAGCCGGACGGCGGCCGGGGACTGCTGGCGCAGCCGGCCGATGGAGACGTTCCAGGTCGCGCCGACCGGGGTCGGGTAGTCGGCGGGGCGGGCGACGGCCAGCGCACGGGCCGCCTCGGCGTGCAGTTGGGCGACGTAGGTCTCCACCGGGGTGCCGGTGGTGTCCAGCCAGGCGGCCGCGACCTCGACGGCGAGCGGCAGGTCGCCGACCGCCTCGGCGACCCGGTCGGCGTCCGGGCGGGACAGGCCGCGGGCGCGCCGGCACAGGTGCTCGACGCTCTCGCCGCGGGTGAAGACGTCCACCTCCAGCGCCTCGGCGTGCCCGGTCCAGGCCTGGTTCCGGGAGGTGACCAGGATGTGGCCGGAGCCGCCGGGGAAGAAGCGGCGGATCTCGGCCGGTTCGTCGGCGTTGTCGAAGATCAGCAGCCAGCGCGAGGTGGGCACGCCGCGGCGCAGCGCCTCCCGGGCGGCCTCGGCGGCCTCGGTGACGGAGTCGCCGACGCGCAGGCCGAGCCGGCGGGCGAGGTCGGCGAGGGCGGGGGCGACGAGTTCGGTCTGTTCGGCGTCGATCCACCAGACCAGGTCGTAGTCGGACATGAACCGGTGCGCGTACTCCAGCGCGACCTGGGTCTTGCCGACGCCGCCGAGCCCGTACAGCGTCTGGGGGGTGGGCAGGACGGCCGCCATGCCGCCGCGCAGCTGGTTGCGCAGCTGCTCCAGGACGGCGGCGCGGCCGGTGAAGGAGGGGTTGCGCGGCGGCACGTCCCACACGGTCGGCTTGCTGCCGGGGAAGCGCGGCCCGCCGCCGTTGGGCTCGTTCAGGACGACGTCGCCGCGGCCGAGGGCGCGCAGCAGGGTCTGGACGGACTGCGTCTCGTCGCGGCCGACGAGGTCGACGGGGTTGCGGTTGCTGAAGGGTGCGGTGAGCCTGACGTCGCCGACGCGGACGGGGACGAGCTGGCGCCGGGTGCCGGCGGGGTCGGAGTTGACCACGGACTCCCACAGCGCCCGGGCCTGCGGGGAGCGCTGGTAGGCGGGCGAGAGCACGGCGACGGTCCGGTAGGCGGCGTCGATGCCGCGTTCGGTCTCCTCGCGCGTGTCGGTGCCGGCGCTGAGGTCGCGGGGCAGCACCCGGAAGCCGGCCCGGGTGAGCACGGACTCGATCCAGTCCGCCCACATCCGGTCCTCGGGGACGTAGGAGAGGTAGAGGTCGGCGGGGACGGACGGGCGGCGGCGGGTGAACGCGTCCACGTAGCGCAGCCGTAGTTCCTCGTCCATGACCGGCAGGGAGGTGACCTTGCGCTGGGTGATCATCGCGGTGAGCCGCTCGCAGGCGGCGAGCATCGAGGTGGGGGTGCCGGTCTGGTCGCCGAAGGTGGCGAGGATCTCCTCGTAGGCGTAGAACGGCCGGTACGGGATCTCCACCGAGCCCCAGTAGGAGGCGAGTTCCTCGCCGTTGAGGCCGGCCGGCAGCCCGTCGAAGCGGACCCGGGCGAGGGAGCGGCCGGCGTCGGCCTTCTCCTTCTCGCCCTCGTCGATGCGCATCGGGACGGGCAGGATGCGGATGCCGCGCTCGCGGTAGCGGTCGTGGATGTGCTGGGCGATCCGGGAGGCACCGTCGATGGACTGGTCGCTCAGGGTGAAGCAGACCACCAGGTCGTCGGGCATCTGGACGGTGCAGATCTCGGCGATGTCGGACAGTCCGGTGCGCGAGTCGATGAGCACGTAGTCGTACCGCTTGCTCATGTCGGCCTTGAGGGCGTCGAAGAACTGCCCGCCGTCGAAGCGGTCGTAGAAGATGTCCCAGTCCAGGTGGGTGACGGCCTCGGAGTAGTCCCGGTTGAACTGGCCGGCGGACAGGAAGTCCAGGCTGCCCCCGGTCGGGAACAGCGGCCAGGACAGCGACAGCGCGTGCGGGTGCACCCTGGCGAAGTCCAGGTGCCAGCCCTCGGCGTGCTCGACCGGGCGCAGGGCCTCCTCGCGGTACTCGGCGATCAGGTCCATCATCCCGGTCGTGCCGGCCAACGAGGCCGGATCGAGGAAGGGGTGGAAGAACTTGGCCAGGCCCGGCGCCTCCAGGTCCCAGTCCACGGTGAGCACCCGGTAGCCGTTGGCGGCCAGGATCCAGGCGGTGTTGGCGAGCGCCATGGTGCGCCCGGTGCCGCCCTTGTAGGAGTAGAAGGTGATGATCCGGCCGTTGCGGTCCTGCTCCACGGACCGTCGCTCGGCCTCCCGCTGGGAGGCCAGTTCGGCCACGGTGAGGCCCCCGACGCGGAAGTTCCTGGTGGGGTTCTCGCTCATCTGGGTCGTCCTCCCAAGGGCGCCATCCCGTCATCGGGGTCATCGCCGTCGTCACGGTCTGGGTGGTCGTCGGGTCCGGAGCCGTCCTGCCCGAAGGGGGCGTCGCGGCCGAACGGGGCCGCGCCCGGACCGCGCCGGAAGGCGTCCCGCAGGTTCGGGCGGGGCGGCGGCGGATCCTCCGGCTCGGCCCTGGTGCGGCCCTCGAAGGCGTACTTGGCCTTCATGGCGGCCCGGGGCAGCGCGTCGTCGAAGTCCTCCAGGGTGTTCAGCCCGGTCGGGCCGGTCACGCCGAGGAAGCTGGGGCGGCTCGCCCGCCGGGTGATGCGCAGCGCCTGGTCGCTCAACTCTCCGAGGTCGCCGCCGCGTTCCTCGCACTCGGGGTCCTCGGTGTTCCACGGCTCCAGGACGCTCACCCAGGTGGCGTCCGAGCGGTCGAAGCGGCGGACCAGCTCCCGGCGGTCCGGATCGCGCAGCGCCCACCGGTCGAGCAGGAGCAGGCCGGGGGCGGCCGCCTCCCCCTCGATGATGGACTCGACCTCGTCGTCGAACTCGTGCACGGTCGGCTGGAACCCCAACTGCCGGGCCAGCCGCACCGCGTGCTGGGCGATCGGCGAGCCGGCCGGGCGATAGGGGTGCCAGTCGGTGCGCCGGGCGCCGTAGAAGTCGGGATTGCGGTCGGGCGGCAACTCGCCCTGATGGTAGGAGAGTACGGAGATCCGCAGCTGCTTGGTCGGCGCGCTCACGTCGAAGGCGCTGGGCAGCCCGTTGAAGTCCAGCCGCCGCCCGACCGGGATCACCGTCTCCTCCGCCACCTGCACGATCCGCGCCGCCAACCGGTGCACGGCCAGCTCGTAGGCGGAGCGGAAGTAGGTGAGCTTCATCAGCGCGTACAGGCCCTCGGTGGCGTAGTCCGGGCCGAAACTGGCGTGGTTGAACTGGAGTTCACTGGCCACCTTGGGCAGCCGGTAGCGGCTCATCGGCGCCCACAGCACCGGCACGATGCCGCTGGTGCGCTCCGCGTCGATCGTCGCCGGGTACACCGGGCGGCGGGTGAAGGCGTGCCACTCCTGCCCGCACGGGACGCTGTTGAAGTACCGGGGCGAGTACAGCGGTACGAACACCCGGCAGGTCGCCAGTTCCTCCGACAGCCGCTCCGCCCACAACTCCCCCTGGTGCATGGACTCGTCCATGAAGCCGACCGGCACCCCGGCCGGGACCGTCGTCAGCTGCAGCACCGCCTCGCACAGGTCCCGGTACAGCTGGCGGACCCAGTGGTTCGGGTCACCGGCGCCGCGCGTGCCGGCCTTCGGGGTGTGCGCGTAGGAGAGGAAGAAGTACGGCCGGGCATCGTCCTCGTCCCAGCCACGGTCGTTCACACGCGCCTCCCCCGGGCCCGTCGGCAACCTGGTTCCCGCAGCCCCCGTGCGGCGGGGTCTCAGTGTAGGAACGACTGAGGACCCAAGGGAATAGCACAACGAGTCGTACGAATTGACATGACCGAAACGACGCGGCTGTGCGCCCGCTTATCGTGGCTCCAGCACGTCCGCCACGGAGTACAAGGAAGGTAGCCATGGAGCACCTCAACTGGCAGCAGCCGAGCTTCAGCAGCGATCAGGCGAACTGCCTCGAAATCGCGTCCGACGGCGACCTCGTCTACCTCCGCGAGTCCGACAACCCCACCCACATCGTCACCACCACCCGCACCAAGCTCAACGCCTGGCTCCTCGGCGCCAAGGCCGGCGAGTTCGACCACTTCATCGCCTGACCTCCACGGCCGGGCATGGCGCGGGCCCGCCTGGAGAAGGCGGGCCCGCGTGCCATGTATGGCACCTACGTCCGATCCCGTCGATCCCGAAGCCGCTCGGACCGGGCCTGGCACACACCGCCGACGGCGGCGGCCAGCAGGATCAGGACCAGCATGCCCGTCACGCCCGGCCCCGCCGGCGCTTGAACTCGCGCAGCAGAGCCAGCAGGTTGATCAAGGTACTGGCCGGGATGTTGCCGATGGAGATCAGAGCGCGGCCGTTCAGGTCGGTCTCGCCGGACTGGGCGGACGGCCAGAGGAGGCCGAACTCCCGCCCCTCTGTACGGAGATCGACGATCAGTTCGGTGATCTGCCGCCCGGTGAGCTGCCGCAGGGCCGGGTCGGCGGGGTGGATCGGGTGGTGGGCGATCACGCGGCGCCGTCCAGCTCGAACCAGACGCGCTTGCCGAGCTTCTGCGGCTCCGCACCCCAGCGGTGCATGAGCCCCTCCACCAGCATCAACCCCCGCCCGGACTGGGCGAATGGGTCGGGCTTCCGCTGCTCGGGCAGCACGGGACTGCGGTCCGCGACGGTGACGCGGAGCGTCCCGTGGACGACGGCGACCAGGACGACGGGCGCGGCGGTCAACCCGTGCCGCCAGGCGTTCACCACCAGCTCCACGAGCGCGAGTTCGGCATCCCCGATGGAGGAGTTGGGGTACCCGGCGCGCGCCATGGTGTCGCGCAACGCCTCGCGAGAGACGGTGAGGGAGGGGGAGTTGAGGTTGGGGTCACACATGGGGAATCTCCCAGCGGTGCAGAGGGGCTACGCACAGACGCAACTGACGACCCGTCTGGCGAGCAGTGCACAAAGACTGTAACCACGAAAAGACCAGTTTTGCAACACACCCTGCGCACGCGCCTACACTGTGCGTAGCAGTCGCACCGTCCATCCGAGAAGGGACTGCCATGGGACTCAGGGTTTACATCACCGAACGCCAGCGCCGGTTCGGTGAGGAACTTCGCCGTCTACGCGAGGGTGCCGGAATGTCCGGCCCTGAGATTGGCGAGTTGCTCGGCATGAAGGGCCCCGCCGTGAGCCACACCGAGGCCGGAAGGCTGAGCCTCAACCTCGAACGGTTGCACGTTTGGCTCGACGTGTGCGGTTCGGATGACCCCAACTATCGCGCCGGGCTCATCAGTTTGTGCCAGAGCAGCGGCAAGGGTTGGTGGGACGCTTACAAGCCGTACGTCGTGACCCCAGCGCTCGACCTGGCCGAGTTCGAGGCCGCCGCCACCGCCCTGGACACGTACGAAACCCTCCTGATCCCCGGGCTCCTCCAGACCAAGGGATACATGGAGATCATCCTCGAATACGCCGAGAAGAAGGTCGAGTTCCGCCGCAAGCGCCAACAGATCCTGAGCATCGATAACGGGGTGCCATTCCATGCCGTGATCCACGAAGCGGCACTACGCACGATGTACGGCGGGCCTACCGTCATGCGCGACCAGCTGAACCACCTGATGGAGGTAGGCACGCTGCCTCACGTGACGATCCAGATCCTCCCGTTCGACTGCCCCGTCTTCGCTTCGACCGATACGTCGTTCATGACGCTCCATGGCCCTCACGCCAAGCTGAACACGGTCCTGCTGGAGACGCCACAAGGCGCGTCCTTCCTGGGAGAACCCGAAGCAGTAGCTTCATTCCGGCGCAAGTTCGACCGACTCAAGGGCCTTGCACTCCCTCCTCTGGAGGCCAAATCTGTCGGACCTTCACCCGCCTATCGTGACTCCTGGGGCCTGCTCCAGCACGTCCGCTACGGAGTACAAGGAAGGTAGCCATGCAAGAACTCACCTGGCAGAAGTCGAGCTTCAGCGGGGAGGAAGCCAACTGCGTCGAGATCGCCTCCGACAGCAACTTCGTCTACATCCGCGAGTCCGACGACCCCGCCCACATCGTCACCACCACCCGCACCAAGCTCAACGCCTGGCTCCTCGGCGCCAAGGCCGGCGAGTTCGACCACTTCACCGCCTGACCCACACAGCGCAGAAGGGCGGCTCCCGCGAACTCGCGGGAGCCGCCCTTCCCCCAGGTGCCGCCGTCACACTGCGGTGGGCCTCGGGACGATCCAGAGCTCGGCCGGGCCGCTGATGATGACGGACTCCAGGCGGGCCGGCGTCGGGCTGGCCGGGTCCAGAACGCTGCCGGGGTAGGCGCCGAAGAGGCCGCCCAGGGCCACTTCGGCCTCCAGCCGGGCCAGGGGTGCGCCGAGGCAGAAGTGCGGGCCGTAGCCGAAGGACAGGTGTTCCTTGTCGGGGCGGGTCGGGTCGAAGTCGTCCGGCCGGTCCGGGTGGACCTCCGGGTCCCGGCCGCCCGCGCCGAATCCGAGCAGGATCGGCTCGCCCTGCCGGATGACCACGCCCTCGCCGAGGTCGATGTCCTCCAGCGGGTAGCGGAGCGGGATGTGCATCACCGGGCTCTCGTGGCGCAGGGTCTCCTCGATGACGTCCTCCCACGCGAGGGCGCCCTCGCGGACCTGGGCCAGGTAGCGGGGGTGGGTGAGGAGCGCCTGGACGGCGCTGGTGATGAGGTTGACGGCGGTCTCGTACCCGGCGCCGAGCATCAGGAAGAGCTCGTCGCGGGACTCCTCCTCGGCGCGGCCCGTGTCGCCGCCGGTGCTGACGGCGGCCACGTCGCTGGCGAGGTCGGGCCCGGGGTCGCGCCGTTTGAGCTCCAGCAGTTCGACCAGCACCACGTTGATCTCCGCCCGCGCGAGCGTCATCTGCTCGGTCGTCGCCGTCGTCGTCAGCAGGGTGTCCATCGACCGGCCGATCTGCGGCCGCATGTCGGCGGGTACGCCGAAGAGGTCGCAGATCACCGTCATGGTGAGCGGGAGCGAGAGGGCCCGGCGGATGTCCACGGCCTCGCCGGGGGCGAGGTCACGGAACGCGCCGACCAGGGCGGCGGTCGTCGCCTCGATCCCGGGCCGCAGCGCGGACACCCGGCGGGGCGAGAACGAGGGCGCCATCCGTCGTCGTGCCGAGCGGTGTTCGTCGCCGTAGCGGTTGAAGAAGTTCTGCTGGAACGCGATCGGGCCCATCGGCCACCCCTCGGGCACCGAGGCCAGGCCGGGCCAGTGCTTGCGCGGGTCGCGGGAGACCCGCGGATCGCCGGTCAGGGCGCGGATCACCGAGCTGCGGGTCACGGACCAGGCGATGATGCCGCCGGGGAGTTCGACCCGCACGGCGGGCCCGGCGGCGCGGAGCTCCGCGTTCTGCTGGTGCAGGGCCCGGGCGGTCATGTCCAGCACCGGGCAGCCGTTGTCGTCTGGAGCCATGGCATTGCTCCTCAGGATCTCTCGGGGGTGCCCCGGCAGTCCGTGCCGCGACACGTCCTGCCGTGTCCGGGGCCTGGGCTCCGTTCTAGAGCGGCGCGGAGCGGTCGTCAACGGGCCGGGACGGTGTTACCAGGATCATCCAGTCAGACGGACTGTGCACCGTCTACACCGACGGTCACGCCGAACCGGCCCAGGTCCGGCCTCCCCTCCTCCTCCCCCCCCACCACCAGGCCGGCTCGCTTGCGCAGCTCTCGCAGCTTCTTCCCCAGCTCGGACTTGGACTGTCCGAGCCGTTCCGGATCCAGAGACACTCAGCCGCTTGCTCTCACGTACTCCGAGAAAGGAACCGACTCGGATTCGGCCAAGCGCTTCCACTCGACGAATCGGATCGGGTCGCCGTCGAACACCTCGCGACTGATCTGCGTCCCGTCCGGGCGGTAGTTCATCAGGACCACCCTGGACTCGTCGAACATCCAGAAATCCTGATCCGGTAAGCCCGGATTCTCGCGGCCGGTCAGGTCGAGAATCCGGATGTCCTCGCCGGCCGCGACGTTGTGGGCATAGTGCGCGAACTCGAAACGGAGGTAGTCCGTCAGGGGCCGGGTGATCACGTGATCGCGCCGAACAGCTCCGTCGCCACCGAACCTGCTGCGAGCGTTGCACAAGAAGTCGGCCCCACCGACTTCTTGTGCGACGCCGCACCCGCTTGCCCGCGTCCTGGGCGGCAGGCCTGGCTCGCGGTATGTTCCGGCGGCTCCTTGCTCCTCGCAAGGAGCCGCCGGCCAACAGTTCCTCGGAGCGGGAGACCCCGGGCAAGCTCCTTGTTCCAGACCCGGAATATGCCCAAGACCGCGTGGACAGGCATCGAAGGGAGCCCCAGCGTCGTTGACGAGTCAGGAGGCACCCGCCTGGAGGAGGTCAGCATGGCTGAGCGCCCACAACTACTGCCTCTTGCCGGCAAGTTCGACAGCCCGAGATGCGGCGATGACGACTGCCCGACCATGCACTCCACCGATCAAGGACGTCCGTGGTCCGGGGGGCAACCCTTCACCGCTCTGAAGGCACCCACCGGGAGTCCACCGAGGTTCCCCGACACGTTCCGAAGGAGGCCATCCGTGTTCTTGGATGGTGACCAGTGGCGCGCCCACTTCGACAGCTACCAGCACGAAGCGTTCCGGTTCGAGGCGCAGCCCGCCTACACCATGCCCAGGGAAGCAGAGAGCCTGGCCCGCTTTCTGCGCGGCGAGCCGAAGCCGGTCAATCACAACGCGGCGTGGCACCGGAGGGTGCACGGCTTCGTCTCCTCGGGGCGGACGATCGGCCGCGTCCGGGTGGTGCGCCGCCCCCTCACGGACTACCAGCGGTACCAGTTCGCCTGGGGCATCCCCGGCAACATCGCCGCCGGGGAAGGCATTCGGATCCTGGACGCCACTGAAGGGAACTTCGGCATTCCCGACCAGGACTGGTGGCTGTTCGATGACACCTCGGCAGTCCACCTGAACTTCCGACCTGACGGCACCCAGATCAACCGGGAGCTGGTCAGCGGCGACATGCGCCGCCACCGCGAGTGGAAAAGAATCGCCCTGGCTCACTCCGTGCCGTTTTCCGAATACCTGAAGTCGGCCCCACCGACTTCTTGCGCAACACCGCATCCGTCGGCCCGCGTCCCAGGTGTCCTGGGACGCGGGCCGACGTCATGACCGGGCCGGGCCTGTGCGGAGAGCGCAGCCCAGCCCCCTCCACAGGTAGGCGCGTCCTTGTGCGTAGGAAGTCGGTGAGGCCGACTTCCTACGCACAAGAGACCTGGACAGGACCGTCGCCGCTTCGGCGGGGCCGGACCCGGCCTTCCTGCACTCCCTGGTCAACACCGGGATGATCCTGGCCGTCCAGGTGCCCGTGATGATCGGCCTGGCGCTGGTGCTGGCCGT
>NZ_JBFBFU010000007.1:0-66350 GCF_040684355.1 Kitasatospora sp. NPDC091276 | reverse complement strand
CTGAGGCGCGACCTTGTGCGTCCGAAGTCGGCGAGCCCTAATTCCTACGCCCAAGACCCCTGCACAGCACCGTCGCCGCTTCGGCGGGGCCGAAGCGGCGACGGGAGCAACCGAACTGGAGGAGGGGTGGGGGACGCGCGGGGGCTCAGGGGCGGAGGAGGTGTTCGGCGAGGTCGACGGCTTCGCGGACGGGGACGAGGCGGCAGTCGGTGGTACCGAGGTGGATGGTGGTGATGCCGGTGGCGGCGGCGAGGACCTGGGTGCCGAGGTCGGCGAAGTGGAGGTCGTCGAGCTCGGGGGCCCGGAAGGTGAGCCAGCCGTCGGGGCCGACGCAGCGGTACTCGCGCAGGGGGACGTCGGGCATGCGCTGGTCGGCGAGGTGGAAGGCGGTGAAGCGGGCCATCGGGACGCCGAGCATCAGCACCCTGGCGTCGAGGTCGTAGAGGCGCCCGAGCGGGGACTCGGGGCCGAGGTGGGAGGTGAGGGGGTGGTGGGCGGTGATCTCGCGGGCGTGCCGGCCGAGGGCCGTCCAGGAGGTCTGGGGGTGGCGGCTGCGCAGGGCGCCGGGGCGGGTGCGGATCTCCTCGGAGAGGGCGCCCATGGTCGGCGAGCAGGGGGTGTTCGCCGGGTCGAACCGCGGCATCCGGGCCCGGTAGGCGGCGGTCTCGGCCGGGGTGAGGCCGGCGGTGGCGGTCTGGTGGATGCGCGAGGTGGCGGAGTTCTCGGGGGTGGCGGTGTAGGCGACCAGGGTGCCGCCGGGGCCGAGGACGTGGAGCAGCGCGTCGGCGACGGTGGCGGCGCCGCCGTCCACCGGGCCGAGGGCGCGCAGGGAGGCCTCGACGTGCACCACCATGCCCGGGCGGACGCCGAGTTGGGCGAACCCGGCGACCAGGCCCCCCGCGGTGAGGGCGGTATCGGTGAGGGCGGTGCCGGTGAGAGCAGTGACGGTGCGCATGGCCGCTCCTCTGGGTCAGACCTCGGCGTGGCGGGCGTGACCGCGCTCGTGGCCGCGCTCGTGGCGGGCCCGTTCGGCGGCCCGTTCGGCGGCGGCGGGCAACGGCACGGCGAGCCACGGAGCGACGCTCTCACGCATGCCGTCGGCGAAGCGCAAGCCGAGCGCCGTGAGGGCGCCGGATCCGGCCAGCCGGTCGACGGCTTCGGAGGTGTACCGGCGCCAGAGCGCGAACTGGGTGCGCGCCCGGTCGGCGGCCTCGCCCGGCAGCCCGTCGTAGGCAAGCGCGCGGGTGCCCCAGTACTCGGTGACGGCGAGGTGCGCGTAGGTGCCCTGGAGCAGGCCTTCGAGCGGGCGCGGGTCGGGCCGCCAGGGCGCGAGGTACAGCTGGTCGTCGGCCGGGTCGTGGAGGTCGAACAGGTCGAGTACGGCGCCGAGTTTGACGTGCTGGAACTCGTGCGCGAGCAGCAGTGCGAGCGTCGGCGCGGTCGCGGGCCGGGCGATGCCGACCGCGCCGTGGGCCTGCCGGGCGGCCGAGCTGACGTCCCGCCCGGCGGGGCCCGGCCGTAGCGGGGTGATGGTGGTGAGGCCGGCCCGGAGGCCTTCCGCGTACGCGGGCAGGTCGTGCCCGAGCAGTTCCCAGGCTTCGCGCAACGCGCCCGTCCAGTCGAGCAGTTCGCCGTCGGAGAGCCGGCCGGCCACGGCGTGGTCGTGGCTGTCGCGCAGCGGGTCGACGTCCTCCAGGGTGACCGTCCACCCCCCGGCCAGCCGGACCCGCCGCAGCGGCTCGTCCAGGGCGGCGGACACCGATCCGTCGGACGCCCGCACGCTGAACCCGTCGGCCAGGCCGGTGACGACCGCCTCCCCGTCCGGGGCGGCGGTCCGCCCGAGGGTCGGCAGGTGCAGCCACCCGCCGCGCACCGGCACCGCGACCGCGTCCCCCCGCCCGGCGCGGACGGCGGCGGCGGCGGCCAGCTCGGCCAGCGGGCCGAGCCCGACGGTGAGGTCCCCGGCGAGCCGGCGGGCGGCCCAGGCGCGGGCGTACGGGTGGGCGAGGACGGTGTCGACGGCGGCGGGTGCGCTCGCGTCGAGTTCGGACAGCAGGGCCCAGGCCGCCGATCCGGGCTGCCCGGAGGCGTCCCAGGCGGCGGCCAGCATGGCCCGGGTGAGGGCGAGTTGGGCGCGGGACAGGGCCCGTACGGTGTCCTGGTCCCCGTACCCGCGGGCGAGCTGGTCGAGCTGCCGCTCGGTGAGGGTGGCCGGCACCACCGGCTCCCCGGCCTGGGCGGGTACGGAAGGACCCGCCGCGACAGCAGACCCGGCAACGGAAGCGGCGGCGGAACCGGCAACGGAACCGGCGGCGGAACCGGCGGCTTCGCCGGCGAGTTCGTTGATGAGCTTCATGAGGTCACCGCAGTAGACGGAGGGATTGTCGAAGCCCGTGTCGGCCCGGTACCGGTGGGCGTACAGGCCGCCGCCGCAGCTGCGGACGACCGGGCAGGCCCGGCAGGCGGCGCTCAGCCCGGCCAGCCCCGACTGGCGGGCGGTCATGCCGGGGTGCAGCGCGACCTGGTCGAGGCTGTGCGTGAAGACGTCGTACCCCGTCTCCGGCGCGCCGTCGTAGGCGGTCTTGAGGCTGTCGGCCTGTTCGAAGGTGCCGTCCGTCTCCAGGACGACGAGGTCGGAGGGTTCCAGGCCGAGCGATTCGGTGAGGCTGGAGAGCCCGTGCAACGTCCGGTGGACGGATTCGAAGGTGCGGACGGCGAACGGGCGGCCGTCGGCGTCCCATCTCCGGTACACGGCCAACAGCCAGTCCGCGTACGGCGTTCGCGCGCCGTCGGCGGCCGGTTTCGGCCGGTCCTCCCAGGTGGCGTGCGGCAGCAGGAAGTCGACGGCGGGGGGGTCGAGTTCGGCCAGGGCGCGGTAGACGGCGTCCGGGTCGTTCTCGATGTCGACGGTGCAGAGCAGCCCGGCGTAGAGGTGCCGGTAGGCGGGCCGGCGCAGCCGCTCGACCGCCCGCAGGACGTGCGGGTGGCTGCTGCGGCCGTCGGCGAAGCGGCGGTGGCGGTCGTTGGCGGCGCGGTCGCCGTCGAGCGAGACGCCGACCCTCATGCCGACCTCGGCGAAGAGTTCGCAGTAGGCGTCGTCCAGTTGGACGCCGTTGGTGTGGATGCGCAGGTCGAGTGCGCAGCCGGGCGGCAGGGCCGCCCGGAGCGCCTTGGCCGCGTGGCGTAACCGGTCCGGGCCGGCGAGCAGGGGTTCTCCCCCGTGCAGGACGACCCGGACGGCGGGCAGCCGGTGTGCGGCCGCGTGGTCGCCGATCCGCTCGGCGATCTTGCTCAGGACTTCGTCACCGATGACCTTGGGGCGTCGACGCCAACTGGTGTCGGCGTGCTCGTACACGTAGCAGTGATCGCAGGCGAGATCACACCGGCTGTGCACTTTCACGACGAATTGGGTGAAAGGCAGCGGAGTTGGCGTCATGGTCGATCGGATTCAGCCGGAGCCGATGGTCAGTCGGCCGATCAGATGGAGGAGTTGAAGGCCGCGACCGGCACCGCACCCGCACCGGTGTCGGGCAGGGCTCGTCGGATCCTGGTGGAGAGCTCCTCGGCGCCGAGCTGGGCGAGGTCGGCCAGTGAAGGCCGGGTTTCGCCCTGAGGCTCCGTCAGTTCAGTGCGGGGCATGGTGTCCAGTGCGGGTGTCATGTTCGATTCTCTTCCACGATGGGGGTTAGAGAGAAGCAGGGCCGGGTATATAGGTCGGCCTAGTCGACCAGGGTACTGCCAGCACGTGGGCTGCGCCGTGCTCTTGCGCGCCCCTAACAGCCCACTACCCCCTTCACGCAGCGAAGTCTCGCCAAAAGTTCACCCACTCGGCGGTCGCGTGAAGGCACCTGACCGGCGCACAGGGGACCGGCGTCGCGCCGCCGAACCCACCCCGGCGTCACCCCTCCGCCGACGTACGGCTGCCGCCCCGGCCCGACCCGCTCCCCCGGCGCTCGTGCCCCATCCGAACCACCGGTCGGCGAAGGCCGGTTGGCGCGATTCGACAGCGCCCCGCACTCCCCCGCCACCGCACGACGGCCAGCCCGACGGCCAGCCCGACGGCGGACCCGACGAGCCCGACGAGCCCGACGGCGGACCCACCGACGGACGCGCCAGTATTCGAACGCCTCGCAGACCCGCCCGCTACGGGCAGAGCCGCTCCACCCGCCACCCGCCCGCTCCGGCCGGATCGGCGAGGTAGCGCAGCCGGTCGTGCAGCCGGTTCTCCCGCCCCTGCCAGAACTCCACGCTCTCCGGGATCACCCGGTACCCGCCCCAGAACGGCGGCACGGGCACGCCCTCGCCCTCCGGGTAGCGGCGCTCCAGTTCGGCGTAGCGCTGTTCGAGGACGTCGCGCCCGCCGACCGGACTGGACTGCTCGCTGGCCCAGGCGCCGAGCTGCGAACCGTGCGGCCGGGTGCGGAAGTAGGCGGCGGTCTCGTCCCGGCCGACCTTCTCCACCCGCCCCTGGACGATCACCTGGCGGGCCAGCGCGATCCACGGGAACAGCAGCGCGGCGTACGGGTTGGCGGCGAGCTCGGAGCCCTTGCGGGAGCCGTAGTTGGTGAAGAAGACGAAGCCGCGCGCGTCGTAGCCCTTGAGCAGGACGGTGCGCGAGCTGGGCCGCCCCTGGGCGTCGGCGGTGGAGAGCACCATCGCGTTGGGCTCGACCACCCCGGCGTCGTCCGCCTCGTGGAACCAGCGGGTGAACTGGGCGATCGGCTCGGGCGCGAGCTGTTCCTCGACCAGGCCCTCGTGGGTGTAGTGCTTGCGCATCACGGTGAGGTCCGGTCCGGGCCGGGCATCGTCGGCCAGGATCCGGGTGGCGGGGCTCAGGGGCGTCGACTGGGCGCGTTCCGGGGTCTGCACGTCAACATCATCCCGTACGACAAGCAACCGGCACCGCTACCTCCGGACAAACCCCGGTGGGAGATAAGGTGTCCCGCCACCGCTCGACCGCCCCCCGTACGGTGAATTGTCCCGAACCAGGCGTTTGGTTCCGGAGATTCCCGGGCACGACCGACCCTCGGCGGAAAAGTCAAGCGGGCCCAAGCGCAACATCACCATGGTGGTGTATGGCGCAATGCACCCGGTGCCTGTCACTCTGGCACCGAGTGCCAACCACCATTCGGTCACTGGCGCGCCGCCCCACCACGGCGCAGCGCCGATCGCAGAACTGAAGGAGCCGTCGTATGTCCGACTTCGTACCCGGGCTTGAGGGAGTCGTCGCGTTCGAGAGCGAGATCGCCGAACCCGACCGTGAAGGCGGCGCGCTGCGGTACCGCGGTGTCGACATCGACGACCTGGTGGGCCACGTCTCCTTCGGCCACGTCTGGGGCCTGCTGGTGGACGGCAAGTTCAACCCCGGCCTGCCGGCCGCCGAGCCGTTCCCGATCCCGGTGCACTCCGGTGACATCCGGGTCGACGTGCAGTCCGCGCTCGCCATGCTCGCCCCGGTCTGGGGCCTCAAGCCGCTGCTCGACATCTCCGCCGAGCAGGCCCGCGACGACCTCGCCCGCGCCGCCGTGATGGCGCTGTCCTACGTGGCCCAGTCGGCCCGCGGCCAGGGCCTGCCGATGGTCCCGCAGAGCGAGATCGACAAGGCCGAGACGGTCGTCGAGCGGTTCATGATCCGCTGGCGCGGCGAGCCGGACCCGAAGCACGTCAAGGCCATCGACGCCTACTGGACCTCCGCCGCCGAGCACGGCATGAACGCCTCCACCTTCACCGCCCGCGTCATCGCCTCCACCGGCGCCGACGTGGCGGCCGCGCTCTCCGGCGCGGTCGGCGCGATGTCCGGCCCGCTGCACGGCGGTGCGCCGTCCCGCGTGCTCGGCATGATCGAGGAGATCGAGCGCACCGGCGACGCCACCACCTGGGTCAAGAACGCGCTGGACCGCGGCGAGCGCCTGATGGGCTTCGGCCACCGCGTCTACCGCGCCGAGGACCCGCGCGCCCGCGTGCTGCGCCGCACCGCCAAGGAGCTCGGCGCCCCGCGCTTCGAGGTCGCCGAGGCGCTGGAGAAGGCCGCGCTGGAGGAGCTGCACAACCGCCGCCCCGACCGCGTGCTGGCCACCAACGTCGAGTTCTGGGCCGCGATCATGCTGGACTTCGCCGAGGTGCCGGCGCACATGTTCACCTCGATGTTCACCTGTGCGCGCACCGCGGGCTGGTCGGCGCACATCCTGGAGCAGAAGCGCACCGGCCGGCTCGTGCGCCCCGCCGCGCGCTACATCGGCCCCGGCCCGCGCCGCCCCGAGGAGATCGAGGGCTGGGACGCCATCGGCCACTGAGCCCGCCGAGCGCCCCCGAGCGCCCGCCGAACGCCCCGGGCGCCCCGCGTCCGCACCACCCCTGAGCAGCGGGTCCGACCTCCGTCGGGCCCGCTGTTTCCGCAGCTGGGAGCCGTGAAGATCACAGTCTCAGCGGGCGGACGACCGTACCCCGGGCGGCTCCCCGGCCGGTAGGCTGCGCGCGTGGCTCAGATCCAGATCCCCGCTGACATCAAGCCCGCAGACGGCCGTTTCGGCTGCGGACCGTCCAAGGTGCGCCCCGAGGCCCTGAGTGCCCTCGCCGCCACCCAGACCTCCCTGCTCGGCACCTCGCACCGCCAGGCCCCGGTCAAGAACCTGGTCAAGCGCGTACGCGAGGGCGTGAGCAGCCTCTTCTCGCTCCCCGAGGGCTACCAGGTCGTCCTCGGCAACGGCGGCTCCACCGCCTTCTGGGACATCGCCGCGTTCGGCCTGGTGCGGGAGAAGTCCCAGCACCTGGACTTCGGCGAGTTCTCCTCCAAGTTCGCCTCCTCGGTCAAGGCCGCGCCGTGGCTCGCCGAGCCGAGCGTCATCAAGACCGCCCCGGGCACCCACCCGCTGCCGGTCGCCGAGGCCGGCGTCGACGTCTACGGGCTCACCCACAACGAGACCTCGACCGGCGTCGCGATGCCGATCAAGCGCCCGGTGGGCGCGGACGAGGGCTCGCTGGTCCTGGTGGACGCCACCTCGGGCGCCGGCGGCCTGCCGGTGGACATCACCGAGACCGACGTCTACTACTTCGCCCCGCAGAAGTCCTTCGCCTCCGAGGGCGGCCTGTGGCTGGCCGCGTTCTCCCCGGCCGCCCTGGAGCGCGCCGCCGAGATCGCCGGCTCCGGCCGGTACATCCCGCCGTTCTTCGACCTGCCGACGGCCATCGACAACTCGTCGAAGGACCAGACGTACAACACCCCGGCGATCTCCACCCTGTTCCTGCTGGCCGACCAGCTGGAATGGCTGAACGGCAACGGCGGGCTCGACTGGGCCGTCGCCCGTACGGCTGATTCCTCGTCCCGGCTGTACGCGTGGGCCGAGAAGTCCTCCTACGCCAGCCCGTTCGTGGCGAACCCGGCCGAGCGCTCCCAGGTGGTCGGCACCATCGACTTCGACGAGTCGGTGGACGCCGCCGCCGTCGCCAAGGCACTGCGTGCCAACGGCATCGTGGACACCGAGCCGTACCGCAAGCTGGGCCGCAACCAGCTGCGCGTCGCGATGTTCCCGGCGATCGACCCGGCGGACGTCGAGGCGCTCACCCACTGCATCGACTACGTGGTCGAGCAGCTCTGAGCGATCCCGTGCACGGCTGAGGGCCACCGCCTCCGGGCGGTGGCCCTCAGCCGTTGCGGCGGGGGCGACCCGCCGGGCCGGGTAGGCGTGCCCGCCGGCCCGGCTACCCGCCGACCATCGAGCTGATCAGCACGACGACCAGCAGCAGCACCAGGGTGCCGGTCACGATACGCATACGAGTCTTGGGATCCACGGTCAACGAGCGTACCTCCGGACCACCCGCCGACGGAGCGGAGCCCCGGGCCCAACGGCCACCCCGGGCTCAACGGCCGCCCCGGACCCAACCCCCGCCCCGGACCCGGGCGCGCCCCGGCTCAGCTCCAGTCGGCGAGCGGCCAGGCGCGCAGCGAGGAGTAGTGGGCGAAGCCGCCGTCCAGGTCGCTCTGCATCAGGTGCAGCTCGGCGGCCTCCCACTCGGGCCCCCGGTAGTCGGCCAG
Source organism: Kitasatospora sp. NPDC091276 (assembly GCF_040684355.1). Classification (NCBI taxonomy): domain Bacteria; kingdom Bacillati; phylum Actinomycetota; class Actinomycetes; order Kitasatosporales; family Streptomycetaceae; genus Kitasatospora; species Kitasatospora sp. NPDC091276. Next base: position 58,318 of record NZ_JBFBFU010000007.1, on the reverse strand, counting down.
CGCGGCCGCCAGGGTGTCCAGCTCGGCCGCCGCGAGCCGCTGGACGGCCCGCCGGTGGCCGCGCGAGGAACCGGCCCGGGCGAGGGTGAGGTGCGGGTGGAAGGTGAAGGCGTCGACCTCCCCGGTCACCCCGGCGGCGGCCTCGGACACGGCCTCGGCGAGCCTGCGCAGCGCCCAGGTCTGCCCCTCCACCCCGGCCCAGAGCACCCGGTCGCCGAACCGCCCGGCGCCGGACAGCCGCAGCCGGTGCACCGGATGCACCTCGGCGACGGCGGCCAGGCCCGCCTCCAGCTCCGGCAGTTCCTCGGCCGGCACCTCGCCGAGGAAGGCCAGGGTCAGGTGCCAGCCCTCGACGGTGGTCCAGCGCAGCCGGTCCGCCCCGGGCAGCCCGCGCACCGGCGCCACCGCGTCCGACAGCCCCTGGAGCACGTTGACCGGCGGCAGGACCGCCACGAAGAGCCTCATGGGAACATCTTCCCGCGCGAGGCCGTTTGGGCTAGAACTTTTCGTATGAAGATCCGCACCGGGGGACCGGACGACATTCCCGACATCCTCGCCCTGCTCGACAGCGCCGTGGGCTGGCTGGCCGGCCAGGGCCGCACCGGCCAGTGGGGGGACCAGCCCTTCAGCACCATCCCGGCCCGGGTCGAGCAGGTCGCCGGGTTCGCCGCCGAACCGTTCCTGATCCGCCTCGCCGAGGACGACGAGGGCCGCGCCATCGGCTGCTGCGTGCTGTCCGAGCAGCGGGGGAAGTACATCCCCCCGGTGGACGAGCCCGAGCTGTTCGTCCGCATCCTGGTCACCGACCGCAGCCGCAAGGGCTCGGGGATCGGCGCCGCGCTGATCGCCGACGCGGTCGAGGAGACCCGCCGGCGCGGCCTCGGCCTGCTGCGGGTGGACTGCTACGCGGGCGCCGACCGCAGGCTGGTCGGCCAGTACCGGGCACTCGGGTTCACCGAGACCGAGTCCTTCGAGGTCGAGCAGCCGGACGGCGTCTGGCCCGGTCAGGTCCTCGCGATCCGGCTCTGACCCTCGCCCCTGCACCGAAGCCCCTCGACCCTGCGCCGAAGCCCCGGGGCGGACCACCACCCCGGGGCATGACGCCTCGTCAGCAGGCGGGCGCCAGCTCCGACTTGTTGGCGGTGATGGTCCGCGGCACGAAGGCCACCACCCGGCCGCCCCGGCCGGGGTGCAGGTCGAACCGCACCCGCAGGTCCGCGCTGCGGGCCAGCACCAGGCCCACCACGCCGGCCGCCAGCGCGGACACCAGCCCGCAGGCCAGCAGGCCGAGCCGGGGCCCGTACGAGGCGGTCACCCAGCCGACGATCGGGGCGCCGATCGGCGTGCCGCCGGTGAAGACCAGCACCAGCAGGCCCATCACGCGACCGCGCATCGCGGGGTCGGTGGCCAGCTGCAGCGTGGAGTTGACGGAGGTGTTGAAGCTGAGTCCGAACACCCCGATCAGCGTCAACAGCACCGCGAAGGTCCAGTAGTCGGGCGCGAACGCGGCCACCACCTCCAGCGAGCCGAAGGCCAGCGCCGCCGCCACCAGCCGGCGCAGCCTGGGCACGCCCCGGCGGGCGGCGAGCAGCGCGCCGGCCAGCGAGCCGACCGCCATCGCGGTGTTCAGCAGGCCGTACTGGCCGGCGCCGACCTTGAAGGTGTCGTAGGCGAAGCCGGAGAGCAGCGTCGGGAAGTTGAAGCCGAAGGTGCCGATGAACCCGGCCAGGACCATCGGCCAGAGCAGTTCGGGCCGCTCCTTGACGTAGCGCAGGCCCTCCCGCAGCTGGCCCTTCTCGCGGGCGATCGGCTCGGTCGGGCGCAGTTCGCTCTCCCGCATGGCGAGCAGCCCGCCGATCACGGCGGCGAAGGACAGCGCGTTGACGGCGAACGCCCAGCCACTGCCGACCACGGCGATCAGCAGGCCCGCGACGGCGGGGCCGACCAGCCGGGCGGTCTGGAAGTTGGCGGCGTTCAGGCTGACCGCGTTGGCGAGGTCCTTGGGCCCGACCATCTCGGACACGAAGGCCTGCCGGGTCGGGTTGTCGACCACGGTGACCAGGCCGAGCAGCAGCGCGAAGGCGTACACGTAGTACGGCGTCACGACGCCGCCGATGGTCAGGACGGCCAGGCCGGCGGCCAGCAGGCCCATGGCGCCCTGGGTGTAGATCAGCAGCCGGCGCTTGGGCATCCGGTCGGCGAGCACGCCGCCGAACAGGCCGAGCAGCAGCATCGGCAGGAACTGCATGGCGGTGGTGATGCCGACCGCGAGGGGGCTGCCGGTGAGGCTGAGGACCAGCCAGTCCTGGGCGATCCGCTGCATCCAGGTGCCGGTGTTGGACACCACCTGGCCGGCGAAGTAGTAGCGGTAGTTGCGAACGCGAAGGGAGGAGAACATCCCCCCGGGCCTCGTGAAGCGGGCACCTGTGGGAGACGTGGACGCGTGGGTGCGTCCGGGAGCGGCGGGGTCGTCCGCCGCGGTGCGTTCGTCGGGGTCGTCGTCGCCGCTGCCGGGCAGCCCCGCGGGGGCGGGCGCCTGGAGGTCGGCGGCCGCGGCGCCTGCCGCGGCGGGGTCGGTGGTCTGGTCGTCGGTGCGGATGGCGGCGGCGCTGGCTGCGGCCGGCGGTGTCACGGTGGTCTCCCCTCGCGGCGCGGCGGCCCGAACTGCGGCCGTCGCGCTCCTGGTTTCGGTGGTCGGTCCTGCGGTGATGCGGTGCTCCTTCTTCTCCCGGCCGGCGGGCCGGGGTCGGCGTGCCTAGAGGTGTGCGAGCTTGTAGAGCACGGGCGCGGCCTCCCGGAGGACGGCCCACTCCTCCTCGTCGAGCCCCTCGGCGAGCTCGGCGAGCCAGACGTTGCGGCGACGGCGGCTCTCGGCGAGGATCGCCTCGGCCTGCTCGGTGCTGCTGACGACGACCTGGCGGCGGTCCTCGGGGTGCGGCTCGCGCCGCACCAGCCCCTTCTCCTCCAGCATCGCGACGATCCTGGTCATGGAGGGCGGCTGCACGTGCTCCTTCCGGGCGAGCTCACCCGGTGTCGCCTTTCCGCATCTGGCGAGGGTGCCGAGCACCCCCATCTCGGTGGGGCTCAGCGACTCCTCGACCCGCTGGTGTTTGAGTCGACGGGAGAGGCGCATCGTGGACGATCGCAGCTGATTGATCGCTGCGAGGTCCTGCTCGGACATCTCGGGCATGTTCTTTAGCTTACGTCATTACTCTCGCTAAGGAAAATGCGTTCCCATTCCACCCCGCCGGCCCCGTCCGTTCACCGCGCGCCGGAAGATCGGCCCGGTGCGATGCTGGTGCTGGGTCTCGAATGATCTCGACTGGAAGGGCCGACCAGACATGTCCGACCTCGCCGCCGACCCCGCCTCCGGCCTCACCTCCGGCCTCGCCGCCGGGCCGGGCGACACCGGCTTCGCCCGCCTCGCCATGGTCACCATCGACTGCGCCGACCCGATCGCGCTGGCCGGGTTCTACGGCGAGCTGCTGGGCTGGGAGAGCCGCCACCTGGACGAGCAGTTCGCGATCCTGGACAACCCGGAGGGCGGCAGCCCGCTGGGCTTCGGCCGGGTCTCGGGCTACCGGCCGGAGCCGTGGACGGAGCCGGACGGCGGCAAGCACTTCCACCTGGACTTCTACGTGGACGACCTGGACGAGGCGATCGCGAAGGCGCTCGCGCTCGGCGCGACCGAGCCGACGTACCAGCACGGCCGGACGCTCAAGGTGCTGATCGACCCGGCCGGCCACCCGTTCGGGCTAGCCCCGCTGGAGTGACCAACCCGGAGTAACGAACCCGGAGTAACGGACGAACCGCCCGGCGGCCGTGCGCAGGCGGTGTCAGGAGTTGGTGCCAAGATCATGCAGACCGCGTAAAGGTCCATCCTGACCAGGGACTTCACGAAAAGCGCGAACCTTGTGCGACCGTCCGGTAGTGGTTACTGTCCCCCGTTGTCAGGGGCACCACACGCCAGGTCTCCCTTCGGCGGCGCCGTTCCCGCGCCCGTTGCCGCGTCCCCTCCCGACCACCCGTGTCCGCCCGAGGCCTGGCGCCCTTCCTCCCCCGCATCCGTCCTGGGAGCTCTCTTGGGTGAGATCCATCATGCCGACCACGGCTGGGTGACACCGGCGGTCTCGTACTTCGTCGCCTGCCTCGGCGCCTTCGTCGCCCTGCGCAGCGCCCGCTGGGCACTCGTCTCGCAGGGCCGCACCCGGGTGCTCTGGCTGCTCTTCGCCTCGACCTCGCTCGGCGCCGGGATCTGGTCCATGCACTTCATCGCGATGCTCGGCTTCTCCGTCACCGGGGTCGACATCAGCTACCGGCCCGGACTGACCGTGCTCAGCCTGCTGGTCGCCATCGCCGTCGTCGGCATCGGCCTGTTCACCGTCGGGTACAGCCGCCGGCCCGTCCTGTCCCTGCTGGCCGGCGGGCTGACCACCGGCCTCGGGGTCGCGGCGATGCACTACCTCGGAATGGCCGCGATGGTCCTGCCCGGCCACCTCGGCTACGACCGGCTCACGGTCGGACTGTCCGTCGCCATCGCCGTGTTCGCGGCCACGGCCGCGCTGTGGGCCACCCTGAACATCCGCGGCACGCTCGCCGTCCTGGCGGCCGCGCCGGTCATGGGCGTGGCGGTGTGCGCGATGCACTACACCGGCATGGCGGCGCTCTCGGTGCGGCTCGACTTCTCGCACTCCACCCAGGGCGGAGTGATGGCGCTGCAGTTCATCTTCCCGCTCGGGGTCGGGCTCGGCTGCTACGTCTTCTTCGGCTCGCTGGCCTTCGCGGTCTCGCCGAGCCGCGGCACCACGCAGCCGCTCCTGCTCGGCCCGGCGGCCCCACTGGTCCCGCTGGTCCCGCGCCGGCCGCGACGGCGGGACGAGGCCGGCGCCAGGCGCTGAGCCGGGCGGGCCCCACCCCCCAAGCCCCGAGGGCGTCCGACCGGGTCCCCCACCCCGGCCGGGCGCCCTCGGCTCACTTTCGGCGACCGCCCCCGACTCGATCCGGCGGGCGTCGCCGCCTCACTCCGGCCGAAACCGCCCGCTCACTCCGGCCGCCCCAGCAGCCCGGTCAGGTGCGCGGGCGTGGCCACCGGGCAGACCTTGTGCACGAAGTCCCGCCGCAGCGCGTGGTAGGGCTCGCCCGCCCGGTAGAAGTTGGCGTGCATCCGCCGCAGTTCCTCCGCCCGGTACTCGGCCAGCGGCTTCGCCTCCTCGTCGGCGGACCGGCGGCGCTTCTTGTCGACCAGCCGCCCGGTGAGTTCGGGCGAGGCTCCGAGCGCGGCGGCCTCCCGGACCACCCAGCGCCGGAAGGCGGCCGCGTCCCCGCCGCAGGTGCGGTCCACCAGGCCGATCCGGCGGGCGTGTTCGGCGCCGACCGGCAGCGCCTCGGTGGTCAGCCGCGCGGCCTGCTCGTCGCCGACCCGGCGCGGCAGGGTGTACGTCCAGTACTCGGAGCCGTAGAGGCCCATCAGCCGGTAGTGCGGGTTGAGCACCGCCGACTCCCGGCACCACACCTCGTCGGCGGCGAGGGCCGCCATCAGGCCGCCGGCCGCCGCGTTCCCGGCCAGGGCGGCGACGGTGAGCTTGTCGGTCGTGGTGAGGACCGCGTGGACCAGGTCGTCCATCGCGTTGATGTTCTCCCAGGACTCCAGCGCCGGGAACGCCGCACCCTCGATGACGTTGAGGTGGATCCCGTTGGAGTAGAAGTCCCGGGGCGCCCCGAGCACCAGCACCGAGGTGGGCCGGTCGGCGGCCTCGCGGTAGGCGGCGAGCAGCCGGCGGCACTGCCCGGTGCTCATCGCCCCGCCCGCGTAGGCGAATTCGAGGTAGCCGACGTCACCCTCCTCGCGGTAGCGCAGCTCCGACCAGGTGTCGCGGCGGGCCGCCGAGGTCGGCGTCACCGGGACTTCGCGGACCCGGTGCAGCCGGCCGGCGAGCACCGTCGCGGCCGTCTGCTTGAAGGTGGCGGGCCCGCCCGGGGTGCGGCGCGGGCGCAGCTGGGGGATCCAGACCGCGCCGTCCACGGTGGCACGGCAGATCGCGCCGTCGCGGGTGGCGAGCACGGCGCCGGGCACCGGGCCGCGCAGCTCGTCCTCGGGGTGGCCGCCGTGCAGGAAGTACTCGCGTCCGAACAGCTCGTCGAGCACGCCGGGTTGGGAGTCGGCGGCGCGGAGCTTGCGCAGCACGGTGGCGGTGTCGTCGGCGGCCCAGTCGATCCGGCGCGCGTCCTGCCGCAGCAGGGGCCGCAGCCTGCCGTGGACGTCCGGCCGGTCGTAGTCGAGCGGTTCGGGGGTGAACAGCCCGCCCTCGAAGCGCTGGACGGCGAGCAGGACGGCCTCGACGGCGGCGTCGGCGACCTCGCCCCGGTACAGCTCGCTCTTGCCGCAGCCGGTGACGGGGAACTCGACGGACGCCCAGATGTCACCGGCGTCCATCTCCTCGACGGCCTGGAGGACGGTCACGCCCCAGCGGTCCGCCCCCTCGGTGATCGCCCAGTCGAGCGAGGAGGGGCCGCGGTCGCCCTGGGGCCCGGGGTGCACGATCAGGACGGTCCGGGTGGACCAGATGTCCTGCGGGACGGCCTTGGTGAGCATCGGACAGATGATCAGCTCGGGGTCGGTGCGGTCCACCGCCGCCCTCATCGCCTCGTCGCCGAGGGCGAGTTGGACGGCGACCTGGTGGCCGCGCCCGCGCAGCTCGGTGTGGACGCGCTGGGTCAGGCTGTTGAACGCGCTGGCGATCAGGAGAATGCGCAAGAGGGCCTCCGGACAGGGACTGGGGTCGCGCGCAGGCGATGAAACCAGGGCATGGACACGTAATGATTACGTTCTACGCCTTCCCGCCCGACCCTCACGCACTCCGCACACCTGTGCCCTCGGCGTGGCGCCCGCTTCGCCGGATCTCCCCAGCCCGTCCCCGGAGTTGACGGCAGCGGCCGCTCGCCGGCATCGACCGCAGCGGCCGCCCCCCGGCGTTGACGGCCCCGATCGCTCCCCGGCGTTGACGGCCCCCGGCCGCTACCTCGGAAACGCCCGGCGGGCCCGCCAGGTGGTGTGCTCGCGGGACACCGCGTCCTCCGCCTCGGCGGCCATCCGGGCCCAGCGCGCCTCGGCGTCCGGCGTCTTGAGGTCGAGGTCGGAGAGCTGGTTGCCGACGTTCTCCAGTTCGCGCGCGGCCAGCTGGTAGGCGGCGGCCAGCGGGCGCAGCTGCTTGAGCTGGGTCCAGGCGATGACGGCGGCGGCCGCGGCCGAGCTGGCGCCGAAGACGTGCACCTGGAGGGCGCCGGTGGCCTGGGCGACGGCCGCCGCCGCGCCGATGATGATCAGCGCCGCGATGCCGAGCCCCCAGGACACCGCCTGCGTCTCGCACGCCTCGGCCCGGGCGCGGTACCAGGTGCGCTGGCCCTCGACCCGGGTGCGCAGGTAGAGCATGCGGCGGGCGGTCAGGCTGCCGGCCCGCATCCGCCGCATCTCCGGGGTGATCTCGGGGACGGTGCCGGGCGGCACGATCTCCGGGTCCTCGAAGGCCCGCAGCACGTCCTCGACCTGGAGCAGGTAGCCGCGGTCCACGTCCGCGGACTCCGCCTCGCCGTCGAACGGCCGGGCCCGGACGGTGTACTTCCAGGCCAGCGTCTTGACCGACTCGGCCGCCGCCCGGGCCTCGTACCAGCGCCCCTGCGGGTTGCTGCGGCGCAGCCGGGACCAGAAGTAGCCGGCGATCAGGAAGGCGCCCACCGAGTACAGGGGCACGCTGTCGAAGGAGCCGCGGTCCTTCGGCCCGGGGAACGAGCCGATCACGGCGGCGATCACCAGCATGGCGATCAGTCCGCGGTACCAGCGCAGCGTCTCGCGCTGGCCGTCCAGCGAGGCCTTGTCCGCCGTCCAGAACAGCTCCGGCAGCAGCTTCGCCTCGTCTCCCCCGGGCGGATCCTGTTGCACCATCGGTCGAGCCCCCTCCCCGTGTCCGTCCAGGCAGTATTCCCTCCGTCAACTTCGCTACACAGGACCATTCTTGACATTTTCCCGCGCGACGCCAGACCGGCCCCGAGGACAACGGGCTCCGCCTCCACCGGTCCCCCGGGACGGCAGCGGCCCCGCCCTTCCCCCAGGGGGAGAGGACGGGGCCGCCGGTGGAGCGGTACGGCGTCAGAGCAGGCCGAGGGCCGGCATCAGGTAGTAGAAGGCGAACACCGCCGCCACCGCGTACAGCGGGACGGGCACGCTGCGCCCGCGCCCGGCGGCCAGGCGCAGGACGCAGAAGGCGATGAAGCCGAAGCCGATGCCGTTGGTGATGCTGTAGGTGAACGGCATCATCACGATCGTCAGGAAGGCCGGGATCGCGATGGTGTGGTCCGACCAGTCGATCTCCTTGATCGAGCCCGCCAGGATCAGGAAGCCGACGGTGACCAGGGCCGGGGTCGCGGCCTGGGCCGGGACCATGGTGGCGAGCGGCGTGAGGAAGAGCGCGACCACGAAGAGCAGGCCGGTGACGATCGACGCGAAGCCGGTCCGGGCGCCCTCGCCGACACCGGCGGTGGACTCCACGAAGCAGGTGTTCGCGGAGGCGGAGGTGGCGCCGCCGGCCGCGGTGGCGATGCCGTCGACCATCAGGATCTTGTTGATGCCCGGCAGGTCGCCGTTCTCGTCGAGCAGGTGGGCCTCGTCTGCGACGCCGAGGATGGTGCCCATCGCGTCGAAGAAGCAGGACATCAGCACGGTGAAGACGAACAGCACGCCGGTCAGCACGCCGACCTTCTCGAAGCCGCCGAACAGGCTGACCTTGCCGACCAGGCCGAAGTCGGGGGCGGCGACCGGGTTGCCCGGCCAGGCCGGGACGGTCAGGCCCCACTTGAGCGCCGGGACGTCGACGAGCTTGTCGATCACCACGGCGAGCGCGGTGCTGACCACGATGCTGATCAGGATGGCGCCGGGCACCTTGCGGATCAGCAGGACGAGGGTGAGCAGCAGGCCGAACACGAAGATCAGCACCGGCCAGCCGAGCAGGTGCCCGCTGCCGCCGAGCTGCAGCGGGACGGTGGTGTGCGCGGCGTCCGGCATGCGGCTGACGAAGCCGGAGTCGACCAGGCCGACGAGGCTGATGAACAGGCCGATACCGATCGCGATGGCCTTGCGCAGCCCGAGCGGCACGGCGTTCATGACCCGCTCGCGCAGGCCGGTGGCGACCAGCAGCATGATCGCGAAGCCGGCCAGCACGACCATGCCCATGGCGTCCGGCCAGGTCATCTTGGGGGCGAGCTGGAGCGCCACGATGGTGTTGACGCCGAGGCCGGCGGCCAGGCCGATCGGGACGTTGCCGATCACGCCCATCAGCAGGGTGGTGAGACCCGCGGTGAGGGCGGTGGCGGTGACCAGTTGGGCGCTGTCCAGGTGGGCCCCGGTCATGTCCGTGGCGCTGGCCAGGATGATCGGGTTGAGCACCAGGATGTACGCCATGGTGAAGAAGGTGGCGACGCCGCCGCGGATCTCGCGCGGCAGGGTGGAGCCGCGCTCGCTGATCCGGAAGTAGCGGTCCAGGGCGCCGGCGGGGGGCTTGGGGGCGCTGGAGGCGGGTTCGGGCGACTCGGTGGTCGGCTGGACCACAGGCATGCGTGCGTCCTCTGTGGGGGAGCTGAGGAGGGGGGACGCCCGGGGCGACGGTGGCCGGGCGGGGAACTTTCAGTATGGTTTCCCGATCGCACACGCGCTATCTTCGCGCGTAGAAGCCCGAGGGCCCCTGAGGGCCTGCCGCCGCACACTACGCTAGGCCCCATGCCCAAGAAGCCGCTGCATCCCTCGCCCCCTCCGCTGGAGGCCAACGACGTCGCCATCGTCGGCGGCGGCACGGTGCTGTGGTTCGTCGCCTTCCTGGCGCTGCTCCCCTTCCAGGGCACCCTCTCCGACCACGGCCACGGCACCTGGCCGTGGATCTGCCTCTCCGGCGGCCTGCTCGGCCTGATCGGCCTCTGGTACTGCCGCGCCCGACGGGACGCCATCGCCCGCGACCGCGCCGCCGAGGCCGCGAACCGGGCGGCCGGAACCGACGGCCAGGACCCGGCCACCCGGTCGGACTGAATAGTCCTTTAGTAGCACGCACCGGACATAAGGCACCCGTAGAGTCGGTGCCATGACGCAGCCTGCCCACCCCGCGGAAGAGCAGCCCGGCGACGCCGACCGCCCCGACGGTGCGCACCCCCTCGGGCTGCTGCCCGGCCGGCGCGGCGGACTGACCTCCGCCGAGGTGGCCGAACGCGTCGCGCGCGGACAGGTCAACGACGTCCCCGTACGGTCCAGCCGCTCCGCCAAGGAGATCGTCCGGGCCAACGTCTTCACCCGCTTCAACGCGATCATCGGCGTGATGTTCGGGATCATCCTGATCGTCGGTCCGATCCAGGACGGCCTGTTCGGCCTGGTCATCGTCGCCAACACGGCGATCGGCATCATCCAGGAGCTGCGCGCCAAGAAGACCCTGGACAGCCTGGCCCTGATCGGCGAGGCCCGCCCCGAGGTCCGCCGAGACGGCACTGTCGAACAGATCGCCGTCGCCGAGATCGTGCTCGACGACACGGTGCTGCTCGGCATCGGCGACAAGGTGATCGTGGACGGCGAGGTCACCGAGGCGGACGGCCTGGAGATCGACGAGTCGCTGCTCACCGGCGAGCCCGACCCCGTCCTCAAGCAGCCCGGCGACCAGGTCATGTCCGGCAGCTTCGTGGTGGCCGGCGCGGGCGCGTTCACCGCCACCAGGGTCGGCCGCGAGGCGTACGCGGCGCAGCTCGCCGAGGAGGCCAGCCGGTTCACCCTGGTGAAGTCGGAGCTGCGCAGCGGCATCAACAGCATCCTGCGCTTCATCACCTACCTGCTGATCCCCACGGCCATCGGCCTGATCATCAGCCAGCTGGCCGTCGAGGGCCGCGACTGGCGCGAGGCCGTGCGCCGGATGGTGGCCGGGATCGTACCGATGGTCCCCGAGGGGCTGGTCCTGCTGACCTCGGTCGCCTTCGCGATCGGTGTGATCCGGCTGGGCCGCAAGCAGTGCCTGGTCCAGGAGCTCCCGGCGATCGAGGGCCTGGCCCGGGTCGACACCGTCTGCCTGGACAAGACCGGCACCCTCACCGAGGGCGGCATGGACGTCGTCGACCTGCGGGTCCTCTCCGACGGCGAGCCCGGCGCCCTCGACCCGGACACCATCAAGCACGCGCTCGGCGTGATGGCCGGCGCCGACGCCCGCCCCAACCCCTCCATGCAGGCGGTCATCGACGCCTACGGGCGCGGCGACGGCGGCGCCCCGGGGGCCGGCGGCGCCCGGGGCGCCGACGGCTGGCGGGTGATCGAGGCGATGCCGTTCTCCTCCGCCCGCAAGTGGAGCGGCGTGCAGCTGCTGGAGCCGCAGGGCGGCGAGGCCAGCTGGCTGCTCGGCGCCCCCGACGTGCTGCTGCCCGCCGGGCACCCGGCGCTCACCGAGGTCGACGAGCTGGGCGCCAAGGGCCTGCGGGTGCTGCTGCTCGGCCGCACCCCCACCCCGCTGGACTCCCCCGACCCGGCCGCCGGGCTCGCCCCGCTCGCCCTGGTGGTGCTCCAGCAGCGGCTGCGCCACGACGCCGCCGAGACCCTGCGCTACTTCGAGGGCCAGCAGGTGCAGGCCAAGGTCATCTCCGGCGACGCCGCGGTCTCGGTCGGCGCGGTCGCCGGCCACCTCGGCCTGCCCGGCGCCGACCACCCGCTGGACGCCCGGACGCTGCCCGCCGAACCGGACGCCCTCGCCGACACGGCCGAACGGACCACGGTCTTCGGCCGGGTCACCCCGCAGCAGAAGCGCCAGCTGGTCGCCGCGCTGCAGTCCCGCGGACACACCGTGGCGATGACCGGCGACGGCGTCAACGACGTGCTCGCACTCAAGGACGCCGACATCGGCGTGGCGATGGGCACCGGCAGCGACGCCACCAAGGCGGTCGCCCAGATCGTGCTGCTCAACGACTCGTTCGCCACCCTGCCCTCGGTGGTCGCCGAGGGCCGCCGGGTGATCGGCAACATCGAGCGGGTCGCGGGCCTGTTCCTGGTGAAGACGGTCTACTCGGTCCTGCTGGCCCTGCTGGTGATCTTCACCCACTCGCCGTACCCGTTCCTGCCCCGGCACTCCACCGTGCTCTCCACCCTCACCATCGGCGTGCCGGCCTTCTTCCTCGCCCTCGCCCCCAACAACGAGCGGGCCCGCACCGGCTTCGTGAAGCGCGTCCTGCGGCTCGCCGTGCCGGGCGGCGTCATCGCCGGCACCGGCACCTTCGTCGCCTACGCGCTGGCCCGCGCCGACCACGCGACCGACCTCAAGGCCGACACCAGCGTGGCCACCCTGACGCTCTTCCTGATCGCCATCTGGGTGCTCGCCATCGTCGCCCGCCCCTACAGCTGGTGGCGCCTGCTGCTGATCGGCACCATGGGCGGCGCCTTCGCCCTGGTCCTGCTGGTGCCCTGGCTGGCGGAGTTCTTCCAGCTCTCGCTGGTCGGCACCCGCGACCCCCTGGTCGGCGTCGGCATCGCGGTGGTCTGCGGCCTGGCCCTGGAGATCGCCTGGCGCTTCATGAAGCGCCGCGGGATGGAGTGAGGCCCTGGCACCCCCAGCCCGCAGCCTGGATGATGGATCGCGGAAGGGGGTGCCGACATGGCCCGCACAGGTGGGGAAACCGAGCGCGAGACCGGGCAGGTGGAGGCGTTCGCCGCCTTCCTGGCCGGCCTGCTGGCCGCCGGACTGACGGTCCTGGCCCTGATGGGCGGCCGCTGGCTGACGAACGCCGGCGAGGTGACCGCCCCGGCGCTGCCGGGGGTGCCGACGGCCGTGAAGGCCCTGGTGGCGGCCGTCTGGCTGGCCACCACCACCGCCGTCTACCTGCGGTTCAAGCGCCGCGGGCGGGCCCGCTGAACTCTCAGCCCTCGAAGTCCCGCGCCGCGGACAGCTCGTACGCCCGGTCCGGATCGGTGAGCGCGGCCAGCACCTCGAACCGCCGGTGCCACTGCCCGACCGACCAGGCGAGCCCGGCCGCCAGGCCCTCCGGGGTGGCCGCGTGCAGCAGCCCGGGCACCGGCGGGAGCTCGAACTCGTCGTCCTCGTCGGCGGCCTCGGCCGCGTCCGGGTCGTAGGGCGCCTCCGGGGCGTCCGCCTCGACGTCCCAACGCCAGTCCACGGCGGCGTCGTTGCCGTCCGGGCCGACCACCAGCAGCTCCTCGTGCTCCTCGTAGGCGACCGGGCAGCCGGGCAGCAGCTCCCGCACCACGGCGGGGACCCGGTGCAGCACGCCCTCGGAGAGCACGCGCCCGCCCGCCACCTCGCTGGCGAGCGAGACGTGCAGCCGCTCGGCGAGGTCGGCGGCGAGCGCCGGGGCGACCGGCACCAGCGGGTACGGGTGCAGGAGCTGGACGAGGTCGGGCGCGTCGGCGACGACCGCCCTGGAGGCGTCGACGATCACCGTGTGGGCCGGCCGGCGGCCGGTGTCCGGGTCGAGCGGCGGCAGCGCCCGCACCACGTCGACCGGTTCGATCCGCTCGATCTCGACCCGCGCCAACGCGCTGTGCAAGCCGTGCAGTTGGCGGTGGCCGACATCGGAGGCCTGATCGGTGAGCCGGTCCAGCACCTCGTCCGGGCCGTGCGGTTCGGCGAGCAGCGCGGCCAGCGTGGTGCGCACCCCGAGCGCGTGCAGGAACTGCTCGTCCAGGGTCGTCCGGGCCTCGTCGTAGAGGCCGCGCAGCAGCGGGTCGGCACCGGCCGCGCGCAGCCCGGCGGGCTCCCGGCCGTCCAGCACCGGGTGGTCGCGCAGCCACCAGGCGGTGTACGGCGGCAGGTCGGTGTAGGAGCCGTCCGGCAGCAGGGTGCGGACGGGGTTGACCACGGCGTCCCGGTACGGCGGGCGGGAGAGCGCGGCGAGCGCCTCGGGCCAGGCGTCGTCGTCGACCAGGTCGAGGTCACGGACGGCCAGCAGTTCGGCGGCCACCGGCGGGACGCCCACGACGTCGTCGGCCTGCAAGGCTTCGAGGGCGTCCTCGGCCCAGTCGGCGAGGCCGTCGGGCGCCTCGTCGAGCAGCCCGGTGGGGTGGCCGCCGGCCGCGCGGTCGGCGGGCGCGGTGGGGTCGAGCCGTTCCAGGTCGTCCGGGTCGAGCACCACGTCCTCGGCGCGGACGAGGACGAAGTCGGCGAGCACGCCGACGGCGGTGAGCACCTCCGGGCCCCAGCGCTCCAGCAGCTCGTCGTCCACCCAGCCGGCGTCCTCCTCGCGGGCGAGGGCCGCGAACGGGCTGCCGGGCAGGACGAGTTCACCGGCGCGGGCGGGCTCGCCCTCGTCGTCGAGCAGGGCCAGCCGGGCCAGCCAGGGGTGCTCGCCGGCGGTCGGGCCGGCGACCTTGACCAGCGCCAGGACGGCGTCGGCCAGTTCGAGCGCGGCCTCGACGTCGTCCTCGGCCACCTGGTAGGAGCGGGCGACGGCGGCCCGCACCTCGGGGGTGTCGAGCACCCCGGCCGGGGTGGCGGTGCCGGCGCCGAGCTTGGCGAGCAGCGGGTGGGCGGCCTCGGGGTGGGCGAGCCGCAGGTCGAGGGCGGCGAGCGCGTCGGCCAGCGACTCGGGGTAGCCGGGGAAGGCCGCCCAGTCGGCGTCCTCGGAGGGCAGCAGGACGCGCCGGGGCCCGGTGACGGTCCGGCCGTCGGCGAGCGGGACGGGCAGCGCGCCGAGCGCCTCCGGGTCGGCGGCGCCGAGCGCCGCGTACAGGTTGCGCCACCAGGCGGGCTCGCGGTCCAGACCGCCGAGCTGGTCGACCACGTCGGCCAGCGGCACCCGGCGCACGTTCAGCACCCGCAGCTCGGTGCGGCGCTCCAGCCCGGCCGGCAGCAGCCCGGGGAAGATCGGCGCCAACGCCTCGACCACCGAGCCGTCCGCACCCTCCAGCAGGGTGGCGTCCCGGGGGCGCAGCGCGGGCGTGCCCGCCTCGACCGGCGCCGGGTGCGGCAGGAACGGCGTGCCGGGCAGCCGGGAGAGGACGGCCCCGCGGAGCGCGTTGTCGAGCGCGCCCTGGCCGAGCGGCCCGGGGACGAGACCGAGCGAGCCGAGGTCGGCGCCGCGGGCGCGCAGCAGGTCGGCGTAGCTGTCGGCGGCGCGCTCGGTGAGGAAGTCGGCGAGCGCGCCGGGGGCGACGTGCCGGCGGGTGGAGTCCAGCGGGTAGGAGGCGATGAGCAGCGCGGGCAGGCCGATCGGCTCGTCGCTGGGCGTGGGCGCGTGCAGCACCGGCGCGATGCCGGGCGCCTGCGGGGTCCCGTCGGCGGCGACCGGGACGGCCCAGGTGACCGTCCAGTACGGGCGGGCGCGCTCCTCGGTGGGGCGGTCGGCGAGCAGCTCGGCGGCCAGGGTGCCGGTGGCACCGGCGGTCTGCCAGCGGGTCCGCCGCGGCCGGCCGTCCGCGTCGTCGGTCACGGTGACCTCGGTGACGCCGTCCGGGCGGGGCTCGGCGGCGGCACGGGTGAGCGTCCGGGTGCCCTCCGGGGTCTCCACCACGACCTCGGCGAGGCCGGGCAGGGTGAGCAGCAGCGCGTCGTCGATGCCGGCGAGCAGACGGCGGGTCAGGTCCTCGGCGGCGGCGTCCCGCAGCGGCAGCACCACCACCGTGTCGTAGCCCTCGGGGGCCGGGCCCTCGGCGGCGAACGGCAGCCGCAGCAGCGGCACGTGGCCGTCCCGGCGGCGCAGTTCCTCGGCCAGCGCGGGCTGCGCCTGGGCCAGCGAGCGGGCCTCGCCGAGCGACCAGCGCACCCCGCCGGCGGCGCCGAGCACGGCGGGCTCGTCGGTGACGGCGAGCACGGCGGCGAAACCGACGCCGAACCGGCCGACGGCAGGCGTCTCACCGCGCTTGGAGGAGGCGCGCAGGGTGGACAGCGACTCGACGGCGGCCGCGTCCAGCGGGGCTCCGGTGTTGGCGGCGGCGAGCACGCCGTCGGCGAGGGTGAGCCTCAGCCGGCCGGGCCCGTGCCCGGCCCGGACCGCCGCGTCGGCCGCGTTCTGCGCCAACTCGACGACCAGGCGGTCGCGGTAGCCGCCGAGCGCGAGTTCCTCCTCGGCGTTGGCGTCCTCCCGGAACCGGGCCGGCGAGGCGGCCCAGGCGTCCAGCACCCGCCGGCGCAGCGCGGCGCTCCCGAAGGGGTCCGCGAGGTGCTCGTCCGTGCCGCTGCCGATGATCCGAGGTTCCACTGGACCTGCCGCCTTCCGCCGCCCTGTACTTCGTACGGGGGGCATTCTCCCCCGCCCCGGCCGCTGCTCCGGACCGCGCCCCCGCCGCCGGGCGCCCGCAGGGCCCCCACCCGCACGAACGCCGCGGCCCGCCCCACCGGTTCGGTGGAGCGGGCCGGAGCACACGTCGTCAGGAGTGCCCGAGCTCCTCAGCCGGGGCGTCCGGCTCGACCGAGCCGGAGGTGCGGTCCGGGTGCAGCTGCATCGGCTCGACCACCAGCTCGTCCAGGATCAGCTCGGACGGCGCCGGCGGGGCCGGGATGACGGCCGCCTCGGAGTGCCCGCCGCAGCCGTACGCGAAGGAGACGATCTGCCCGTCCGCCGGCCCGAACTCGTTGCCGCACACGCCGAAGGCCTGTCCGAGCGAGCCGCCGATCGGGATCAGGAAGCCGCAGCTGCCGCACGCGGCGGGCGCGGCCTGCGCCATCGGCGTCTGCGCGCCGTGCGCCTTCTCCCAGCGGTCGGCGGCCAGGTGCAGGCCGAGCCGGGAGAGCACCCGGCTGCGGCCCATGCCGAGCTCCTCGGCGACGGCGTTGATCCGGGCCCGGGCCGGGGCGGGCTGGATGCCCGGGTCGGTGACGACCACGTCCTCCTCGGCCGCGAGGGCGACCGCGGAGTTCGGGGCGGGCTCGTCCTCGCCGCTCCAGCCGGGTTCCAGGCGCGCGTCGTCGGCGCCGGTGGGCAGCAGGTCGCCCGGGCCCATGTCGCCGGGGCGCAGTCGCTCGCTCCACGGCACCCACTGGGGGGCGAGGACGGCGTCGGCGCCGGGCAGCAGGACGACCTCGTCGAGGGTGACGTTCTTGGCGCGCGGGGCACGGGCGACGGTGACCGCCCAGTGCCAGCCACGGTAGGCGGCGTCCAGGCACTCGAAGGTGTGGGTGACGACGCGGTCGGCGTCCGCCTGGGCGCCGAGATGTGGTCCGACGGTCTCCGGGCCGACGGCCTCCTCGGCCGCCTTCCGGGCGAGTTCGACGGCCTCGGCACAGAGCCGATCGGGGGTACGGCTTCGCATCGCAGCACTCACGGCGTCGATTCTCTCCCAGTTCTTCTGTCGCCCACGGCGTGTTGCCTGTTCCGTCGCGGCTCGATAGTCCCTTGTCCATTCTGCGCGACCAGGGGCCGCCGCGGATACCGGCCGCGCCGCTCGTCCGGGCCTGCCGGCGCCCCGGCGCTCGGCGCGCGGCCCTTGGGCAGGCTACCCGCCGGTCGGCGCCCCGGCACAGTCCGGGGCGGTGGCGGCCGTTCCGGGGCCGCGCCGAGGGGGGTGGATTCCCGCGTCACTGCGGCGATTCTGGGGCAGGATGGGCATGTGGCGGACGAGGACCCGTCGCAGCACGCACTGCACGCCTCGCAGGCCGGCAGCCCCGACCAGGCGGACGCCGTGCCGCGACAGCAGTCTCCGGCCCCCGCTGCGGGCGAACCGCAGCCGGGGGGCGATTTCGAGTCGCCCGCCGCCCCCGTGAGCCTCGTCAAGACCGGCGCCGCGATCGCCACCCTGACCGACACCGACACCGGCGCCGACCCGGCCGTCCACGCCCGGCAGCTCGCCGCGCCGGACGGGGACCCTGGCGAAGAGGACTCCGAGCCGAGCCGCAACCTCCTGGTCCGGACCGCCTCCGCCGCCGGCGCCCGCACCGGCCGGGTGGTGCACGGCACCGGCCGCCGGATCCGCAAGGCCACTTCCGCGGAGGGCGCGGGCGAATCCGGCCTGGCGAAGCTGATCGAACTGCACGCGCTGAACTCCTTCGGCGACATGCTGATCACCGTCGCGCTGGCCTCGACCATCTTCTTCTCCGTACCCACCGGCGAGGCCCGCGGCCGGGTGTCGCTGTACCTGCTGATCACGATGGCCCCGTTCGCCCTGCTGGCCCCGGTGATCGGCCCGCTGCTGGACCGGCTGCCGCACGGCCGCCGGGCGGCGATGGCGATGTCGATGCTGGCCCGGGCGGTGCTGGCCTGGACGATGGCCGGGGTGGTCACCGGCGGCGGCCTGGCGCTGTACCCGGAGGCGCTGGGCGTGCTGGTGGCGTCCAAGGCGTACGGGGTGGTGCGCAGCGTGGTGGTGCCGCGGCTGCTGCCGAGCCGGCTGTCGCTGGTGAAGGCGAACTCCCGGGTCACCCTGGCCGGGCTGCTGGCCACCGGGGTGGCGGCCGGGGTGGGCGGCCTGCTGCACCTGATCGGGCCGGGCTGGCCGCTGCGCGGCGCGTTCCTGGTCTTCGTGATCGGCACCCTGATGGCCTTCCACCTGCCGCACGCGGTGGACTCCGCCAAGGGCGAGCAGCGCGCGCTCCTGCACGCCGAGATGCACGGCGGTGTGCACGGCGAGCGGGCGCCGGAGGACGCCCGGGCCCCGAAGGCCTCGCTGCGCACCGTCGGCCCGTCGGTGATCCTGGCGCTGCGGGCGATGTCGGCGCTGCGCTGGCTGGTCGGCTTCCTGGTGATGTTCCTGGCGTTCCTGCTGCGCGACGAGCCGATCGGGGGCCTGCGGCCGACGCTGGCGCTGGGCCTGGTGGCGCTGGCGGCGGGGACGGGCAACGCGCTGGGTTCGGTGCTGGGCTCCTGGCTGCGCACCCGGGGCCCGGAGGCGACGGTCACCGCGATGCTGCTGCTGGCGACCGGCGCGACGGCGGCGGCCGCGCTCTGGTACGGCGTGGTGACGGTGGTCCTGGTCGCCGGCGTGGCCGGGGTGGCGGCCTCGCTGGGCAAGCTGTCGCTGGACGCGCTGATCCAGCGGGACGTCCCGGAGGCGGTGCGGACCTCGGCGTTCGCGCGGTCGGAGACGCTGCTCCAGCTGTCCTGGGTGGCCGGCGGCGCGGTCGGCATCCTGCTGCCGCTGAACGGCGTGCTGGGTCTGTCGGTGGCCGCCGGGGTGGTGGGTCTGATGCTGCTATGGACGGTCCGCACGCTGTTCCGGGTGGGCCTGCGGCGGCGCCCGACGGCGCCCAGGGTGGCCTGAACCGGCCACGGGCAACACGCGGCGGCCGACCCCCGCGTAGCGTGATCGGCGAAGCCCGGTAGATTCTGACGCATGAGCCTCAATACCCGTGCCATCGCCGCCCTCGGCGCCGTCGTCGTGGTCGGTGCTGCCACGGTCGGCACGTCCGTCGCCATCGCGAGCGGCCAGACCGAGCACAGCTCCCACCGCGCGACCCTCACGGTCGGCAACTCCTCGATCGTCGCGGACCCGCTGTGCTTCAACGGCGGCAGCCCGATCACGGAGGACCTGCAGCAGGAGTGCCAGCAGAAGGCCACCCAGGCCCTCGCGGAGGGCACCCTCCCGACCTCCGACGTCGTGGTGAGCGACCGGGTCGGCGTCGGCGTCTCCCCGAACGTGGCCGACAAGGGCTGGTGGGCCTTCAGCAACGGCGGCTCGCAGGGCCAGGGCGGGCGCTACAGCCTGTTCTCCTACGCCAAGGGCCCGACCTTCTCCGGCTCCCAGCCGGCGAGCCAGGTGCTGAACGCCTCCGGCAAGACCCTGGTCACCGTGGTCGAGGGAGACAAGAACTCGGACAACCCGGTCGCCGTCTGGTACTTCCAGCTGAACACCCAGGACAGCTGACGCTCCCGCGATGACCGCACACGCCGTCACGGACGAGCGCGACGAGCAGCCGGGCCCCGACCGGGCCCGGCTGCTCGTCGTCGTCGCGGTGCCCGCCGAGGCCGAGGCCGTCCTGCGCGGCCTGCCCGGCCCGGCCGCCGTGCTGCCGTTGCCCGGCGGTGCGCTGCACCGGGCCGCGGGCGCCCCGGTGGACGTCCTGGCGGGCGGGGTCGGCCCGGCCGCCGCCGCGGCCGCCGCCTCCGCCGCGCTGGGGGCGCGGGCGGCCTCGGGGGGCCGCTACGGCCTGGTCGTCTCGGCCGGGATCGCCGGCGGGTTCGCCCCGCACGCCCCGGTCGGCACCACCGTGCTGGCCGACGCGATCGTCACCGCCGACCTCGGCGCCGAGACCCCCGAGGGCTTCGCCGACGTCACCGAACTGGGCTTCGGCACCGTCCGGCACACCCCTCCCCCGGCCGCCGTCGCACTGGCCGCCCGGGCCCTGGGCGCCGCCACCGGCCCGGTGCTGACCGTCTCCACCGTCACCGGCAGCGCCGAGCGGGCCGCCGCGCTGGCCGCCCGCCACCCGGGCGCCCTGGCCGAGGCGATGGAGGGCTTCGGCGTGGCCGAGGCCGCCGCCCGGTACGGCGTGCCGGTGCTCGAACTGCGGACCGTCTCCAACCCGGTCGGCCCGCGCGACCGGGCCGCCTGGCGGATCGGCGAGGCGCTGGCCGCCCTGGAGCGGGCCTTCGCCGCACTGCCCGTCCACGAACTGATCGAGGAGGCCGGCCGTGGCTGAACGGCTGAGCATCGCGTACTCGCCCTGCCCGAACGACACCTTCGTCTTCCACGCCTGGGCGCACGGCCTGGTGCCCGGGGCGGACGCCCCCGAGGTGACCTTCGCGGACATCGACGTCACCAACGGCCTGGCCGAGCGCGGCGAACTGGACGTCCTGAAGATCAGCTACGGCGCGCTGCCCTGGGTCCTGGACGAGTACACCCTGCTGCCCTGCGGCGGCGCGCTCGGGCGCGGCTGCGGCCCGCTGGTGCTCACCCGGCCGGGCACGGACGCCCCCGCGGACCTCACCGGGAAGACGGTGGCGGTGCCGTCCGAACGCTCCACCGCCTACCTGCTGTTCCGGCTCTGGGCCGCGAAGGCGGTGCCCGGCGGCTTCGGCGAGATCGTCGTCCTGCCGTTCCACGAGATCATGCCCGCCGTCCGGGACGGCCGGGTGGACGCCGGCCTGGTGATCCACGAGGCCCGGTTCACGTACCGGCAGTACGGCCTGCACAGCCTGGCCGACATGGGCGAGGCCTGGGAGCAGGAGACCGGCCTGCCGATCCCGCTCGGCGCGATCGTCGCCCGGCGCTCGCTCGGCGCCGAACGGCTGCGCGCGCTCGCCGACGCCGTCCGTGCCTCCGTCCGGCAGGCCTGGGCGAACCCGGGCGCCAGCCGGGAGTACGTGCTGGCGCACGCCCAGGAGATGGACCCGGCCGTCGCCGACCAGCACATCGCCCTGTACGTGAACGAGTTCACCGCGGACCTCGGCGAGGAGGGCTACGCGGCCGTCCGCGCGCTGCTCACCCGGGCCGCCGCGGAGGGGCTGGTGCCGCCGCTCGACCCGGGTGCGCTGGCGTTCTGACCCCCCGGTCAGACGTCGAACTGGTCGGCCACCGCGCGCAGCAGGCCGGCCAGCTTCTGGCCGGTCGCCTTGGCCGGGTAGCGGCCGTGCTGGAGGCCCGGCAGCACCGCGTCCAGCGTGGTGATCAGGTCCTGGACGATCGGCGCCATGTCGTCGGCGCTCTTGCGCTGGGCGGCGGCCACCGACGGCAGTGCGTCCAGCAGCTGCACGGCCATCGCCTGGTCGCCGCGGTGGCCGGCGACCACGCCGAACTCGACCCGCTGGCCCGGCTTCAGCACGGTGACACCGGCGGGCAGCGCCTTGGTGTGGACGAAGACGTCGCCGCCGTCGTCGCGCGACAGGAAGCCGAAGCCCTTCGTCTCGTTGAACCACTTGACCTGGCCGGTGGGCATCTCGACAGTCCTCGAATGGGTGTGAGGGATCCCGGCCCTGGCCGGGGATCACTGGGTGGTGGGGAAGGCAGCCGACCTCGGCTCGGCGCCCGCGGGCGCTCATGGTCAGCACGCTGTCAGGAGCAGACTAACGGTCCGTCACTGCCTCATCCGCGTTCCGCGAAAGATCCGCGTTCCAAGGCCCGTTGGGGGCGGTACGGGCGCGGCGGTCTCGCGATCACGGGCGACCCGGTACTGGCACGGCCGGGGCGCGGCTCAGCACGGTCCATCGGCTCACACCCCCGGGTCTGAGGAAACGGGGCGCACCTGTCGCACCCCTCGGCACCCCCTGCATACCCCCGCCCAGCAGGGATCAAAACGTTCAGCTTCCGAGAAACTGCGCAACGTGACCGGGTCGCTCCGGTGGCGGGGGGCCGGCGGCCGCTCTGCCAGACTGGACCGACCGCCCGACCAGCCCCGAGGAGCGAGCAGACGTGAGCAGCCAGAGCGCCGACCCCGGCGACGTGTACGTCAAGGCCGGAACGATCGTCTTCGGTCTGGGCGCGCTCGCCACCCTGGTCACCTTCGTCCCGCTGTTCCTGCACCTGACGCCGCTGCCGACGGCCGCGTACTGGCTGAGCATGCTGATGCCGGCGGGCTTCCTGGCCGCGCTGACCGGGCTGTTCCTGAACGCGCGGGCCCAACGGCGCCGGGTGGAGTCCGCGGGCGCGTCCTAGGACCCGGCCCCGGGGCGTGGCTCCGGGCGTGCCCCGGGGCCGGGGCTCAGCCGGCCAGGTGGGCGTCGAGCCAGGCCGGGAAGCCGGTGAGGTCCGCCAGCACCACGTCCGCCCCGGCCGCGCGCAGTTCGTCCGCGCTGTACGGGCCGGTGGCCACGCACACCGCGACGGCGTCCGCGTGCCGGGCGCCCCGGATGTCGCCGAGGTGGTCGCCGACGTAGACGCTCGCGCCGTGCTCGCGCAGCGCCTCGCCCTTGGTCTCCGCCCAGAGGTCGCCGACCAGCGCGTCCGCGTGCAGCCCGGCGTGCTCCAGGTGGAGGCGGGCGTTCGGCTCGTACTTGCCGGTGATCACCGCGACCCGGCCGCCGTGGTCGCGGACCGCCTCGACGGCGGCGTGCGCGCCGGGGAGGGCGACGGTCGGGGCGAAGGCGAGGTCGCGGTAGAGCTCGCGGTAGCGGGTGACGGCGTGCTCCACCTCGTCCTCCGGGAACCAGTTGCGGATCTCGTCCAGCAGCGGCGGGCCGAGCCGGGTGACCACCAGGTCGGCGTCGATGCGGGCGCCGGTCTCGGCCGCGAGCGCCAGGTAGGTGGCGTGGATCCCCGGCCGGGTGTCCAGCAGCGTCATGTCGAGGTCGAAGCCGACGGTGAGCGGGGCGGTGCGGGTCTCGGGCATGCCGCCAGGCTATCCAACGGGCGGTTCGGGGGGACGGGGCAATTTGCCCCGGCTTCCGACGGGAACTTAGGTTTACCTGAGTTGTCTGCGGAGAGGGCCCATGACCGACACCACCGCGCCACCCGGCGCGCGACGGACAGCGCGCCGCCGAATACTGTGGCTCGCCGCCGCGCTGGCCGTCCTGGCCGCCGCGGTGCTGCTGAGCCTGGCGGTCGGCAGCCGCACCATCCCCTTCGGTGACACCCTCGACGCCCTGCTGCACGGCGGCGACACGGCCAACGCCGTCGTCGTCCGCGAGCTGCGGGTGCCGCGCACCGTCGTCGGGCTGGCCGTCGGCGCGGCGCTCGGCCTCGCCGGGGCCGTCATGCAGGGCCTCACCCGCAACCCGATCGCCGACCCCGGCATCCTCGGTGTCTCCCAGGGCGCGGCGGCCGGCGTGGTCCTCGCCATCTCCGGCTTCGGCGTCTCCACCCTCACCGGCTACGTCTGGTTCGGCTTCGCGGGCGCCGTGATCGCCACCGTGCTCGTGTACGGCCTGGCCGGGCGCGGCCGGGGCGGGGCCACGCCGATCAAGCTGGCGCTGGCCGGCTCGGCGATGTCCGCGTTCATCGCCTCGCTCAACACCATGGTGCTGACGACCGACGCGGCCACCATGGACCAGTTCCGCTTCTGGCACGTCGGCTCGCTCTCCGGGCGGACCTCGGACGTGGCCTGGCAGCTGCTGCCGTTCCTCGCCGTCGGCACGGTGCTGGTGGTCGCGGTGGCCCGCGGCCTGGACGCGCTCGCGCTCGGCGAGGACACCGCCAAGGGCCTCGGCGCCAAGACCGGCCTGGTCCGGGCGGTCGGCGCGCTCGGCGCGACGGTGCTGACCGGCTCGGCCGTCGCGGCCGCCGGGCCGATCGCCTTCGTCGGCCTCGCCGTCCCGCACGCGGCGCGGGCCGTCGCCGGCGCGGACCACCGCTGGGTGCTCGCCTTCTCCGCCGTCCTCGGCCCGGCCCTGCTGCTGCTCGCCGACACCCTGGGGCGGGTCCTCTTCCCGCCGTCGGAGGTCCCGGCGGGCGTGATGACGGCGCTCGTCGGCGTCCCGGTCCTGGTCGCGCTGGTGCGCCGCCGGAAGGTGGTCGCGTCATGAGCGCGCAGGGCGTGCGAACCGCCGGGCGCGGCGCCGTCTCCCCGCGCGGGTACGCCGTGCTGCGGGCCGGGCGGGCGTCCGTGCTGCTGCACCGCCGGTCGGCGGTGGTGGCGCTGGGCCTGCTGGTCGCGCTGGCCGGGACGGTCGTCGCCTCGCTCTGCCTGGGCGAGTCGGCCGTGTCCCCGGTCGAGGTGGTGAAGGTGGTGCTCGGGCAGCCGAGCCCGCACGAGCTGGTGGTCGGCGAGTTCCGGCTGCCCCGGGTGGTCGTGGGCCTGCTGGTCGGCACCGCTCTGGGGCTGGCCGGGGCGCTGATCCAGACCGTCGCCCGCAATCCGCTGGCCAGCCCCGACGTGGTGGGCGTGACCTGGGGCGCGACCGCCACCGTCGTCGGGCTGATGGCGTACGGCGTGGTCGGCTCGACCGGTCAGGCCCCGTACGCGGCGGTGGCGGGCGGGCTGGTGGCCGGGCTGCTGGTGTACGCGCTGGCGTGGCGGCGCGGCCTGCACGCGCAGCGCTTCGTGCTGATCGGGATCGGGATCAGCGTGGCCCTGTCCTCGCTGACCTCCGTGTTCCTGACCAAGGGCGACGGCTTCCAGGCGCAGGCCGCGAAGGTCTGGATGACGGGCAGCCTGAACGGCGCCGGCTACGACCAGGCCGGCTGGCTGGCCTGGGTGCTGCTCGCCGCCGTGCCCGTCGTCCTGTGGGCGGCGCGGGCGCAGCGCTCGATCTCCTTCGACGACGCGACGGCCGTCGGTCTGGGCCTGCGGCTGGACCGGATCCGCCTCGGCATGGCGCTGCTGGGCATCGTGCTGGCCTCGTGCGCGGCGGGCGCCGCCGGGCCGGTGGACTTCGTGGCGCTGATGGCCCCGCAGATCGCGCTGCGGCTGGTCCGGTCCGCGCAGGTCCCGCTGTTCTGCTCGGCGCTGACGGGCGCGCTGGTGGTCGTGCTGGCCGATCTGATCGCCCGGCGGCTGATGGCGCCGACCGAGCTGCCGGTGGGCGTGGTGACCGGCATGGTCGGCGCGCCGTACTTGATGTGGCTGCTGATTCGTTCCCGTCGTGGAGGTTCCTGATGTCCGCTCACCGTCTGGAGGCCCGGGGCCTCACCCTGGCCTACGAGGCGCGCACGGTCGTCGAGGGCCTGGACGTCGGCATCCCGGACGGGCGGGTGACGGTGATCGTCGGCCCGAACGCCTGCGGCAAGTCGACGCTGCTGCGGGCCCTGGGGCGCCTGCTGAAGCCGGTCCGGGGCGCGGTGCTGCTGGACGGCGAGGAGCTGGCGCGGATCCCGACGAAGCGGATCGCCCAGCGGCTGGGCCTGCTGCCGCAGTCGCCGACGGCGCCGGAGGGCATCTCGGTGGCGGACCTGGTCTCGCGGGGCCGCCAGCCGCACCAGAGCTGGTGGCAGCAGTGGTCGCCGGAGGACGAGGCGGCGGTGACGGAGGCGCTGGAGCGGACGTCCACGGCGGAGCTGGCCGAGCGCAGCATGGACGAGCTGTCCGGTGGCCAGCGGCAGCGGGCGTGGATCGCGATGGCGCTGGCGCAGGGCACGGACATCCTGCTGCTGGACGAGCCGACCACCTACCTGGACATCGCGCACCAGGTGGAGGTGCTGGACCTGGTCCGCCGGCTGAACGTCGAGCGCGGCCGGACGGTGGTGGCGGTGCTGCACGACCTCAACCAGGCGGCCCGGTACGCGGACCACCTGGTGGCGATGCGGGACGGCCGGGTGGTGGCGCAGGGCGCGCCGACCGAGGTGGTGACGGCCGAGCTGGTGCGGGAGGTGTTCGGGCTGGAGTCGGTGGTGGTGCCGGACCCGGTGACGGGCACGCCGTTGGTCGTTCCGGGGGCCCCGTGGGCGGCGGCCGTGGACGCCTGACGGCAATTCCACGCCAAACCGGACATAATCGGCGCGCCCCCGAAGCCTCACCGCCCGAGGACCGCCGATGCACCGGATCGCCCGCCGTTCGTTCCTCGCCGGTCTCGGCGGGGCCGCGCTCGCGGCCTGCACGACCGGGCGGTCGGCGCCGCCGACCGCCGACGGCCTGGGCGCGTCCGCCTCGCCCACCCCGGTGCCGCCGGTCACGGTGGACGCGGCCACCGGGCCGGTGCTGGTGCCGGGCGAGCCGCTGCGGGTGGTCGTCCTCGACACGGACGTGCTGGACTCCGCGCTGACCCTCGGCATCACCCCGGTGGGCGCCGCGCTGCCGGCCGCCGACATCCGGTTCCCCGCCTACTGGCCGGCCTCCCGGGTCGCCGGGATCCACCGGGTCGGCCTGGCCGGCGCCCCGGACCTGGTCGCGATCCGGGCGCTGCGGCCTGACCTGATCCTCTCCAACCAGGCGCGCGACGGCGACCACTACGACCAGCTGCGGGAGATCGCGCCGACCGTGCTCACCCAGACCACCGGCGCGCCGTGGAAGGCCGACTTCCAGGTGCACGCCCAGGCGTTGAGCCGGGAGGCCGCGGCGGCGGCCTTCGTCTCCTCGTACCAGCGGCACGCCAACCAGGTGGTGCAGGCCCTGTCGGCGGCGAAGGCGTCCGGCCGGAAGGTGAGCCTGGTGCGGTTCGTGGAGGGCGGCGGGATCCGGCTGTTCGGGAAGCTGAGCTTCCCCGGGATCGTGCTGTCGGACGCCCAGGTGGGGCGGCCGGACGCGCAGAACGTCGACCAGTCCGACGTCGAGATCCCGCTGGACCAGATCGCGAAGGCGGACGGCGACCTGCTGCTGTACGCCACCTCCGGCGATCCGGCCGTCGCCGGCACCGACGCCGCGCTGGAGAGCCCGGGTTGGCAGGCGCTGGGGGCGGTCAAGGCGCACCGGGCGTTCCCGGTGGACGACCAGCTGTGGTTCCAGGGGATCGGGTACACCGGCGCCAACTTCATGCTGGCCGAGCTGCAGCGCTTCCTGGAGGCATGACCCGCCGCGCGGCGTCGGCGTAGCGGGCCGGGGAGGTGCCGACGGCGGCCGTGAAGTCGCGGGTGAGATGGGCCTGGTCGGCGTAGCCGAGTTCGGCCGCGAGCGCCGCCAGGTCCAACGTGCCGCCCGCGTCGGCGCGTTCGGCGGCCTCGTGGAGGCGGGCGCGGCGCAGCACCCACTTCGGGGAGGCGCCGACGTACTCGGCGAACAGCCGCTGGAGCCGGCGGACGGTGAGGCCCAACTCCCGCGCCAGGTCGTCGACCCGGCACAGGTCGGGGGTGCCGGTGATCCGCTCCACCATGGCGGCGACCTCCTGCGCGACCGGGTCGGGCGCGGGCAGCCGGGGCAGCAGGAAGGCGTCCACGAGGGCGGCCTGGTCCCGCATCCGTTCGCCGAGGACGTCCTCGTTGAGCCGGTCCGCCTCGGGGCCGAAGTAGGCGGCCGCGGGCACCGACCGGTCCGCGAGCCCGGCCACCGGGTGCCCGGCGAACGAACGGAACGCGCCCGGCCGGAACTTCACTCCCAGCACGTGCCCGGCGCCCTCCAGGCGGCGGACGAAGAGCGACCGGTCGACCCCGTAGACGCGGGCCCGCGGGGCCTCGAAGACCAGGTGCACGTTCGGGTGGGCGAGCACCTTCTGCTCGTACGGGGGCCGGCCACGCCGGTCCCAGCGGACCAGCCAGTAGAACTCGACGAAGCGCGCCACGGCGGGGGCGGGCACGCGCCGCTCCACCCTGACCGCCTCCGCCGCGCGGGCGGGGTGGAGCACGCCGCGTCCGAGGTCGGGAGAGTCCATACCGGCCAGGCTAGATCCCGTCCGGCCGGTCTTTCCGGGCACGCGACGCCGGGGTTCCGGCGCCGGTCGGGGCGGCTGCGCCCTGCCATAAGCTGGCACGGTGAGTAGCGAACCGGCCCCGCCCGAGGACACCGCCGTCGAGCTGATGCGCGCGATGACGCGGCTGCGGGCGCGGCTGCGCACCGAGGCCCCGATCGACGACCTGCCGTGGAACTGGTCGCACCTGACCACCCTGCACCGCGTCGTGCAGGAGGGCCCGGCGACCGTGACCGAACTCGCCCAGGCCGAGCACGTGCGCCGCCAGTCCATGGCGGAGACCGTGGCCGCGCTGCGGGCCGGCGGCCTGGTCAGCGCCGCCAAGGACCCGAACGACGGGCGCAAGTCCCTCTTCAGCGCGACCCCGGCCGGAGCCGACCTGTGCGAGCGGATCCCGGCGGCGCGGGAGGCGTGGCTGGCCGAGGTGATCGGATCCACCCTCCGGGCCGGCGAGCGCAAGACGCTCGACCGGGCGGCGGAGATCATGAACCGCCTGGCGGACAGCTAGGGCCCGTCCTTCGCGCCGGCTCGGTTGCTTCTAGCGGACCCGGTAGATCTGGCCGGTCTGCGCGCCCTCGATCGAGCGGACGTACGCCGTCGCCACGCGGGCGGCGGGTACCGCCTCCATGCCGGGGAAGAAGGGCCCGTAGGCGGGCAGGGACTCCTCGACCACGGTCGGGCTCACCGCGTTGATCCGCTGGGGCGGGAGTTCGATCGCGGCGGCTCGTACGAACGCCTCGACGGCACCGTTCGCCGCGGATGCGGCAGCCCCGGCCACGATCGGCTCCTCGGTGAGGATCCCGCTGACCAGAGTGAACGAGCCGGTCCCGGCAACATGGGAGGCGCCCTGGCGGACCAGCTCCAACTGGCTCAGCGCCTTGCCGCGGAACGTCGCCGCGACATCGCCGGCGGTCAGCTCGCCGAGCGGCTTGAACACGGCGGCGCCCGCCGCGACCGCGACCGCGTCCAGCGGGCCTGCCTGCGCGTACAGCCTGGCCACCGCTTCCGGGTCGGTGACATCGGCCACCAGGTCCCCACCCGTGCGGCCCGCGCCGATCACCTCGTGGCCGCGCTCCGCGAGCGCCCGGCGCACCGCGCTGCCCAGCGTTCCACTCGCACCGACCAGAAGAATCCTCATGACCCACACCGTCCATCACGTCTCGGGACCGAACCCCGGGAACCGCCCCGGGTACCTGTGACGCTACGGATCACGCCCCGTCCCCGGAAATGCCGTTTGGGCAGGGACTATGCTCCACAGGCATGGATGATGTGGAACTGCGTCACCTCAGGGCCCTGGACGCGCTGGCCGAGGCGGGCACCGTCACCGCCGCCGCGGCCCGGCTACACATGACGCAGCCCGCCCTCTCCCGCACGCTCGCCCAGCTGGAGACCCGCGTCGGCGTCCGGCTCGTCGACCGCTCCTCCCGGCACCTGGCCCTCACCCAGGCCGGCACCACCCTCCTCGGACACGCCCGGGCGATCCTCGCCCACCTGGATGCGGCCCTCGCGGACGCCCGGACGATCTCCCGCCCCCTGCGGCTGGGCTACACCTGCGCGGTGCTCGGACAGCAGACCGTCCCGCTGCTCCGGTCGTGGCGCCGCACGCACCCGCACGCCCCGCTCGAGGTGGTCCGACGGGACAACAGCACCGCGGGCCTCGCCACCGGGGACACCGACGTGGCGGTGCTCCGCACCGCCCCCGCCGATCCGCGTATCCGCACCGAGGCCCTCTACACGGAGGGCCAGGTCGCGGCCCTGTCCGACGACCACCCCCTTGCGGACCGGGACGGGGTGCTGCTGGCCGAACTCACCGTCGGCCAGGACCTCCCGCTGGCCCTGTGGCCGGGTGTCGGTACCGCCTCACCGGACCTGTGGCCCCCGGAGCAGCGCCCGGTCGGGACGGTCGAGGTGGGCAACGTGGACGAGTGGCTGAACCTCATCGCCACCGGCGGTGCGTTCGGCCTCGGCGCGGCAGGTACCGCGGAGAGCCACAGCCATCCGGGCGTCCGCTTCCTCCCGGTCTCGGACGCCCCTGGCGCCACCGTCTACCTCGCCCACCCCGCTCACCCCACCCATCCCCGGACGGCGGACTTCCTCACGGCGGTCCGGGAAGTGGTGAGCGGCTAGTCTGGCTCGACCGTCGCACGTCTCCGCCGCGCCTCACCGGCTCCCGGGCACGCTCAGGGCGGTCAGGTCCGCGGTGGCGACGATCCAGGCCTGGCGCGGGAAGACCTTCTCCATGAGCACCCGGTGCACCTCCGGGTCGGGGTCGGCGGTGGCGTCGGCCAGGACGAACAGGCGGTAGTCCTCGTCGGCCGCCTGCCGGAGGGTGGTCAGCACCACCCCACTGGTGGAGAGCCCGGCGAGGACGAGGGTGTCCACGTCCCGCCCGCGCAGTTCGGCGCGCAGATCGGTGTCACCGGCGAAGACGCCGAAGCGCGTCTTGCGCACGGCCACGTCGTCCTCGCGGATCTCCAGGGACTCGTGCACGGCCGTCGCGGGGTGGCCGTCGGCGAGGTGGCCGGCCTCGGCGACCCGGGCGAAGGCCTTGTTGCGGTCGGGGACGGCGGCGAGGTCCGCCTCGGCGAACGCGACGCGGACGAAGACGACGTGCGTGCCGTGGGCGCGGGCCCAGGCCAGTGCCTCGCCCGCGCGGGCCAGCAGACCCTCCGGGTCGGGGACGGCGCCGAGGGCGGCGGGCTGGAAGTCCATCAACAGCAGCGCGGTGCGGGCGGGGTCGATCGCGGGCGCGGTCTCGGTCACGGTGGTCATGGTGGTCACGGTGGTCATGTCGTGGATCGGCTCTCTGCGGGTTGAGGTGGGCCCGGGCCGGGTGGGCCCGGGCCGGGTGGGCCCGGGCCGGGTGGGCCCGGGCCGGTTCGCCTGCGGCGGCCAGGACTCGGCGAGTCGGCGGTCGCAGACGGTCAGGACGAGGAGGAGGGCGGAGATCGCGACCAGCACCCAGGCGATGGAGTGCAGGCCGGCGTCGCCCACCCGGCCGTGGAAGGCGGCGCCGGTGATCGCCGCCGAGGCGATGGAGCCGAGGTAACCGAAGGTGCGCAGCAGTCCGGAGGCGGTGCCGACCGTCGCGGCGGGGGCCTCCTGGTAGAGGACCGTCTGGTTGGCGACCGTCCCGGCGCCGGAGGTCAGGCCGAACACCGCGCTGACGGCGACGACCGCCGCCATCGGGGTGCCGACGCCCACGAACAGCACGGCCACCGCGCCGAGCAGCAGCAGCACCGCGCAGGCGATCAACGGCAGCCGCACGCCCGTCCGTCGTGCCACCACCCGGGCGGTCACGGCGCTCAGGACGCCCATCGGCATCAGCGCCAGGCCGGCCTGGTAGGCGGACAGTCCGCGGGCCGCCACCAGCCACTGGGTGAGCCCGTAGAGGATCACGTACGTCCCCATCAGCGTCAGGCCGTTGCGCACGTAGGTGCGGGTCAGGGCCCCGTTGGAGGCGAGCAGCCGGACGTCGAGGAACGGGTGGGCGGCGCGCAGTTCCCAGCCGACCAGCACGGCGGCGAGGACGAGGGCGGCGGCGAGCGCGGGCCAGTCCGGGCGCGGCAGGGCGGCGAGGAAGACCATCAGGGCGGTCAGCGAGCCGCCGAAGCCCAGCATGCCGGGCAGGTCGAGGCGGGAGACGAGGGCGCGGGGTGAACCGAGGCGCAGCGGATCGGGGTCCGGCGCGATCCCGACCACGGCCAGGACCAGGGCGACGGCGGCGACCGGGATGTTGATCCAGAAGGCGGTCTGCCAGCCGAACCAGCCCACCAGCAGTCCGCCGAGGGCGGGGCCGACGGCGACGGTGGCGGCGCCGGTGATCGCCAGGCCGCCGAGCACCCCGCGCGGCGGGGCCTGGTACCCGGCCTGTTCGGCGCGGCGGCGGATCAGCAGCATCGCGGCCGGGTAGCCGGTCGAGGTGCCCGCGCCGATCAGCACCCGGGCCGCGATCAGGGCGGCCATCGAGTGGGCCAGCGTGCCGACGATCCCGGCCGCGAAGACGAGCACGATGCCGGCGACGAAGATCCGCCGGGGCCCGAACTCCTCGGCGAGCCGCCCGGCGGCGGGCTGGGCCAGCGCGCTGGTGAGGTACAGGCAGGAGATCAGGACCGCGGTGTCCCCGACGGGGAGGTGCAGGGCGGCCGCGATGGCCACCAGCGCGGTCGCGATGATCGAGCTGTTGACCGGGTTGAGCGAGGCCCCCAGGTACAGCGGGGCCACGAAGCGCGGGCCGAAGGCGTTGCCGGCGGGCGCCGGGGTCGCCTGCCGCGGGGTGCGGGTGTCGCCGGGGAGAGGCATGCCGGGTTCCTTCCGCTTCCTCCGGGACCTCTGCGACGGGGCGGGGCCTGCTGGGGAGATCCCGGTGGAGATAGGCAGGCTGCCTGCCGAATATTAGCAGCCTACCTGCCTATTTTGAACCGTTCGGGGCGTTCGGGGCGGGCCGCCGCGAGCCCCGGCCCGATGCTCCTGGTCAGGGCGCCGACTGTCGCGTTTCTTCAAGACCCGGCGGCCCCGACCGGCGCAGGATCGGGGCATGAACGATCACCCGACCCCGGACGCCCACCCCCTGCACCCCCTACTGGCCCGCGCCGCCGCGGCCGCCGCCCGCGTCGCCGACGGCGTCCCGGCGAACCACCCGCTGGACGGCCCGACACCCTGCACGGACTTCGACGCCCGCGCGCTCGTCAACCACTGGGTGCTCTACACCTCGCACGGCCTGGAGCACCGGGCCCGCCGCACCGAACTGCCCGAGGCGCTGGTCGACCACGACTTCACCGCCGACCCCGGCTGGCCCGCCGCCTACGCGGCCCAGCTGGACCGCGCCGTCGCGGCCTGGGCCGACCCGGCCGCCTGGACGGGGGACGTCGACCTCGGCGGCTCCCCGGCACCGGCGGAGGGCATCGCCCGGATGCTGATCGCGGAGCTCGTCCTGCACGGCTGGGACGTCGCCCGGGCGACCGGCGGTCCGATCGGGATCGACGAGGAGCTCGCGCGGCTGGTGCTGGAGGTCGTCGAGGAGAACGCCGAGCTGTACCGCCAGTACGGCGGCTTCGCCGCCCCGGTGGCGGTGCCGGAGGGCGCCCCGGCGCTGGACCGCGCGCTGGCCGCCTCCGGGCGCGATCCGCGCTGGAACGGCTGAGCGCCTGGCTGCCCAAGCGCCCGACCGCCCGACCGCCCGACCGCCCGACCGCCTGACCACCTGACCGCCTGACCGCCTGGCTGCCCGAGCGCTCAGCCGGCCGCGCTCAGTCCGCCGCCCGCAGGGACGCACGGAGCCGGGCGTGCAGCAGGCGCACGGCCGGCGAGTGCTGGTCGGGTCGGGCGACCAGGCCGAGGCGGGCCCGGACCGGTGCGTCGACGACGAGGATGGAGGCATGACGACGACGAAGACTGCACGTGGGATTTCCGAGACCTACTTCGCGGCCTGGCAGGCGGGCGACTTCGAGACGCTGCGGGGGCTACTGGCGGAGGACGTCGACTTTGTGGGCCCGCTGGCCACGGTGTCGGGGGTGGAGGAGGCCCTGGCCGGACTGAAGGGGCTCGGGCAGGTGCTGGAGAAGATCGAGGTGCACGCCCGGGTCGCCGAGGGGGACGACGTGATCACCTGGTTCGACCTGCACACGAGCATCGCGCCACCGGCGCCGACGGCGAACTGGAGCCACGTGGAGAACGGGAGGATCACCCGGATCCGGGTGACCTTCGACCCGCGGGGGCTGCTGGCGGGCTTCGCGCGCTGAGCGGAGGTCGCACCGGCCGCCGGGCTGAGCGATCGGCCCGACAGGGCGGGCGATCCGGGCCCGGCGGGGCGATGCCCTACTCGTCGTCGCCGTCCTGGATCTCCTCGGGCGGCGGCGCGAGGATGATCGGCCAGTCGTCCTCGGAGGCGAGGAGGTCTTCGAGCGGGGTGCCGGGGCCGGCGGTGAAGACGGCCAGCCCCTCGTCGAACCAGGCGGGCAGCACCGGATCGACGGTCGTCCCGGCGCGCAGGACCAGGTGGGCGCGCGGGTCGACGGTCGAGCGGTCGGGGAAGTCGGCGGGGTCGACGCCCACCTGCTCCAGCGCCACCGGGTAGACGGCCACCGAGATCGCCAGCCGGTCCCCCTCCAGGGAGGGCTCGAACCAACCGTCCGTCTGCACCAGGTAGAACACCCCGTCGCCCTCGTAGCAGTACGAGCCGAGCCGGTCCAGGGCGCGCTCACCGGGGGTGCCGTCGGGGTCGACGACCAGGACCGCGGCGGGCGCGTCCGGTTCGTCGGGATTCGGGCCGGGCCGTACGTACAGGCGGGCCATCGGGCACCTCCGGGTCGTGGCGGGTCGGGCGGGGCTCAGCGGGTCGGGCGGGGCTCAGCGGGTCGGGCGGGGCTCAGCGGGTCGGGCGGGGCTCAGCGGGTCGGGCCCAAGCTACCGTCGCGCCAGGCGGTCGCAGCTACCGTCGCGCCAGGCGACCGCGAACCGCCCAGGCCACCGCACCGAGGGCGAAGCCGTAGACCGCCACCAGGCCGTGTCCGTTGTCCTGGGCGAGCCACATGGCGAGGCCCAGCACCGGGACGCCGACCGCCAGGGCGCGCTCCTTGGGGAGGCGGGTGCGGGTGAGGAAGGCGAGGGCCAGGGTGGCGCCGAGGAAGTAGGTGGCGCCGGAGCTGCCGGCGAAGTTGCGGGGGTCGGTGCTGGGGCCGTCGCCGAAGCCGAGCAGGTCGTCGATCCGGCCGGGCAGCAGGATGCCCGCGAGGAAGAAGGCGAGGGTGAGCGGGCCGCCCCAGTACCACTGGGCGAGCGCGGCGACGGCGGCGAGGGTGGCGAGGTTCCACAGGCCGCCTCCGAGGCCGCCGTTCTGCATGAAGACCGAGGTGAACTCGCGCCACCAGCCGGACTTGGCGGGGTCGGCGTCGAGCGCGTCCATGGCGCCGGACCAGAGCAGTTGGAGCAGCACGCCGCCTACGGCGAGCGCGGTCAGGGCGACCGCCGCCCACGGGATCGGCCGCCCCCGCAGCGTGTCCCGGCCGACCACGCCGAGCCCGCAGTTGACCATCATGACCATCAGCGCGGCCGTGGTCACGTTGAACAGGATCGCCCCCATGACTGCCCCTCCCCCATCACATTCCAACGCCGTTCGAAAACCGGGCAGGGCAAAGCTAGCACAGTTTTCGAACAGTGTTGGAAAGCGTTGTACGGTGGAGCCATGAAGCTCACCAAGGAGCGCATCGTCGATGCGGGCATGGCCGTCTTCGCGGAGGTCGGCTACCACAACCTGTCCATGCGCCAGGTCGCCGACCGCCTCGACGCCCACGCCGGCAGCCTCTACTACCACGTGCGCGGCAAGGACGAGTTGCTCACCCTGATGGCCGACCGCGTCTGCCGACAGGCCTACGACACCGGCACCGCGGCCCTCGCCGCCCTCCCCCCCGACGCCACCTGGTGGGACCGGGTCGAGGCCCAGGCCGCCACCCTGCGCCGCAGCATCCAGCAACACCCCGGCGGCGCACTGCTCCTCGCCGAGAGCCCCGGCGTCCTCAGCTCCGGCGGCCTCTCCCTGATGGAACGCCTGCTGCGCACCCTCCTCGACGCCGGCCTGCCCACCGTCCACTGCGGCATCGCCGCCGACATCCTGCTCAGCCACGTCACCGGCTTCGTCCTCCAGGAACAGAACCAGCCTCCGGCCCCACCACCCGTCAGCGCCGAGCTCTACGCCGACCTGTGCGCGGAGTTTCCGCTGATCATGGGCGAGTTGATCCCCCGAATCGGCCAGGACGAGAAGTTCACCCAGAGCATCCGGCTGCTCTGCACCGGCTTCGCCGCCCTCGTCCCGGGCGTCAGCCCTGCTGCGGCGGACGACGGCGCAGGCTCAACAGCAGCAGCACCACCGCCGACAGCACCGCCGACAGGCGCAGCACGCCCGGGGCCGCCGACCAGCTGATCTGACTGAACTGCGCACCGGCCTGCACGCCCGCGCCGCCCTGGGCGCCCGGCTTGGCCTGCATGGCGTGCAGGGTGGCCGCGCTCATCGTGATCAGCGGGATCCCGAGGATGACGAACTTGCGCATCAGATCGGAGAGTTGGCGGGACAGGTAGCCGAGGGCCCAGCCGACCAGCATGGCCGGGAAGAAGCTCATGGCGGCGCCGCCGATCAGCAGCCCGCAGGAGAGCAGGACCAGCAGGGACGGCCGACGGGCCCCGACGCCCGCGCCCGCACCTGCGCCCGCACCGGCAGTTGCGCCCGCACCGGCACCGGCCTGGCCGGCGGGGGCGGTCGGCTGCGCCTTCGCCTTCCCCGCGGCGGCCGCCCTCCACCTGGCCTTGCGCTGCTTCTTCCCCTTCGCCGAGGCCGCCGCAGCCGCCCCAGCCGCAGCCCCCGCCGGATCGGCGGCCTGCGCACCCGCCGCTCCCGCCCCGTCCCCGGCACGCTGCTCGGGGATCGGCTTCGGCGGAGCCTGCGGCGCGTCCGAGAAGTTGAGCAGCACCAGATCCCAGCCGTTCGCGCCGGAGCTGTACACCTGGGGCGGCGGGATGGAGCCCGGATCGTCCTCGGGCCCGTCGAAGCGCGGCTTGTCCAGCTGGACGGGCGGCGCCCCGGCCCCCGGGGTGCGCGGCGTCCGGGGCGGGTCCAGCGGCACCGACGGGGTCCCGCCGCCCGGCGCCGCCGTGTCGTACACGCTGTCCCCGTCGGAGGCACCGGACGGACCGGACGGACCGGAGGCGCCGGATGCACCCGAACCGCCCGAACCACCCTTGTCACCGGCAGCACCGGACCCGGCAGACCCGCCGGAGGCCCCGGCCCCGCCCCCCGAACGGCCGCTCCACGGCCCGCTCCTGCGCCACCACTCGCCGTCCGTCATCACCGACACCCCGCCTCGCGCCCGAACCCCGGCCCACCGGACCACCCTCGGCCGTGACGCTACCCACCCCGCCCCCGCCCGCGCGAGTCCTGAGGACCGGTCCACCACGGGCCGCCGCACGGACACCCCGCCGTCCGCCCGCCCGACTAACCTAGGTCGAATGACCACACAGCAGGGCCCTCAACGCCAGGGCAGGTCCGCCGCCGGCCCCCGCACCCTCGCCGAGGAGTTGCGCGCCCGCCCCGACGACGCGCTCGCCGCCCTGCTCCGCTCCCGCCCCGACCTGCTCAACCCCGTCCCCGGCGACCTCACCCAGCTGTCCGCCCGGCTCTCCTCCCGCGCCTCGGCGCTGCGCGCCCTGGAGCGCCTGGACCGCTTCACCCTGCAAGTCGCCGAGGCCCTGGCCACCGCCCCGGACGGCACCGGCCTGGCCACCGTCCGCACCCTGCTGACCGGCCCGGCCAAGGTCAAGCCGCACCCCGGCGCGACCCCGCTGACGCCCGCCGACCGGTCCGCCGTCGCCGCCGCCCTCCCCCGGGCGATCGCCACCCTGCGCGACCGGGCGCTGCTCTGGGGCCCGGACAACGGCCTGCGGCTGGTCCTCGCCGTCCGCGAGGCACTCGCCCCGACGGCCGCCAACCCCGGCCGCACCGGCCTCGGCCCGACCCTCTCCGACGCGACCGTCGGCATGTCCCCGGCCCGGCTGCAACAGCTGCTCGCCTCCGCCGGGCAGCCCGCCACCCCGGACCCGGTCACCGCCGTCGACGCGCTCACCTCCCTGCTGAACGACCGCGCCCGCTGCGCGGCGCTGCTCGACACCGCCCCCGAGGCCGCGCTGCGGCTGCTGGAACGGCTGGTCTGGGGGCCGCCGACCGGCACCGTCCCGGACGCCACCCGCCCGGTCACCGCCGAGGACGCGCAGAGCCCCGTCGAGTGGCTGCTCGCCCGCGGGCTGCTGCTGCCCAGCGGGCCGGGCAGCGTCGTCCTGCCGCGCGAACTGGCCCTGCACCTGCGCGGCGGCCGCACCCACCGCGCCGTCGAGCCGGTCCAGCCCGAGCCCGCCCCGGCCGCCGCCCCGCGCGATCCACAGGCTGTGGACGGCGCGGCGGCCGGCCAGGCCCACACCGCCGTCAAGACCGTCGAGGAACTCCTCGACACCTGGGGCCTCACCCCGCCGCCCACGCTGCGCGCCGGCGGCCTCGGCGTCCGCGACCTCAAGCGCACCGCACAGGCCCTGGAGACCACCGAGCAGCAGGCCGCCTTCTGGCTCGAACTCGCCTACGCCGCCGGACTGCTGGCCCCCGACGGCGAGGCCGACGAACGCTGGGCCCCGACCCCGGCCTACGACGGCTGGCTCCAGCGGGACACCGCCGAACGCTGGTCCGTCCTCGCCGCCGCCTGGCTCGCCGCCACCCGCGTCCCCGCCCTCACCGGCACCCCGGACGGCAAGGGCAAGCCGCGCGCCGCCCTCGGGCCCGAACTCGACCGCACCCTCGCCCCGTCCGTCCGCCGCGCCACCCTCGCGCTGCTCGCCGAGCTCCCGCCCGGCACCCCCGCCACCGCCGCCGAACTCCTGCCCACCCTGCGCTGGCAGCGCCCGCTGCGCGGCGGCCCGACCGGCCCGGACGGCCACGAGCTGCGCGACGACCTCACCGCCTGGACCCTCGCCGAGGCCGAACTCCTCGGCGTCACCGGCCGCGGCGCCCTCGCCGCCCCCGCCCGCGCCCTGCTCACCGCCGAATCCGACCCGGCCGAGGTGCTCGCCCCGCTGCTGCCGCAGCCGCTCGACCACGTGATCCTGCAACCGGACCTCACCGCGATCGCCCCCGGCCCGCTGCTCACCCCGCTCGCCCAGGCCCTCGCGCTGTGCGCCGACATCGAGTCCAAGGGCGGCGCCACCGTCTACCGCTTCACCCCGGTGTCCGTCCGCCGCGCCCTCGACGCCGGACGCACCGCCGCCGACCTGCGGGCCTTCCTGGAGCAGCACTCCCGGACGCCCGTCCCGCAGCCGCTCGCCTACCTGATCGACGACGTCGCCCGCCGGCACGGCGTCCTGCGGGTCGGCGCCGCCTCCTCCTACCTGCGCTGCGACGACCCGTCCCTGCTGAACGAGGTCCTCGCCGACCGCCGCTCCGCCGACCTGCGGCTGCGGCTGCTCGCCCCCACCGTCCTCGCCGCCCAGGCCGCCCCGGACGCCCTGCTCGCCGCCCTGCGCGCGATGGGCTACGCCCCGGCCGCCGAGTCCGCCGAGGGCGACGTCCTGATCACCCGCCAGGACAGCCACCGCACCCCGCCCCGCACCGCCCCCGCGCCCGTCCCGGACGGCCCGCCGACCCCGGACGACACCCTGCTCGCCGCCGCGATCAAGGCCATCCGGGCCGGCGACCGCGCCGCCACCGTCAACCGCCGGGACTCCACCCCCGACCCGCGCCAGCTGCCCCGCACCGCCGCCGCCGAGACCCTCGCGGCCCTGCAGACCGCCGTCCTGCTCGGCGAACGGATGTGGATCGGCTACCTCAACGCCGAGGGCATCGCCAGCCAGCGGATCATCGACCCGGTCAAGGTCGAAGGCGGCTTCGTCACCGCCTTCGACCACCACGCCGACGAGCTCCGCACCTTCGCCCTGCACCGCATCACCGGCGTCGCGGAGCTCGACGAGTAACCCCGGCGGCAGGGCCGGGCTCAGTGCCCCTGCGACTCCTTCATCTTCTCCTTGACGGCCTTGTCCGCCAGGCTGCCGATCTCCCCCTGCCCGACCGGCAGCGAGCCGCCGCCGACCTGGTCGGCGATCAGGAATCCGGGCGCGGCGAGCAGCCCGCCGGGCCCCTCCCCGATCCCCGCGAGGGCGTGCGCGGAGCCTGCGGACGAGGCGGTGGCCGCGAAGGCCGTGCCCATCAGGGCGAGAGCGGTGAGAACGCGCTTCGACTTCTTCATGACCGGCTCAACGAGCGATGCGCACCGCGGTCACCCGGCGCCGTCGCCCGGAGCGCGGGCTCGGTCGCCCGTACGAACGGAAGGAGCCCGTTCCCGTTCGGAAGGAGCCCGACCACGTTCGCCGCGGAATGCGCGACACTGGAGGGTCTGCGTCAATCCAGCCTGTCAGCCAGTGGAGGGCTTCCCCGCGTGAACGACGGACCGCTCATCGTCCAGAGCGACAAAACTCTTCTCCTGGAGATCGATCACCCCAAGGCCGCCGAGTGCCGCCGCGTCATCGCGCCGTTCGCCGAGTTGGAACGCGCCCCCGAGCACGTGCACACGTACCGGGTGACGCCGCTCGGGCTGTGGAACGCGCGGGCGGCGGGGCACGACGCCGAGCAGGTGGTCGACGCCCTGGTGACGTACTCGCGCTACCCGGTGCCGCACGCGCTGCTGGTGGACGTGGCGGACACCATGGGCCGCTACGGGCGGCTCCAGCTGCTCAAGCACCCGACGCACGGGCTGGTGCTCGCCACCACCGACCGGCCGGTGCTGGAGGAGGTGCTGCGCTCCAAGAAGATCGCGCCGCTGGTCGGCGCCCGGGTCGACCCGGACACGGTGGTGGTGCACCCCTCCGAGCGCGGCCAGATCAAGCAGGTGCTGCTCAAGCTCGGCTGGCCGGCCGAGGACTTCGCCGGGTACGTGGACGGCGAGGCGCACCCGATCGAGCTGGACGAGGACGGCTGGCGGCTGCGCCCGTACCAGGCGCAGGCCGTCGAGGGCTTCTGGCACGGCGGCTCGGGCGTCGTGGTGCTGCCCTGCGGCGCCGGCAAGACGCTGGTCGGCGCGGCCGCGATGGCGCACGCCAAGTCGACGACGCTGATCCTGGTCACCAACACCGTCTCGGCCCGCCAGTGGAAGCACGAGCTGGTCAAGCGCACCTCGCTCACCGAGGAGGAGATCGGCGAGTACAGCGGGACGCGCAAGGAGATCCGCCCGGTCACCATCGCCACCTACCAGGTGATGACCACCAAGCGGAAGGGCGCCTACGCGCACCTGGAGCTGTTCGACGCCCGCAACTGGGGCCTGGTGGTCTACGACGAGGTGCACCTGCTGCCGGCGCCGGTGTTCAAGTTCACCGCCGACCTCCAGGCCCGCCGCCGCCTGGGCCTGACCGCGACGCTGGTGCGCGAGGACGGCCGCGAGGGCGACGTGTTCAGCCTGATCGGGCCCAAGCGCTTCGACGCGCCGTGGAAGGAGATCGAGGCACAGGGCTACATCGCGCCCGCCGACTGCTGCGAGGTGCGGGTCACCCTGACCGACTCGGAGCGCCTGGCGTACGCCACCGCCGAGCCCGAGGAGCGCTACCGCTTCTGCGCCACCACGGCGACCAAGCGGCGGGTGGTGGAGGCGCTGGTGAAGAAGCACGAGAAGGACCAGACGCTGGTCATCGGCCAGTACATCGACCAGCTGGACGAGCTCGGCGAGGTGCTGGACGCGCCCGTGATCAAGGGCGAGACCAGCAACGCCCAGCGCGAGAAGCTGTTCGAGGCGTTCCGCAACAAGGAGATCGGCGTCCTGGTGGTCTCCAAGGTCGCGAACTTCTCGATCGACCTGCCCGAGGCCACCGTGGCCATCCAGGTCTCCGGGACGTTCGGCTCCCGCCAGGAGGAGGCCCAGCGCCTGGGCCGCGTCCTGCGTCCGAAGGCGGACGGCCACTCGGCGCACTTCTACTCGGTGGTCGCCCGGGACACCGTGGACCAGGACTTCGCCGCCCACCGGCAGCGATTCCTGGCCGAGCAGGGCTACGCGTACCGCATCATCGACGCGGACGACGTGCTGTAGGGCGTGCGGCCGGGCGTGCGGCAGGACACGCCCCGGTACCGGACACCGTCGCGCCCGAGGAGGACCACGCGCGCGGCGGTGCCCGGGGCGGCGCCGCCGTCGCGCACGTCCTCCGGGCCGTACGGGGGCCGGGACCCGCGGGCCCGGGACCTGCGGGGCTGGAACCCCGGGGCGCACGGGTCTAGGATCGTCCGTCTGCCCCCTCCCGAACCGTGGTACCCGCTGAAGTCGCGCGGGCAGCCGGGGGAGGCGCCGACCGCACGGCAACCGGTCGGCCGTACCCACCGTGAGCTCCATCGATCCGCTGCGCCCGCTTCCGGCGCAGCCGGGAAGGTTCGCTGTGCCCGCCACCCCCACCACCGACCCCCTCCAGCGCGAACGCGACCACCTGGCCGCGTCCCGGTCCGCGCTGCGAGCGATGCGCGAGGACGTCCAGTCGCTGGACCTGCGCGACGTGACCGGCACCTGGGTGTCCGCCGCCGTCCTCCAGAACCAGATCGAGGCCCGGATCGCCGCCCTCGCCGACCTCTCGCACACCCCGCTGTTCTTCGGCCGCCTGGACTACCTGCACACGATCAGCGAGGAGCTGAGCGAAGGAGGCGGCGGGGAGAGCTTCTACATCGGGCGCCGGCACGTCCACGACGCCGACGGCGACCCGATGGTGATCGACTGGCGCGCGCCGGTCTCCCAGCCGTTCTACCGGGCCAGCCGCACCGAGCCGCTGGACGTCGAACGCCGCCGCCGCTTCGGCTACACCGGCGGCGAGCTCACCGCCTACGAGGACGAGCACCTGAGCGACCCGGCGGAGGCGGACACCGCCTCCGCCCTGCTCGCCGCCGAGATCGAGAAGCCCCGCGTCGGCCCGATGCGCGACATCGTCGCCACCATCCAGCCCGAGCAGGACGAGATCGTCCGCTCCGACG
This sequence comes from Kitasatospora sp. NPDC091276, assembly GCF_040684355.1. Taxonomy (NCBI): domain Bacteria; kingdom Bacillati; phylum Actinomycetota; class Actinomycetes; order Kitasatosporales; family Streptomycetaceae; genus Kitasatospora; species Kitasatospora sp. NPDC091276. The sequence goes on along the minus strand of NZ_JBFBFU010000007.1, from coordinate 15,705 downwards.
TGACGGGCACCATCTGCGTCCAGGGCGCCCCCGGCACCGGGAAGACGGCCGTGGGCCTGCACCGCGTCGCGTACCTGCTCTACGCGCACCGCGAGCGCCTCGCCCGGACGGGCACGCTGGTGATCGGGCCGAACAACGCCTTCCTCTCCTACATCGAGCAGGTGCTCCCGGCCCTGGGCGAGCTGGACGTCAACCAGGCGACCGTGCAGCAGCTGGTCGGGCACGTCGAGGTGCGCGGCGAGGACGACCCGCGGGCGGCCCGGCTGAAGGGCGACGCCCGGATGGCCGAGGTGCTGCGCCGGGCGGTGCGCGCGGGCATCACGCTGCCCACCGAGCCCTGCGTGGTGGTCCGCGGCTCCCGCCGCTGGCGCGTCCAGGTGCACGAACTCACCGCGATCATCGAGGAGTTGAAGAGCCGCGAGGTGCGCTACGGCGCCGCCAGGGACGCCCTGCCGCAGCGGATCGCGCACACCGTGCTGCTGAAGATGGAACAGTCCGGCGAGGCCCCCGACGACCGGGTGCAGGACGCGGTGGCCCGCAACGCCGCGGTCAAGGCGGTGGCCAAGGAGTGCTGGCCGGCGGTCGACCCGGCGAAGCTGGTGCTGCGGCTGCTCTCCGACCCGGAGTTCCTGGCCGCCTGCGCGGAGGGCGTGCTGACCCCGGAGGAGCAGCAGGCGGTGCTGTGGCCCAAGCCGGGCCGCTCGGTGAAGACGGCCCGCTGGACGCAGGCCGACGCCGTCCTGGTCGACGAGGCGACGGACCTGGTGCAGCGCACCCCCTCGCTCGGGCACGTGGTGCTGGACGAGGCGCAGGACCTCTCCCCGATGCAGTACAGAGCGGTCGGCCGCCGCTGCACGACCGGCTCGGCGACCGTCCTCGGCGACCTCGCCCAGGGCACCACCCCGTGGGCGACGGCGAGCTGGCCGGACGCGCTGCGCCACCTGGGCAAGCCGGACGCCCACGTCGAGGAGCTGACCAAGGGCTTCCGGGTGCCGGAGGAGGTCATCGCGTACGCCTCCCGGCTGCTCCCGGCGATCGCCCCGGGCCTGGCCCCGGCGACCTCCGTCCGCGACGCCCCCGGCTCGCTGACGATCCGCCGCCTCCCGGACGCGGAGGCCGTGCCCGCCGTCGTGGCGGCCTGCCGCGAGGCGCTGGAGCACGAGGGCTCGACCGGACTGATCGCCGCCGACGCCCGGATCCCGCTGCTCGCCGAGGCGCTGACCGCGGCCGGCCTGCCGTACCTGTCCCCCGGCGCCGAGACCAGCGCCGAGGCCCGGCTGACGCTCGTGCCGGCCTCGCTGGCCAAGGGTCTGGAGTACGACTACGTGGTGCTGGACGAGCCGGCCGCGGTGATCGCGGGCGAGCCGGACGAGCGGACCGGCCTGCGGCGGCTGTACGTGGCGCTCACCCGTGCCGTCTCCGGCCTGACGGTGCTGCACGGCGAACCGCTGCCCGCGCAGCTGCGCTGAGGAACCGAGCGGCGGGGGCCGGCCCCACCGGGACCGGCCCCCGCCCTCCTCGCGCGCTCAGGCGTCGATCTGGGCCCGCCACTCGGCGACCTTCGCCGCGTCCACCGGCGTCCGCCAGCCGTCGACCCGCACCGCGCCGCCGACGTGGAAGCCGTCGAAGCCCTCGGCCCGCAGCCCCTTCAGGTGTTCGGCCCGCAGGCCGCCGCCGATCAGGATCCGCTGCCCGTACCCGGGCTCGCCCGCGCGGGCCAGCTCCGCCAGGAGCACCTCGTACCCGGCGTCGACGCCGGCGGGCGCGCCCGAGGTGAGGAAGGTGTCCAGCCCGGGCAGCGCGCCGACGGCGGACCGCAGGGCGGCCCGGTCGGTGCTGTGGTCGATCGCCCGGTGGAAGGTCCAGCGGCAGCCGGCCACCGCCTCGGCGACGGCGGCGGTGGCGGCCAGGTCGACGGCGCCGTCGGCGTGGAGGAAGCCGAAGACGAACTCCTCGGCGCCCTCGGCCCGCAACGCGGCGGCCCGGGCGGCCAGTTCGTCCAGGTCGCCGGGCGCGAAGCCGTCCCGGATCCGGAGCATGACGCGCAGCGGGATGTCGACGGCGGCCCGGATCCGGGCGAAGTCCTCGACGGACGGGGTGAGCCCGTCCGCGGCCATGTCGGTGACCAGTTCGAGCCGGTCGGCGCCGCCCGACTCGGCAGCCTGGGCGTCCTGGGGCGTCAGCGCGATGACTTCGAAAATTGGTCTAGACATATCAGTAGGTTGCCACATCCGGCCGGGCCCGGCGAGCACTTCGCCCCGCCCCCCCGGGTCACGCCAGGCTGCGCCCCTTCCCGGAGTCCCCGCCGAACCATCCGCCGAACCGTCCGCCGGGCCCGTCGCCGGCCCCGATCCGGCGCATCGCCACCGCGGCCGCCACCAGGAGCAGCAGCACCGGCGCCGCCATCGGCAGCACGTGCCAGAACCCGCGGCCCTCGCGCCAGATGTTGAACAGGCCCGCGAACATCGTCAGCGACAGCACCGCGACCCCGACGGCCGCCGGCAGCACCCGGCCGCGCAGCGCGGTGAAGGTCAGCAGCAGCGGCCCGATCAGCAGCGCCGCGAACCACTGCATGTCCAGCGGGAAGGTGGAGTCGCCCCAGTGCTGGAGCGCCACCAGCAGCCCGCCCCCGAGGACCGAGGCCAGCGCCAGCCCGCCGGAACGCCAGGAGGCCCTGGGCAGCAACTCCGTCGGCGCCGCGGCCAGCAGCAGCGCCCCCAGCACGAACGGCATGGTGGCCACGCTGCTGTCCCCCACCCCCCAGAGGTCGAATTCCGGCGGCAGCACGACGGCCTGCGCCAGCACGAACAGCGCGGAGACGGCCTGGAGCAGCGAGATGACCCGCACCGCCGTCCAGCGCCCCGTCACGACGGCCACCGCGAGCAGCAGCGCGATCACCGGCGGCGCGATGGTCAGCGCGTACGTGGTGTACGAGGGGTCCCAGGTCAGCCGGCGGGCGGCCCGCTCCGCATCGCTCACCCACGGCACCAGCGCCGCACCGGCCAGCGCCCCGGCGACCATCGGCGCGGCCAGCGCGAGCACCCGCCCGGCCAGCGAGGAGCCGGTCAGCCCGAGCCGCACCCGCAGCCCGTACGCGGCCAGGTCGAACGCCTCACGGGCGACGGCCGAGCGGCCCGCCTCCGCCGTGGTGTCGGCGAACACCGCGGCCAGTTCCTCGCCGCGCTCCCGACGGTAGCGGGGCGGGTAGAACTGCAACGCCGCCCGCAGCGCGGCCGAAGGCGCCCCCATCGTCGGTGTGGTCATCGTCATGCGAAGAACCCCCTCATCGTCGACTTCCCCTCCGGCTCCGGCTTGCCCTGGAGCGCCGACCAGACGTTCGCGAGACGGCGCTCCGCCTCGGTGGCGACGGCCCGCAGCCGCTCCGCCTCGGAGGCCAGCGCCTCCCGGCCGACGCTGGTCAGCGCGTAGCTGCGCCGCGCCCGCCCGTCCACGACCTCCTCCGCGGCGACCTCGATCAGCCCCTGCTGGAGCAGCCGGTCGAGGGCGCCGTACAGGGTGCCGGTGCGCATCTTGACCCGGCCCTCGGAGATGGCGGCGATCTCCTGGATGAGGGCGTAGCCGTGTCTCGGGGCGTCCGCCAGAGCGGTGAGCAGCAGCAGCGTCGGCTCCTGCATCGAGCGTTCAGTCATACGACTACATATATCGTCAACCTACCTATAGGTCCAGTACTCCCGCCGCCCGGTCCACGACGCGGACCACGAGCGGGCTGGGAACGGCCCAGGAGCGGGACAGGAGCAGGCTGGGAACGGACCACGAGCGGGCTTTAGGAGAGCTCCCCCACCGGTGCGACCACCGCGCCCTGCTTGCCGCACACCCAGTGCGGCTCCGGCCCCAGCTCCGGCTCCACGCCGAGCGCGTGCGGGTCCCCGTCGGCGGCGCAGGCGGTGCACAGCGGCCAGCGCCCGTACGCCTCCAGCAGCGCGTCCTGGACGTCCTGGGCGACCAGCCCGAGCACGTACCCGGTGCCGTCCGGCCACTGCTCCAGCCACCAGCGGCGGTGCGTCACGGCCTGCTCCACCAGGGAGACGACGGCGGCGTCCGCCACGTCCCGCGCGGTGAGGTCGGCCAGGATCAGCGCCCGCGCGTTGTGCAGCGCGGTCTCGATGTCGTCGGAAGCCATCTGTCCATTCTCCGGTAGAACGCCGTGTGGGCGGCCCCCCGAAGGGGACCGCCCACACGATCGGGAACCAGCCGATCCGATCGGTGCGATCAGGATCAGAAGTCCATGTCACCGCCCGGCATGCCGCCGCCGGCGGCCGCAGCGGCCTTCTCCGGCTTGTCGGCGATGACGGCCTCGGTGGTGAGGAACAGCGCCGCGATGGAGGCGGCGTTCTGCAGCGCGGAGCGGGTCACCTTGGCCGGGTCGATGATGCCCTCGGCGATCAGGTCGACGTAGGTGTTGGTGGCCGCGTTCAGGCCGTGACCGGCGGGGAGGTTGCGCACCTTCTCCACCACGACGCCACCCTCCAGGCCGGCGTTGGTCGCGATCTGCTTGATCGGGGCCTCCAGCGCGACCTTGACGATGTTGGCACCGGTGGCCTCGTCGCCCTCCAGCTCCAGCTTGTCGAAGGCGACCGAGGCCTGGAGCAGCGCGACGCCGCCACCGGCGACGATGCCCTCCTCGACGGCGGCCTTCGCGTTGCGGACGGCGTCCTCGATGCGGTGCTTGCGCTCCTTGAGCTCCACCTCGGTGGCCGCGCCGGCCTTGATGACGGCCACGCCGCCGGCCAGCTTGGCGAGGCGCTCCTGGAGCTTCTCGCGGTCGTAGTCCGAGTCGCTGTTCTCGATCTCGGCGCGGATCTGGTTCACGCGGCCGGCGACCTGCTCGCTGTCACCGCCACCGTCGACGATGGTGGTCTCGTCCTTGGTGATGACCACCTTGCGGGCGGTGCCCAGCAGGTCGATGCCGGCGTTCTCCAGCTTGAGGCCGACCTCCTCGGAGATCACGGTGCCACCGGTGAGGATGGCGATGTCGCCGAGCATGGCCTTGCGGCGGTCGCCGAAGCCCGGGGCCTTGACGGCGACGGACTTGAAGGTGCCGCGGATCTTGTTCACGACCAGGGTCGACAGGGCCTCGCCCTCGACGTCCTCGGCGATGATGACGAGCGGCTTGCCGCTCTGCATGACCTTCTCCAGCAGCGGCAGCAGGTCCTTGACCGAGCCGATCTTGGAGTTGGCGATGAGGATGTAGGGGTCCTCGAAGGTCGCCTCCATGCGCTCCAGGTCGGTCGCGAAGTAGGCGGAGATGTAGCCCTTGTCGAAGCGCATGCCCTCGGTGAGCTCGAGCTCCAGACCGAAGGTGTTGCTCTCCTCGACGGTGATGACGCCTTCCTTGCCGACCTTGTCCATGGCCTCGGCGATGAGCTCGCCGATCTGGGTGTCGGCGGCCGAGATGGAGGCGGTGGAGGCGATCTGCTCCTTGGTCTCCACGTCCTTGGCCTGGGCCAGCAGCTGGTCGGAGACGGCGGCGACGGCCTTCTCGATGCCGCGCTTCAGGGCCATCGGGTTGGCGCCGGCGGCGACGTTGCGCAGACCCTCGCGAACCAGGGCCTGGGCGAGCACGGTGGCGGTGGTGGTGCCGTCACCCGCGACGTCGTCGGTCTTCTTGGCGACCTCCTTGACGAGCTCCGCGCCGATCTTCTCGTAGGGGTCCTCGAGCTCGATCTCCTTGGCGATGGAGACACCGTCGTTGGTGATCGTGGGGGCGCCCCACTTCTTCTCCAGCACGACGTTGCGACCCTTGGGGCCGAGCGTGACCTTCACTGCGTCGGCGAGCTGGTTCATGCCACGCTCAAGGCCGCGGCGAGCTTCCTCATCAAAGGCGATGATCTTGGCCATCAGAAGTGGTCCTCCGGGACACGGTCGACTGCTCGGACCAAGGGGTGCCCGCGACGGACGGCCCTGGTGTGCGGGGGTCCTTTCCCCTACCGCTCCCGGGGGCCTCACCGACCCGGTCCGCTGTCACTCTCACGCTGTGAGTGCTAACGCCAATAATTAGCACTCGGGGTGGTCGAGTGCAAGCCCAATCGCGATCCCGCGAGCCGCCCGGGGCGCTCCCGCCGACCCGCGCAACTCCCCGCCGGGGAACGCCGACGGGCCCGTACGACGCGTGTCGCACGGGCCCGTCGAGAAGCGAGTGGTCACCAGCCGTGGGCCGCGCCGAGCTCCTGGGGTCGGAAGGGGGTCACACCGCGGCGCGGACCATGTCCGCCTGCGGGCCCTTCTGTCCCTGGGAGATCTCGAACTCGACCCGCTGGCCCTCCTCGAGGGTGCGGTAGCCGTCCATCTGGATCGCGCTGTAGTGGACGAAGACGTCCGCACCACCGTCGACCGCGATGAAGCCGTAGCCCTTCTCCGCGTTGAACCACTTGACGGTGCCCTGAGCCATTCCGAACTCCCCTAGTGCTGTGCTGGCCCTTCACGCGCCCGCAGGTCGCGGGCCCGGGTCTGGTTTGAAGGCCGGCCCGGGGAACCCCCCCTGGGCGCAGCCGTGCACGCCGCAACCCTCCGCCGGGGGTGCCTGACGGCGCCCTGTGAGCGGGTGATTACGTCGACCGCGGCTGAATGTATCCGGATCGACGCCCTCTGCAACAGGGTCAGCTGCGGGGAATTCCGGCACCGCGCCAAGGGGCAGGACGGGCCAAAGCGGGAGGAATTCGGCATTTCACGCCGGACATAGCGGACGGATTACTACAAATCCCCGCAGGAATTCTGACATCTGCCTGACATGTTTCACGGCCCAGGCACCCGACCGGTCTCAGCGGCCGGACGACCGTCCGGCGATTCGCGGGTGATTCGCGGGTGAGGATGAGGGGAAGCCCTGTTCCCAACCGAGCCACACTCTACTCCGACTTGACCCCGCCATATTCCCGCCGAAATGCGGCCGGCCGCCCGTGCGTACGGAGAACGGAATTCCGTACGCGCGGACGGCCGGTCGGACGAGCGGCTCGGGCGGGGTGCCCGGATCGGGGCGCGGCTCAGCAGCCGCCGGCCACCGCCGGGATGATCGAGACGCTGGCGCCGTCCGCGATCCCGGTCGCCAGGCCCTCGGCGAAGCGCACGTCGTCGTCGTTCACGTAGACGTTGACGAAGCGGCGCAGCTTGCCGGCGTCGTCCAGGATGCGGGCGGCGATCCCCGCGTGGTTCTTCTCCAGGTCGGCGATGACCTCGCCCAGGGTGGCGCCCTCGGCGGCCACCTCGGCGGCGCCGCCGGTGTAGGTGCGCAGGATGGTGGGGATACGGACGTTGGCGCTCATGGTTCTCCTAGCGGACAGGGCCCAGCGGGGTGGGGGGTGTTCAGGCGGACGCGAGGCCGGCGTCGTGGAAGGACGCCAGGGTCGGGCGGATGACGGCGGTCATCCCGGCCCCGGCGACGGCGTCCAGGGTCTTCAGGCCGTCGCCGGTGTTGATCGCGACGGTCTCCTTGGCCGGGTCCAGCTGGCCGGTCTCCACCAGCTTCTTCAGCACGCCGACGGTCACCCCGCCCGCGGTCTCGGCGAAGACGCCCTCGGTCCGGGCCAGCAACCGGATCGCGTCCACCACCTCGGCGTCGGTGACGTCCTCGACCGCGCCGCCGGTGCGCCGGGCGATGTCCAGCACGTACGGGCCGTCCGCCGGGTTGCCGATCGCCAGCGACTTGGCGATGGTGTCCGGCTTGACCGGGCGGATCACGTCCTGGCCGGCCTTGAACGCCGCCGACACCGGGGAGCAGCCCGCCGCCTGGGCGCCGAAGACCTTGTACGGCCGGTCCTCGACCAGGCCGAGCCTGATCAGCTCCTGCAGCCCCTTGTCGATCTTGGTCAGCTGGGAGCCGGAGGCGATCGGGATGACGATCTGCTCCGGCAGCCGCCAGCCGAGCTGCTCGCAGATCTCGTACGCCAGCGTCTTGGAGCCCTCGCCGTAGTACGGGCGCAGGTTGACGTTGACGAAGCCCCAGCCCTCGCCGGCCGGGTCGCCGATCAGCTCCGAGCAGAAGCGGTTCACGTCGTCGTAGTTGCCCTCGATGCCGACCAGCTCGCCGCCGTACACCCCGGCCATGACGACCTTGCCCTGCTCCAGGTCGTGCGGGATGAACACGCAGGACTTGAAGCCGGCCCGGGCGGCCGCCGCGCCCACCGCGCCGGCCAGGTTGCCGGTGGAGGAGCAGGAGAGCGTCGTGAAGCCGAAGGCCCGCGCGGCCTCGATGGCGCAGGCCACCACGCGGTCCTTGAACGAGTGGGTCGGGTTGCCCGAGTCGTCCTTGATGTGCAGCTGCGCGGTGAAGCCCAGCTCGCGGCCCAGGTTGTCCGCCTTGACCAGCGGGGTCCAGCCGGGGTTCAGGTTGGGCTTGGTGGCGACGTCGGCCGGGACGGGCAGCAGCGGCGCGTAGCGCCAGATCGAGCTCGGGCCGGCCTCGATCCGGCGGCGCAGCGCCTCGGCGTCCTCGCTGCCGAAGTCGTACGCGATCTCCAGCGGGCCGAAGCACTCCAGGCAGGCGAAGCTCGGACCGAGCGGGAAGCGGGTGCCGCACTCCCGACAGGACAGCGCGGTGGCGGGGCCGAGGTCCACGGATGCGGGTGCGACAGTGTCGATAGCCATGATGGCGGAGGCCTCTCTCCTCATCTTCCCCGTGGCACGGTCGCGCCACAGGCCGGAATTGGCACCTGTCCCGCCGGGGCCTGTCGACAGACAGCCGCGCGAGAAGGTTGCCGGGACGTCAACGGGCCGTTCCCTCAGTCCCTCTGGATGAGCTTGTGAAATTGTGGTGGTGCTCAACGGCGACCCCGGCGTGCAAAGGTCCGGCCGCTGTACGAAGACTGTATCCGAAGGCGTCAACCCCGAACGGGATCGTCCGCCACGCGAGATGGCGCGTCCCACCGACCCCGCCGAGGAGAGTCCCGTGCCCGCCGAACCGACCCCCGCGCTGCTCCCGCAGGCGGCGTCCTGGCTGCGCCGCCGCTCGTGGAGCGCGGTCGACCGGCCGGTGCACTCCCTGCTGGAGGCCAAGCGCCGGACCGGCCACACGGTCAGCGTGGTGCTGCCCGCGCTGGACGAGGAGGCCACCGTCGGCGACATCGTCCGCACCATCCGCCGCGAGCTGATGGAGCGCCTCCCGCTGGTCGACGAACTCGTCGTGGTCGACTCCGGCTCGGCCGACGCCACCGCCGCCGTCGCCGCCCGGGCCGGCGCCCGGGTGGAGTACCGCGACGCGATCCTGCCCCGGCTGCCCGCCGTCCCCGGCAAGGGCGAGGTGCTCTGGCGCTCGCTGCTGGTCACCCGCGGCGACATCATCTGCTTCGTCGACGCCGACCTGCGCGAGTTCGACCCGGCCTTCGTCTCCGGCATCCTCGGCCCGCTGCTGACCGAACCGGACATCCAGCTGGTCAAGGCCATGTACGACCGGCCGCTGGAGACCGAGGGCGCGGTGGTCCCGGCCGGCGGCGGCCGGGTCACCGAACTGGTCGCCCGCCCGCTGCTCAACCTGCACTGGCCGGAACTCGCCGGTTTCGTCCAGCCGCTCGGCGGCGAGTACGCGGCCCGCCGCGCGCTGCTCGAACGGCTCCCCTTCCCCACCGGCTACGGCGTCGAACTCGGCCTGCTGGTCGACGCGCTGGAGACGGTCGGGCTGGACGCCCTGGCCCAGGTGGACGTCGGCGTCCGGCACCACCGGCACCAGGACGGCCAGGCCCTCGGCCGGATGGCCGCCACCATCTACCGCACCGCCCTCGAACGCCTCGACCGCACCCACCGGCTGAAGGCCTCGGCCGACCTGGTCCACCCGCTGCTGACCCAGTTCACCCGCGACCCGCAGAGCCGGGAGTTCACCGCCCACACCCACCCGGTGACCGCCCTGGAACGCCCGCCCATGCACACCGTGCCCGAGTACGCGACCCGACACTGAACACCCACCGAAAGGGTTTGCCGCTCCGGAGCCCCGGCAACGTACCAACCATGGGCGATCTCACGACCGAACGTTCGAGTGCGACCGGCACCGCCCCCGTCCTGGTGGCCTCCAATCGGGGACCGGTGTCGTTCAGCACCGCGGACGACGGCACGCTGACCCTCCGCCGCGGCGGCGGAGGCCTGGTCTCCGGCCTCTCCGCCATCGACGACCCCGACGCCGTCTGGGTCTGCGCCGCCCTCGGCGCGGCCGACCGGCAGGCCGCCAGAGGGGCCCCGGACGGCCGCCTCGACCTCGCCGGGCACGACGTGGGCGGCCAGGCCGTCCGCATGCTGGACATCGATCCCGACACCTTCGCCCGCGCCTACAACGGCGTCGCCAACTCCACCCTCTGGTTCGTCCACCACCTGCTCTACGCCACCCCCACCGCCCCCGCCTTCGACGCCGGGTTCCGCACCGAGTGGGCCGCCTACCGCGCCTACAACGCCGCCTTCGCCGAGGCGCTGGCCGCCGAGGCCGCCCCCGGGGCCGCCGTGCTGGTCCAGGACTACCACCTCTCGCTGACCCCTGCCCTGCTCCGCGCCGCCCGCCCCGACCTGCGGATCGGCCACTTCTCGCACACCCCGTGGGCCCCGCCCGAGTACTTCCGGCTGCTGCCCGACGACGTCGCCGAGGCCGTCCTCACCGGCATCCTGGGCGCCGACCGGGCCGGCTTCCTGACCCGCCGCTGGGCGCTGGCCTTCGCCGACTGCTGCGCCGACCTGCTCGGTGCCGAGGTCGACCGGGACGCCATGACCGTCACCCACGCCGGCCGCACCACCCGGCTCGGCGTGCACGCGCTCGGCGCCGACGCCGACTTCCTGCGCGAGCGCTCCCACCGCCCGGACGTCGACGAACGCCTCGCCGCCCTCCGCGAGGCCGTCGGCGGGCGGCGCACCATCGTCCGGGTCGACCGCACCGAGCTGAGCAAGAACATCGTCCGCGGCCTCCAGGCCTACCGGCACCTGCTGCGCACCCGCCCCGAATGGCACGACCGGGTGGTGCACATCGCCTTCGCCTACCCCTCGCGCACCGACCTCGCCGAGTACCGCGCCTACACCGCGCAGGTCCAACGGCTCGCCGAGGACATCAACGCCGAGTTCGCCACCCCCGCCTGGCAGCCGCTGATCCTGCACGTCGACGACGACTTCCCGCGTTCCCTGGCCGCCTACCGGCTCGCCGACGTGGCCCTGGTCAACCCGATCCGGGACGGCATGAACCTGGTCGCCAAGGAGGTTCCGGTGGTGTCCGACCACGGCTGCGCCCTGGTGCTCTCCCGCGAGGCCGGCGCGCACGCCGAACTCGCCGAGGACGCGCTCACCGTCAACCCGTACGACGTCATCGCCACCGCCGACGCCCTGCACGCCGGCCTCACCATGCCCGATGGGGAGCGCGCCGACCGCACCAAGCGCCTCGCGGCGGCGGCCACCGCGCTGCCCCCGCAGCAGTGGTTCCTCGACCAGCTCAGCGCGCTGTGAACCGGCTCAACGCGCTCTGAGCCCGCTCAACGCGCTGCCGTCCGGCTCAGACCGCGCCGACGGCCGCGCCCAGCGCCGCGAGCAGTTCCACCACGCCGGCCGGGCCCGGGACCACCAGGTCGGCCCGGTCGGCGAGTTCGCGCACCGGCGCGTCCCCCACCGCGCCGCTGCACACCAGCAGCCCCGCCACCCCCTCGCCGCGCAGCTTCTCCACCGCCGCGAAGGCCGCCACGTCCCCCAGGTCGTCCCCCGCGTACAGCACCGAACCTGCCCCGCGCTCGCGCAGGAAACCGGTCAGCGCCGCGCCCTTGTCCACCCCCGGCGGCCGCAGCTCCAGCACCAGCCGCCCGGGCTCCACCACCAGCCCGTGCCCGGCCGCCAGCTCGCCGACCGGCGACCGCAGCAGCTCCAGCGCCTCCTCGGGCGCCGCCGTGCGCCGGGTGTGCACCGCCAGCGAGCGACCCTTGTCCTCCAGCCACGTCCCCTCGGGCGCCCCCGCCGCCGCCAGCAGGCCAGGCAGCGCCGCCCGCGCCCCGGCCACCCCGGGGTGCACCGGCGGCGCGGTCACCTCGCCGCCCTCCCAGCGCTCGGCGCCGTAGTGCCCCAGCACCACGACCCCGGGCAGCCCGTCCAGGCCGCCGTACTCCGCCGCCAGCGCGGCCGGCCGACCCGTCACCACCACCACGGCCCGCACCGCCGGCACCAGCGCCCGCAGCGCGGCCGCCGCCCCCGGATGTGCCCGCGCCCGATCGGGATCCGCCACGATCGGCGCCAGCGTCCCGTCGAAGTCCAGCGCGATCACCGCCTCGCCCGGCGCCGCCAGGATCGCCCGCAGCCCGTCCCGACCGGCAGCCGTGACCGGCGCCCACTTCTCGTCAAAGCCCATGCCCGAGCCCTACCCCGCGGCCCCGTCCCGCTACCGTGCCGCCCGCCGGGCCTCCCGGATCCGGCGCAGCCGGTTCACCAGGACCGGGGCGTGCGCCAGGGCCTCCGGCCGGTCCAGCAGCGCGTTCAGCAGCTGGTAGTACCGGGTGGAGGAGAGCCCCAGCTCCTCCCGGATCGCCCGCTCCTTGGCCCCGGCCGTCCGCCACTGCCGCCCCTCCAGGGCCAGCACCGCCACGTCCCGCTCACTCAGCTCGCCCACCAGGACACCTCCGCCATCACTACGGAGTGTCATTCTCCCGCGTGAGCCGGACACACTGTGCGCCCTCCGGCACCCGGCCGCCCCGGCTAGCGTCGGCGGTATGACCACGCCCAGCTTCGCCGTGCACATCCCCACCGCCGACCTCGAACCCGATCCGCTCGACCCGGCCCAGATCGTCTCCGGCACCCCGGAGGTCTCCGGACTGGTCCTCGCCGAGTCCCCCGACGGCCGCCAGCTGCGCGGCATCTGGCAGATCACCCCCGGCGTGGTCACCGACGTGGAGGCCGACGAGCTGTTCGTGGTGCTCAGCGGCCGGGCCACCATCGAGGTCGAGGGCGGCCCGACCCTGGAGGTCGGCCCGGGCGACTGCGCCGTGCTGCGCGAGGGCGACCGGACCACCTGGACGGTCCACGAGACGCTCCGCAAGGCCTACGCCATCACGCTCCCCTGACGAGCCCGCCCCTGACGACCCCGCCCCTGGAGGGCGCCCCGGCCCGGGTTCACTTGCGGACCCGGGCCGCCTCCTTGACCGCCGCGTCCTGCAGCCCGGCGAGCGCCTGCTTCGGGTCCCCGGTGACGGCCTGCCCGATCCCGGCCTTGATCCGGTTGCTGACGTCGCCCCAGGCCGGGTCCCCGAACGGGTAGAAGCTGGCGTTGGTCAGCCCGACCGCGAACTGCTTGAGGTCCTCGTGCTTCGGGTCGGACGTCATCTGGTTGAACGCGTCCTGGGTGACCGGCAGCAGGTTGTACTGCTCGTCGAACTTCAGCTGGAACTCGCGGGAGTAGGCGAAGGACAGGAACTTCTTGATCTCGTTCTTGTGCCCGTTGGCCTTGAACGCCATCATCCAGTCCGCGACGCCGAGGCTGCCGGTCTTGCCCACGCCGTCCTTCTTGGGGATCGGCGCCGTCCCGAAGTCGATCTTCCCGGCGGTGGCCATCCGCAGCAGCGTCGGGTGCCCGTTCAGCATCGCGACCTTCCCGGCCGCGAAGTCCTGGAAGACCGGGGTGCGGTTCATCTTGCCCGGGTCCGGATAGGTCAGCCCGGTGGCCACCAGGTTGTTCTTCAGCCAGCTGAAGGTGGCCTGGTTCTGGGCGCTGTCGATGGTGTAGTTGCCGACGTCGTCGGAGAGGCTGCCGCCGCCGCTCAGCGTCCACAGCATGGACTCGGCCGGCGCCTCCTCCGGCCCGAGCGGCAGCCCGTACGGGGTCACGCCCGGCACCTTGGCCTTGATCTTCTCGGCGTCCTGGCGCAGTTCGTTCCAGGTGGCCGGCGGCTGGGTGATGCCGGCCTGGCGGAAGACCGCCTTGTTGTAGAAGAGCACCCGGGAGGAGGAGACGAACGGGATGCCGTACTGGGTGCCGAGCACCTGCCCGGCGTGCGCGAAGGTGTCCAGGAAATTGGCCTGGGTGTCCATCGAGAGCACGTCGGCGGCCGGGTACAGCCGGTCCGCCGCGACCTGGTCGGCGAAGCCGCCGGTCTGCAGCAGGTCGGGGGACTTGCCGGCCGCGATCATGTCGTCGACCTTCTTGCCGATGTCGGTCCAGCTGTCCACCTCGACGTCGACCTTGATGCCGGGGTTGGCGGCCTCGAAGCCGCGCGCGATCTCGTCCCAGTACAGCTTGGAGCTGGTGTCGGCGCTCTCCCCGTAGTCGGCGGCGACCAGCTTGAGGGTGACCGGTCCGTCCTCCTGCCCGCCGCAGGCGCTGACGGCGGTGAGTACCAGTGCTCCGGCCAGCGCGGTGCCGAGGACGCGGGTGGGAACGTGGGCGCGCCTGTTCAACGCGGGTACCGCCTTCAGGGGAGAACTGCGACCGGACGGGGGAATCCGGGAGGGGGGAGGCGCAACACTGCCAAACCCACCCGGCAGTGGTCCACACCACTGCGCCGAGCCCGCCGAGTAGTTATCGAAGTGCGGACGTCATTGCACGATGCGCAACAGAAGGTGAACGGAAGGCGCCTGGCGCAAAGCCGCTCACACTGCCCCCATCTGCGACAAAGCTCACCTACTTTGGACCAGACCAATCCGACAACTGGACTAGACCTCTTCTACCCGACCAAGGGAAACTGTCCTCCGTGAAGCACGTCATCGCACTCGATGTAGGCGGCACCGGCATGAAGGCCGCGCTGCTCGCCCAGGACGGCTCCGTGCTGTTCGAAGCACGCCGACCGACCGGGCGGGAGCACGGCACGGACGCCGTGGTCGCCGCCATCCTCGACTTCGCCGCCGACCTGGCGGACGAGGGCCGGGGCCGCTTCGGCGTCGCCCCGCTCGCGGCCGGCGTCGCCGTCCCCGGCACGATCGACGAGAGGAACGGCATCGCGGTCTACTCGGCCAACCTCGGCTGGCGGGACCTCCCGCTGCGCAAGCTCCTGGGCGAGCGCCTGGCCGGGCCCGACCGCGCCGCCATCCCCGTCGCGCTCGGCCACGACGTGCGCTCGGGCGGCCTGGCCGAGGGCCGGCTCGGCGCCGGCCGGGGCGTCGACCGCTTCCTGTTCATCGCGCTGGGCACCGGCATCGCCGGTGCCATCGGCATCGGCGGCCGGATCGAGGCCGGCGCGCACGGCTACGGCGGCGAGATCGGCCACGTCGTGGTCCGCCCGGGCGGACCGCAGTGCGGCTGCGGCGCCCGCGGCTGCCTGGAGACGCTCGCCTCCGCCTCCGCCGTGTCCCGTGCCTGGGCCGCGGCCAGCGGCGACCCCGACGCCGACGCGGCATCCTGCGCCGCCGCGGTGGACGCCGGGGACGACCGCGCGCTCGCGGTCTGGCAGGGCGCCGTCGACGCCCTCGCCGACGGGATCGTGCTCGCCCAGAGCCTGCTCGACCCGTCCACGGTGATCGTCGGCGGCGGGCTGGCCGAGGCCGGTGACACGCTCTTCGGCCCGCTGCGCACGGCGGTCACCGAGCGCCTGACCTTCCAGATGCCCCCGAAGGTCGTACCCGCCATGCTCAAAGACACCGCCGCGTCCCTGGGCGCGGGCCTGCTCGCCTGGGATCTGCTCTCCATGGAGGTGACCGCGTGACCACCGCGGACCGTGACCGTACCGCACTGGCCGGCGCCCGGCTGGTCCTGCCCGGCGGCGTCGTCGAGGGCGGCCGCCTGGCCGTCGGGGGCGACCGGATCGCCGGCCTCGGAGGCGAGAG